>NZ_JAUORR010000094.1:0-557 GCF_030547945.1 Photobacterium sp. 1_MG-2023 | reverse complement strand
CGGGAATCCATAAAGCGCCGAGCTACAAACACACAAAAATCTTCATTGAACAGATCAAATCACAACGTGGTTCAGGCCATTCTGTAATATCGTTCACAGCACCCAGACGAACCTTCAGCGCATCAACGTCACTGGGTTCCCGCCTGCGCGGGAACGACGAATCACTTTAAATTCATTCCGTTACCGCTATTTTCGTGCAGGCGGGAATCCACAGATCACCTCATCCGAACACCGCGGTAAACTTAAATTGATCGATAGAGCATGCATCCCCGTACTCACGGGGAACCCACAACACCCACCCCATATTAAATCGAATAAAAACAACTAATTACCGTCATTCCCGCGAAGGCGGGAATCCATAAAGCGCCGAGCTACAAACACACAAAAATCTTCATTGAACAGATCAAATCACAACATGGTTCAGGCCATTCTGTAATATCGTTCACAGCACCCAGACGAACCTTCAGCGCATCAACGTCACTGGGTTCCCGCCTGCGCGGGAACGACGAATCACTTTAAATTCATTCCGTTACTGCTATTTTCGTGCAGGCGGGAAT
>NZ_JAUORR010000093.1:0-571 GCF_030547945.1 Photobacterium sp. 1_MG-2023 | reverse complement strand
CAGGGCCGGAGCATACTTTGTTAACTCGATTTTACAGTGCCAAATAACAAGGTTGAGCGGTAATTATCACAGTAACTTGCTCGGACCAACTTACCTTTCATACTGTCTTTTACAGATGTCTCTTGTTTCGCTATATTCAGTGAGACTCGGCGGAACATCGCTAAGTTCTCAGCAGCTTTTTTCTCACGAATACGGCAAATATCTTCTTTATAAACAACATCTAAGATCCAGTGAAGACTATTCTCTATTGCCCAGTGCTCACGAACACATTTACCTGCCAGCTCTGGGTTAATATCCAGCGAGCTCAGATAATACTTCGTATCAATAACGTTATTTCGATCTCGTTCAACGGCAACTAATGTCTTTACTGACGGCCATTTTTCACTGAGTTCATCAGAAAAATCAGCTTTCACCTGAAAAACGGTTCGAGTCTCTATCCGACCATGAGCCTTTTCAGATGTTGTGCTTTGAGCAAGGATATCTTGATTTTCAAATGCCTGTGCAAATTGCTCTTTGACAGCATGGTTTAGTAATTTTTGATTAGCCTTTACTTGGACGACATAATCTGCGC
>NZ_JAUORR010000092.1:0-578 GCF_030547945.1 Photobacterium sp. 1_MG-2023 | reverse complement strand
TTATAAATACGACTACATGTCTGATATTGAACTTCCCAATTATTGAATACAGGATCGGCATTGAGTTGCCGTTGTACTTGCGCGTATCTTTGCTTGAGTTTTTCCATAATTAAAAAAATAATCCGCCGATAAATTTACAGGCGGATAAATGAATAATATAAATAAATTTTTCGAAAAAATTTCTAAAAAATCTAGAGTGTTGTATCACTAAACGGCATCTTATCTTGGATATGCCACCAACGGTCAAAAAAGCTATCTTCTTTTTTATATAAAATATCTAAATCATGATGATCATAATCTTTTATGATACTGATTACTTCTTCCAATTCTTTTGCTGTTAATATAAGGCTATTATAACCATGGGTCTGAACTTTATACTTATCATATAAAAACGGTTTTTTAACAATAAGGCTATAAATTCCCAACCAAGGCCACGCACTTTCTTCAGGTTCTGGCTCTGGTATTGAACCTAACTTTAAAAATGAGAGCGAGGCGGCACCTGCGCCAGCAAAAACCATAGGTCCGGCAACAAATAACAAAATGAAAGCAATCACAAATCCACCGATCATACAGTATTG
>NZ_JAUORR010000091.1:0-597 GCF_030547945.1 Photobacterium sp. 1_MG-2023 | reverse complement strand
GGGCTCCTACTGCTTGTACGTACACGGTTTCAGGTTCTATTTCACTCCCCTCACAGGGGTTCTTTTCGCCTTTCCCTCACGGTACTGGTTCACTATCGGTCAGTCAGGAGTATTTAGCCTTGGAGGATGGTCCCCCCATCTTCAGACAAGATAACACGTGTCCCGTCCTACTCGTTTTCACGTTTAAGGTATCGTCGGTTACGGGGCTGTCACCCTGTATCGCGGCACTTTCCAGAGCCTTCACCTGACACAAAAAACGCTTAAGGGCTAATCCGGTTTCGCTCGCCGCTACTGCCGGAATCTCGGTTGATTTCTCTTCCTCGGGGTACTTAGATGTTTCAGTTCCCCCGGTTCGCCTCACCAGGCTATGTATTCACCTGATGATAACTGCTTATGCAGCTGGGTTTCCCCATTCGGAAATCGGTGACTCAAGTGGCTCTTACTGCCTCATCACCGCTTATCGCAAGTTAGTACGTCCTTCATCGCCTCTGACTGCCCAGGCATCCACCGTGTACGCTTAGTCACTTAACCATACAACCCCAAAGGGTCTGTATCGCAAACAACCAAGGTTTGATTTGTTTCGCCGGACTCACTTTG
>NZ_JAUORR010000090.1:0-617 GCF_030547945.1 Photobacterium sp. 1_MG-2023 | reverse complement strand
ATGAGCAACAAACTTGAACAACTGCGCGCCCTGACGACTGTTGTTGCCGACACCGGCGACATCGAAGCGATTAAGAAATATCAACCGCAAGACGCGACCACCAACCCGTCCCTGATTCTGAAAGCTGCTGAAATCGAGCAGTATGCGCCGCTCATCGACGATGCCATTGCGTATGCCAAAGCACAGAGCAACGATAAAGCACAACAAATCGAAGACGCGGGCGACAAGCTGGCCGTGAACATCGGGAAAGAAATCCTGAACGTCGTGCCTGGCCGTATCTCCACTGAAGTTGACGCTCGCCTGTCTTACGACACGCAAGCCAGTGTTGCAAAAGCTCGCAAGCTGATCAAAATGTACAACGATGCTGGCATCAGCAACGACCGTATCCTGATCAAACTGGCATCGACCTGGGAAGGGATCCGCGCTGCAGAAGTGCTGGAAAAAGAAGGCATCAACTGTAACCTGACTCTGCTGTTCTCTTTCGCTCAGGCCCGTGCCTGTGCTGAAGCCGGTGTGTTCCTGATTTCGCCGTTCGTTGGCCGCATCATGGACTGGTACAAAGCGAAAGAAGGCCGTGACTTCGAAGCTGCTGAAGATCCGGGCGTGATTTCTGTCAC
>NZ_JAUORR010000009.1:0-153534 GCF_030547945.1 Photobacterium sp. 1_MG-2023 | reverse complement strand
CACCACCTCCCCAGCATCTGACACTGCTTTACCCGCCCTCACGCCAGTCTTCTGCGAAGCTGACAGTGTTTCGCGAGACATTGTTATCGCACTGGGGAGATCGAGATTTTGCCCCCCTGAATGCAGAGCATTTCACAGACATAGGGAGTATAAAACAGCTACCCGTGTAAAGAATCAGCATGTCGTCATCCATCCCCTCTCAATCTTCCTCAAATAATGCATCCAGCATCGGTTGGGGATGATTCAAAAAAGCTTTGGTGATGGTGTAATGTTCCGTGTCTTCGTATTTGATCGGGTGAATGCCATTCGGACCGATCTGATAAATCAGTGCACCGGGATAAGCCATCAGCATGGGGGAATGTGTCGCAATAATAAATTGCGATTGGTCCTGCACCAGCTGATGCATCCGGCTCAGGACCGACATTTGGCGCATAGGAGACAAAGCCGCTTCCGGTTCGTCGAGAATATACAAACCTTTGCCGCCGAAGCGCTCCACCATTAAGCTCAGAAAAGATTCACCATGGGACTGATGATGCAGTGACACGCCGCCGTAGGAATCAATAATCGGCGGACCAAAACTGGGCGCTTCATCCAGCTCATCAATATGGGTCGAGACGTTATAAAAACTTTCGGCCCGCAGGAAAAATCCGTCCTGATACCGCCGGAAGGATTTACTGAACCGCAGATATTTGTACAAGCTGGAATGCGTGCTTCGGGTCGAGAAATGGAAATTTTTCGAGCCGCCTTCGGCATTGAATCCCATCCCCACCGCAATCGCTTCCAGCAGTGTGGATTTACCACTGCCGTTTTCGCCGACAAAGATGGTCACTTCAGCGCTGAAGTCAATTTGATCCAAGCCTTTCACGGCAGGAATCGAAAACGGATAAGTGCTGAATGAATCAATCTGATCGCGTTTCAGACTGACTTCTCGAAGATAAGGTAAAGGTTCCATTGCGCCGGAAAATCCAGAAAATAAACCGAATTGAGCCGGAGAAAAGTGAGAATTTCAAGCAAAATCACACCCGCGAATCAGAAGCACTCGATTGGTTGAAATCAACAGGGGTATAATCCGGTTTCCTGTCAAAAATGGGCCCTGTTTTGAATATTCTGATCATTGAAGATGAACCTGCCATTGCGGATACTTTAATCCATGTCCTCGAGATGGACGGTTATCAGGTCCGCTGGTTTCCGACCGCCGGTGAAGGGCTGGCTGATCTGAAGGCTCACCCGCCCGGTTTAGTCGTGCTGGATATCGGACTGCCGGATGCAAACGGATTCGAACTGTGCAAAACCATCCGGGAATTTTCCGATGTCCCGATCATCTTTCTGACGGCGAGAAACGATGAAATTGACCGCGTCGTCGGGCTGGAAATTGGCGCGGACGATTATGTCACCAAGCCATTCAGTCCCCGGGAAATGCTGGCCCGGATTAAGCTTCGCATCAAAAAACAGACGCCAGCAAAGTCCATGACAGAACAAGCACCGGCTCAGGTGCTGATGATCGATGCGGTGAACCATGCACTGATTGCAGACAACTTTGATTACCATGCTCAGAACCAGCCGCTGGGTCTGACCGCCGTCGAGTTTAAAATTCTGGATAAACTGATTCAGGTTTCTCCCCGAGTGCTCAGCAGAGAGCAGTTGATGATCGCTGCGGACATGGCCCCGGAAGCCGTTTACGAACGAAATATTGACTCCCATATCAAGGCAATTCGCCACAAAATGAAAGCCGTTGGCCAGCCCGAGCGAATTCAGACCAAACGGGGCTTTGGCTACTATTTTTCAGACAAGGACACCGCATGAGTCGCTGGCCCCGGATCCCACTTGGCATACGACTGTTTATGCTGTTTTTTATTCTGGTTGCTTTCACGGCTTATGTCGTCAGTCAAACCATGGTTCAGGAGCTCAAGCCCAGTATGCGTCAGGCGACTGAAGAAACCTTAGTCGACATGGCTCACCTTCTGGCGGTGCTTGCCGAAGCGGATCTAGCCAGCGGCAACATGACGCAAAGTAAGCTGACTCAACTGATCGCAACCTACGGCAAGCGAGAGCCCAATGCCCTGATCTGGGAGGTTGGTAAGCATGCCATCAACCACAGAATTTACATCACTGATCGGCAGGGCATCGTTGTGGCAGATTCGTGGCAACGGGATATCGGCAAAGATTTCTCGCAATGGAACGATGTATACCTGACCTTGCGGGGACAGTATGGTGCCCGCAGCACCCCCCTGGATCAGGCAGACCCGGCTTCTTCCGTCATGCATATTGCCGCCCCTGTGTATCACAACGGGCAAATCATCGGCAGCGTCACCGTCGCGAAAGCCAACCGTTCCATTCAGCCTTTTATCGATCAAACCAAGCGCAATCTGGCGTTCTGGATGCTGCTGATGACCGGGCTGGTCCTGATTGTGGGTGGATTGCTGGCCTGGCGGATCAACTCGGCCTTGTCCAAACTGGCCGGGTATGCAGAAAAGATGGGCGCAGGCCAAAAAGTCGCCAAACCCAGATTCCGGATTTTTTATGAGTTTGCCGGTTTGAGTGATGCACTGGAAAAACTTCGCAGCCAGCTCGACGGCAAACAATATGTGGAAGACTATGTCCAGACCCTCACCCATGAGCTGAAAAGTCCGCTGTCGGCCATCAAAGGGGCCAGTGAAATTCTGCAGATGCCCTTGCCCGAGGCCAAGGTCACCCATTTTGCCGGGAATATCGAACGGGAAAGCAATCGCATGCAGCAACTGATTGAGCAATTGCTGGAATTGGCCAAGCTGGAAAAAATGCCGCAGCTTGAACAGGTTTCCCGCATTTCGTTTGAAACCCTGATCAACCATGTAATGCAGTCGGCGGATGCCAGACTCAGCGTGAACAAGAGCGCATGCCATCTGGCTGTGGACAACCCTTGCACGATCCATGGTGATCAGTTCCTGCTGCAGCAAGCCTTGTTTAATCTGATGGAGAACGCTCTGGATTTCGTCCGCCCCGGCGGAAAGATTGAATGGCGCGTCTCACAAACGGATGGTCTGATGGCGATCCGTCTTTTCAATGAAGGGCCTCACATTCCGGACTATGCCCTCCCCCGGCTGACCGAGCGATTCTATTCGCTGCCGCGTGAAAATGGCGCGAAGAGTACGGGGCTTGGGCTGAATTTCGTGGAACAGGTCACCAAATTGCATCAGGGTGAATTAGCGATTCAAAACACAGCAGACGGTGTCAGCGTCACCCTGACCTTTCCGTCTCCATAGAATCTCCATCTTCTCTCCATCTGCACACCATGTTCGACAGCTAGAGTCTCTGCAAACCAAGGAGACTCATCATGAAAAAAATTTTCCAGAGCGAAATCGGCATGAAATTCGGTGTCGTGCTGTTTTTACTGCTGCTGCTACAAATTCCGACCGCCATGATTCAAAACCTCATCAGTGAGCGTTCCGACCTGCAAGACAGCGTCCGCCGGGACATCGCGCGTAGCAGCAGCGATCGGCAATCCATTTTAGGCCCGTTGCTGATTGCGAAATACCGTCAGACTGTGGCCGGAAAAGAGGGCCCTTACGAAGTGACCCTGGCCAAATATATTCTGCCTGAACAATTCCAGATGAATGCGCAGCTCAAGAGCTTTGAAAAGTATCGCGGCATTTATACCGCCCGGCTTTATCATGCCGATACAAACCTGAAAGGCAGCTATGCGCTGACCGGCCTCAAGGACATTCCCGCAGAACAGATTGAATCCGTCGAGCTGGTTGTGGCGGTTTCAGACAGCCGGGGTATCAATCACATCGGACAGGCTAAACTCAATGGACAGGATTTTCGCATTCAACCCGGGACGGGCCTGAAACAATGGTCTCAGGGTTTTCATATCCCGCTCGATCCGAACGCGCTGGATCTGGCGCAGCCCCTTCAGTTTGATCTGTCGATGGTTTTGCAGGGGATGGATTCGCTCAGCGTTTCACCTGTGGGGAAACAAACGGAAGTCGCTCTGAGCTCTGCCTGGCCGCACCCAAGCTTTACCGGAGACTATCTGCCGGTTGAATCGAATATTTCTGAACAGGGATTCAACGCGGTCTGGATGACCAATCATCTGTCGAGCAATATTGATGAATTACTGAACCAGTGTCTGTCCGGCAACAGATGTGACCCACTGAACAGCCGCCAGATGGGCGTGAGTTTAATTGAACCGGTTGATCACTATCTGAAATCCTATCGTGCCATCAACTACTCACTGCTGGTAATCACCCTGGTTTTCGCTGCCTTTTTCCTGCTGGAAATCTTTCAGGCCAAACCCATTCACCCGGTTCAGTATGGTTTTGTCGGACTGGCGCTGGCGGTGTTTTACCTGCTGCTGATTTCTTTCAGTGAGCACATTGGGTTCAACGGGTCGTATCTGGTCTCTGCCTTCGCTTCCAGTGCGGTGTTAGGTGTTTATGTTGCCGGTATCCTGAGACACACACGGCATGGGGCCATCTTCGCCGGATGTATGCTGATGCTGTATGCGCTGCTGTTTGGACTGCTGCAGGCAGAAAGCTACGCTTTACTGATGGGAACCCTGCTCTGCTTTGTCATTTTGAGCTTTGTCATGGTTCTGACCCGCCATATCAACTGGTATGACCGTTCGGCTCAGATTCCGTCGCCTCAAAACAATCAACCCGACCACGAAAACCAATCAAAGTAAGTCAGTGACTGAATGCAACTGACACCATGACACTCAGGGCCGTGTTCGGCGGCTCTGAAGCGACTTCAACCTGAAACCAACACAGAATGCAGGCCCTTATGATTCGATTCTCATTGCACCGCTGTCTGATCAGTCTGACTTTACTGGCGATCCTTGTTTTTATTGCGCTGTACGTCAAAGACAGTTTCATCCGACCCTTTATCGGCGATGTGCTGGTGGTGATCTGGATTTACGCTTGTGTCACCACAGTGGTTCAATGCAAACCATGGGTTGCCAGCCTGGGCGTACTGCTCTTTGCTTACAGTATTGAATGGGCACAATATGTGCAGGTGCTGACGTGGCTGGGCTTGGCGGATCACACCGCCCTCCGGATCATCTTTGGTGCGACCTTCGATTGGCTGGATCTGCTGGCTTATACCATCGGCTGCGGGATCTGTCTGCTGGATGAGCATCGTCCGCAGCTGTCCCCTTCACGCTGAATCGACACCAGGCCCTCAATCAAAAAGCCTCAGACTGTGGCCTGAGGCTTTTTCTCAGCAAACTTCACCCAAATTACAGGCTGGCTTCAAGGTGATATTCACCCACCATTTCCCCCCGATCGTTCAGGAAACGATCGTACAGGAAGGGGCTGATATCGACGCTGGTTGATTCGCCGCGGACCAATTCATTCAGCAACTTACCTGTGATTGCAGAGGTCAGCATGCCCGTACGGAAATGCCCGCACGCATTCATGTACCCTTCCACACCCGGCATCGGACCAAGAATCGGCAGCTCGTCCGGCGAACCGGGACGTAATCCGGCCCAGCAACGCTTGATATTCATATCCCGCAATTGAGGGATGGACTTGGTTGCGCCTTGTGCCAGTTGCTTGAGCAGGGTCAGATCGGTACTGGTGTCATAACCACGCTCTTCGGTTGTCGAGCCAATCAGAATCTCGCCGTTATCCTTCTGAGCAATGTAACAATCACTGGTGGTGATACAGCCATTGAGGATTTTCGGCAGCTTTTCTGAGACAAGCACCTGACCTTTCACCGGGAAAACCGGCATTTGCATGCCCGTTGCCCACAGGCTGATTTGTTCAGCCCAGGCGCCACCGGCATTGATGATCATGCCGCAGTTCAGTTTACCGCGAGAAGTCTGCACGGCGGTCACCCGGTTCCCCTGACGCTCAATCCCCGTGATTTTGGTATTGAGGTACAGGTCGACACCGTTCTGACGGGCCGCTTCCACGTATGCGTCATTCAGCCGGTACGGGTTGATCTGATGGTCGGTATCAAACTCCATGGCGCCAATGGCTTCCCGGGAAATATTCGGCTCTTCACTGAGCAGGGTATCCCGATCTAACCAGCGGATATGCTGCTGCCGGTCTGGCACGGCGGCGGCGATATGTTCGGCGTAAATCCGGTCGTACTGATCAAACAGCACAAACTTCAGTCCGGTTTTTTCAAATTTCATATCAACGCCGTGCCTATCCAGCAACTCCTGATTGAGTGCCGGATACATGGCGTTCGACATCATTGCCAGATCAAAAAACGGTTTGGGCATGATGTGCGGTTTCATGCCCTCGGCCTGAGAGACATCGGCCCCTTCCTGAAGCTGTTTCGACAGCGTCTTAAACAGAATGACACCGCAGCCAAGACCGGTAGACTCGCCCATGGCCCATAAACCACCTGCAGACGCCCGCGAGGCATTCCCCGGATTTTTATAATCGACCAGTGCGATCTTCAGATCCTGATTTCTGCTGAGTGCGTAGGCAACCGAACCGCCAATCACACCGCCGCCGCAAATCACCACATCATATTGACTCATGCTTCGTCCTCCATGGCTGAAAAAGGAATCGGATCGAGCGGGAACCGGGTTCTGAAGTGCCCCTGCTCGTTGTGGAAGCCCTCCTGGGCCAGCCGGTCGTAACAGTAATGACTGCAGGTTTTCCCCTGGCAGTCACCCATGGTGACGCGAGTACGCATTTTCAGGCTCACGGTATCCCGGCATCCTTCTTGAATCGCTTGATCAATCGCGGAACGTTTCACCTGTTCGCAACGGCAAATCACGGTGTCAGGCTCAGGCAATTGCAGCAATCCTTTCTTGCGCTGGTTGGCCCGGTCAAATGCGCCCCGGAAGCGATAATAGCGTCGCAGCGTTTTTTGCAGTTCGGTCAGTTGCGCCTGTATGTCGGTTGCTTTTTCCGGTTTCAATTCAGCCACCAGTGACAGAGCTGCGATCTGCCCTTCGACAATCGCGACATCGGCACCGGCAAAACGCGCGGAGTCACCGGCACAGAAAATGTTCTCACGGCTGCTCCGTTGCTGGGCATCCGTCACTGGAATCAAGCCACTGAACTCATCCACCCGAACATTGAGATCCATTAGCTGCGCTAATTGTGAGCGGGAGGCAAAACCGTAGCCAACCCCCAGCAGATCAGCATCAATCCATTCAAGGTGCTGTTTATCCGCTTCCCAGTTCCGGTTATAGGGCGCGACTGCAACGCGTTCAAGGGTGTCGCCACCTTCGGCTTTCACGATCCCCCAGCCATGTTTCACCGGAATGCGATGACGCTTGAGATACGCCATCAGCGACATCCCTTCCAGAGTCACTTGCGGACGGTTCAGCAAAGCCAGTACCTCTTTGCTGATCTCCATAAACGGCGTGGCATCAAAGACACCTTGAACAGCGACACCAGCACGATGAAGCTGACAGGCCACCAGAATCAGCAAGGGGCCGGTGCCCGTTAGAACGGCCTGATGACCAGGACGTACCAGCCCGCTTTTCAGCTGTAACTGAATCCCTCCGGTCAGCATCACACCCGGTAACTGCCATCCGGGAAACGGAATGCTTCGCTCCTGACAGCCTGTCGCTAAAAACAGATAGTCAAAATCCAACTGAGACAGTTTGTCATGGTGTGACAACAACAACTGGTTATTCGCCAGCGGCCCCAGTACCCGGGTTTCTGTCTGCAATTGAATGTTGGCCTGATGCTTCACCACCAATTCTTGTTGTAACCGGATTTTTTTTTGCAGATTTTCATCCAGATGGGGCATGGCTTGCGTCGTCCGCCACGGTCCCCGGTAGATCACGCCGCCAGCTTTGGGCGACTCATCTACCACAGTCGTGCGTATGCCGTGTTCAGACAGTGTTGTCGCAATCGACATCCCGGCAGGGCCTGCGCCCACAACTACAATCGACTCAGACATTCTGTTCGGCTCCTTCAACAACACGGTTACGACAGGTGCTGACTTCCATACCAGGCTGAACGATGGTCTGGCAGGCACGTTTTTTATGGCGTCCATTGATGCTGACCATGCAGCAATGGCACACCCCCATGCCACAGAAGGCACCGGATGACTGCCCGTAATCATTTTTCATGATGCGTCTGAACTCGTTCGCCAGTAATGTACTCAGGACACTTTCTCCGGGCACGGCATCGACTTCAGTCTCATCCACCCGTATCCGAAAGGTTTCATCAAGGATTGGTGTAATATCCTGCTTTCTTGTTATATGTGTCATTTATTATCTATCTCATGTGTATAAGGTAAGAAAAAACCACTAACAAAACACACAGTAAGTGATACTGCGTGCATATTGCGAACGCTATCACGTCATTCTGTTTATCAATTGTTTTCGATCAACTTTTCACGTGTTTGTTAAGAGTTTTAACGAAACATTCACATTCAGCATGAACCACCGAGGCAAACGATTGCCCGTTTTGAGAGCTTGAGGAGGAATTCGGCTTTACTTCGCCAGACCATACTTTTAGAATCGGTCGAATTTTTTTGGAGGGAGCTACTATGACGTCGATCACTATTACTCGTCCGGATGACTGGCACGTTCACCTGCGCGATGGCGATGTGCTGAATGACACAGTCCGGGACATCAGCCGATATATGGGCAGAGCAATTGTGATGCCAAACCTGATTCCTCCCGTGACTGATACTGAAGCCGCCCTGGCCTACCGTGATCGTATTCTGGCTGCTCAGCCAAGTGAAAATTTCTCTCCTTTGATGGTGCTTTACCTCACCGATAACACAACCCCCGACGAAATCCGAAAAGCCAAAGCCACTGGCCATGTCTATGCCGCAAAACTCTATCCGGCCGGTGCAACCACCAATTCAGACTCTGGTGTGACTGATATCAACAAGCTGCTGCCAACCATGGAAGCCATGCAGGAAGTGAGCATGCCGCTGCTGATTCATGGCGAAGTGACCCAGCACGATGTCGATATTTTCGACCGTGAAAAAGTTTTCCTGGAAACGGTTCTAGCCCCTATCGTGGCCAAGATGCCGGATCTGAAAATCGTTCTGGAACACATCACCACCAAGGAGGCAGTGGCGTTTGTGAACAGTGCAGGTCCGAATGTCGGCGCAACGATTACGGCTCATCACCTGATGTATAACCGGAATCACATGCTGGCAGGGGGGATTCGTCCGCATTTTTACTGCCTGCCGATCCTGAAGCGTAACACCCATCAGGAAGCATTGATCGCAGCAGCCACCAGTGGCAGCAAAAAATTCTTCCTGGGCACCGACTCTGCGCCGCATGCCAAAGGCAAAAAAGAAGCGGCCTGTGGTTGTGCGGGTTCCTATACCGCCCATGCCGCCATTGAGCTGTATGCTGAAGTGTTCGAACTGGCAGGCGCGCTCAACAAACTGGAAGCCTTTGCCAGCCACAATGGCCCGGATTTCTACGGCCTACCCCGCAACAGCGACACCATTACGCTGACCAAAGAAAGCTGGGAAGTACCTCAGTCGATGGCATTCGGTGCCGATATCGTGGTGCCGATCCGTGCCGGTGAGCAAATCAGCTGGAAAGTAAACGGCTGATTCAGATTCGACACGGACTCTTTTTTCAGGCTCCCGGACGGGAGCCTGATTTTTTTGAACGGCAGACCAGATAAACTGCTTGCTTCACACTCTTACTGGCTTACAGTATAAAAAACAATCACTTTCTGGAGAGATTGCTGTGACTGGTTATGAGTCGATTCCCTCACTCGTCATCTTTGCTGTCCTGGGCTGGATTGCGCTGAACACGATATTTTTCTTCTCCCACCGCTGGCGGCTGTTTTCGGATATCACCTGGATTCTTTTCTTTGGATTGATCTACGGTGCACTGTCCGCCATGCCGGACTCGCAGCTGCCAGATCTGGTGCTGGAACCCCATGTGGTGCTCTACGTGTTTGTGCCTTTGCTGGTGTTTGCATCGACACAATGCATGTGCCTGTTTCATTTTAAGCATGTGTTAGTGCCGGCAACACTGGCTGGCACTTTGGGTATCGTGCTCAGTATGCTGGTGATTGCCGCGGCAGTTCACTGGCTGCTCGGTGTGCCCGTTCTGCCGGCTCTGCTGTTTGGCGTTATCATCTCTGCCACAGATCCGCTCGCGATCAGCGCCCTGTTCAAAGGCAATCAGCAAGTCACCGAAGATCAGAAGCTTTTAATTGAAGGTGAGTCCATTCTGAATGATGGCTTTGTTGTCACGGTGGCGGGGATCTTGTCTCTGGTTGTGTTTACCGATGAAAAACTGAATCTGGCTGACAGCATCCTCAGCTTTGTCAGTCACGTGATCGGCGCTCTGACCGTTGGGATTGTATTAGGCAGAGGCGCACGCTGGTTACTGTCCCTGCTGCATGAAAGACATTACACCCTGACCACCAACATTACCCTGGCACTGGCTTACGGCAGTTTTGTCTTGGCCGAAGAAATGCATTTTTCCGGTATTCTCGCCGTCTTTGCCGCCGCACTGGCTTATGGTTACAAACCTTATCAGGACGATGCAAACCATCAGGCCCATCAGGAGATCTGGGAATACCTGGACTATTTGGCCAATGCGCTGCTGTTCTTCCTGCTGGGCGCCAGTGTGTTTACCCTGCTTTCCGTCGACAATCTGTCTTTTGTGGTGATCGGGCTTTCCATTGTGCTGTTATTTGCCGCCCGTTTTATCTCACTCTGGCTGATGCGACCCGTGCTCCATATCGATCAGCGTAAACTGAACCGGCTGGATTTCTGGCTGCTGAATTTTTCCGGAGCGCGGGGAGCGGTCTCAATCGCCTTGTTGCTGATGCTACCGGCAGATTTCGCCTACAAACCACTCTTTCTGACCATGGCAATCAGCATGATTCTGTTCTCGCTGATTGTTTATCCGGTCATAACAAAAACTTTGCTGGCAAGAACCGCAGCATCGTCCCCGGTAAACGGTTCACCGACACCCTAAAAATAACCCGGCATGGCCGGGTTATTCATGTCACTTACTGAGGCTCTGAGGCGATTTGCCGGGAAGGCAAAGGGACGCTGTGGAACATCCGGTACAAGACCGGCACCACAATCAGAGTCAACACAGTTGCAAAGCCCAAACCAAACATAATGGTGACGGCCATCGGCTTAAAGAACACATCCGGCAGCAACGGCAACATCCCCAGAATCGTGGTAATTGCGGCCATACAAACCGGACGCACCCGGCTGACAGCTGCATCAACCACCGCCTGATACTTGTCTTTCCCGCTGCTGATTTCAATTTCAATCTGATCCAGCAGTACGATGCCGTTTTTAATCAGCATCCCCGACAGGCTCAGAAAACCCAGCAAGGCCATAAAGCCGAACGGGGTGTTCAGCAACAGCAGACCGGATGCCACCCCGATCACCGCCAGCGGCACGGTCGCCCAGACAATCAATGCTTCCTTCACCTTGTTAAACAGGAAGATGGTGATCAGGAACATCATCAGATAACCCATCGGCATGGAACTGAACAGCGAGGCTTTCGCGTCTCCAGACGACTCATACTCCCCGCCCCACTCCAGCGCGTAGCCAGATGGCAGTTCAATCGCTTCAATGGTGGACTGAATCCGTTTCTGCACTGTCGCTGCCGTTTCCTCTCCCAGTGGATCCGGATCGGCCATGACAGTCAGGACACGTTTCCGGTCTTTCCGGGCGATCAGCGGGTCTTCCCAGCGGACGTTGACGGCAGTCACCACCTGTTGCAAAGGAACATAGCCCTGCACAGCCGGGCTCCAGATCTTCATCCCTTCGATCGTACTGACATCTACCCTTTCCTGATCCGGCAAGCGGGCAACAATCGGCATCAGCGTGGTGCCATCCCGATAGACCCCGACCGACAATCCCGAAAAAGCCATCTGCAGGAAATCATCCACATCTTTCTTGGTGATCCCGTAACGGCGGGCCTGACTTTCATTAAACACAGGCTCCAGAACTTTAGATCGCTCCCGCCAGTCATGACGAATATTGGCTGTCCCCGGATCGGCGCGCATGATGTCGACCACATCTTTGGCCAGACCACGCAGCACCGTTGGATCCGGACCGATCAACCGGGCTTCAATTTTCGCCCCGGAAGAGGGACCCAACATGATTTGCTTCAGCTTGTATTCCAGTTCAGGAAAGCCTTTACGGATCGTCGCCTGCACCTGAGACATCACAGGCAGCACATCCTCAAAGTTTTTCACCCGGATAATCAGCTCGCCGTATGCGGCATAACTTTTCTCTGGAGAATACGTCAGCATGAACCGTTGTGAGCCCTGACCAGCACTGGTGCTGAGAAATTCGACCCGGTCGTCCTGTTCTATCTGCTGCTGAAGACGTTTCAGCGTGTCATTGGTGGCCCGGATATCCGTGCCTTCCGGCAACCAGATATCCACCATGAACATCGGGGACGTTGAGGCCGGGAAAAACGACTGTTTGATCTGTGTGAATCCATACAGACTGGCTGCCAGCATCACAACCAGCGAAATGATGGTCAGCCAGGCGCGGCGCATACAGAATTCCAGAAACTTTCGGTACAGAACGAACACCAGGCCTTTATAGGGGTCACTGGCTTCTTCGCTGTTCTCAGTTTTCTGCGATTTAAAGAAGAGATCGGCAAAAAACGGCGTCAGCGAAATCGCGGTAAACCAACTCAGCATCAGAGAAATCAAGAGCACGGTAAACAGCGTGCGGGTGTACTCGCCCGTCGAGCCCTGCGACAGACCAATCGGCGCGAAGGCCATAACAGCAATCACCGTTGCGCCCAGCAAGGGCCACTTGGTCTGCGTGACAATATCAGAGGCCGCCTGCAAACGCGTCCGGCCTTTCTGCATCCCGATCAGAATCCCTTCCACCACCACGATGGCATTATCCACCAGCATCCCGAGCGCGATAACCAGTGCCCCCAGCGAGATGCGCTGCAGGTCGATAGCCATCCATTTCATAAACACAAAGGTGGCCAGCACAGTCAGCAGCAGAATCAGGCCAATCAAAATGCCGGAGCGCAGCCCCATAAAGAACAGCAGCACAACAATCACGATGATGACCGCCTGGCCCAGACTCACCACGAAACCACTGACAGATTTATCAACCTCAGACGGCTGGCTGTACACCACGCCGATATCCATGCCAACCGGCTGCTGCTCTTTCAGCTCCGCCAGACGTGACATCACCCGCTTGCCCCCTTCAACCACATTAATGCCGGAGACAAAGGAGATCCCGAGATTCAGAGCCTGCTGACCATTATAACTGACTAGATTATCAGGAATTTCTTTAAAGCCACGCTTGATGGTTGCCACATCCCGAAGATAAATCAGCCCCTCAGAACCGGCATCTTTGATGATCAGATCGCCCATCGCTTCGACGCTTTCAAACTCCCCGGTGGTCTGCACACGAATATATTCATCACCGACACGAATGCCGCCGGCACTGGTGACTAGATTCTGTTCCTGTAATGTGCCGTAAATCGTCTGCGGGGAAATACCCAGATTACTCAGACGCTGCATCGAAATTTCAATGAACACCTGCTCCTGCTGAGTCCCGGAAACCTGCACCTTACCAACACCGTTCACCAGCTCCAGTTCACGGCGCAGATAATCCACGTAATCATTCAGTTCACGATAGCTGTACCCTTCGCCGGTCACTGCCAGCAAGATGCCGTACACATCGCCGAAGTCATCCACCACTTTGGGTGTGCCCACACCCGGTGGTAAATTCGGCTTGAGATCGTTCACTTTCCGGCGCAGTTCATCCCAAATCTGCGGTAAATCATCCGGGCCATAGTTATTTTTCATGGTCACGGTGATCTGAGATAAGTTCCGGCTGGAGATGGAATTCACCTCATCCACGTAGGGCAGTTGCCCAATCGCTTTCTCGATAGGATATGTGACCTCTTCTTCGACCTGTTGCGCTGTCGCGCCCGGATAGGATGTCACCACCATGGCGTCTTTGATCGTAAATTCAGGATCTTCCAGACGACCTAAATCGAGAAAGGACACGGCGCCGCCGATCAGGAAGATCAGCGTCAGCATCCAGCTGATCACTTTGTTTTTAATGAAATAAGTTGCGATATCCTGTTTCATGAACCGGATGCCTCCTGATCGACAATTTTCACTGACTGCCCTTCACGGAGGCGGTTCACACCTGCAATCACAATCAATTCACCTTCATTTACACCCGAGACCAGACGAACCCCGCTGGGCACGACCTTGTCCGTGACCACCTGACGCTTGGTCACCGTGTTGTCCGACTGAACCACCCAGACAAACTTGCTGGCCGGATCGATTTCATCACCATCTTCGTTAAACACGGCTTCGAGCGGAATCACCACTTCATCGGCGCGATACACCTGAACTTTCTGAGCATCCACTTTCACTTCAACCGCTGTCCCGTCCAGAATGAATTCGTCCTCAGGCATCGGCATTGTCAGAGTGACCTTGAATGAGCCCAGTTCCGGGTCCGGCTCTGTGGTGTACTCTTTCAGATAAGCTGTATATTCCTGTCCATCATTCAGGATGATGCGAGTCCCCGGATGCTTATCCTGAACCTGTCTGGCGGTACTTCTGGAATAAATCATGTCCGGTGCCTGAATCAGAATATCAACGGCCTTGGCACTGTGAATATTCATCACCGTTTCCCCAACCTGGACATTCTCGAACTGCTCGACGGGAACTCTGGAAATGACGCCACTAAAGGGAGCATGAAGCTGAGTAAAGGACAAGCGCAGTTTGGCCAGATTCAGCCTGGCCAGAGCGATCTGGCGTTGAGCGGCTAATTCATCAAACTGAGATTGCGCAAGAAATCCCTGTTCAACCAGCTTTGCAGAACGGCGGTACTGACTGTCTGCGACATTAAATTTGGCCTGAGCATCATTCACTTCCAGCTGATAATCCGTTGGATCCAGCTGTGCCAGTAATTGCCCTTCCTTCACAAACTCACCTGGTTTGACGCGCACATTCACCACTTCACCGGCAAGGCGAAAAGAAAGTTCAGATTTATCTGCCGCTGCGGCAACTGCCGGAAAAGACAGAATGGGCGAACTTTCAGCCATCGCGACCTGATAAACGGCAACCGGTAAGGGGGTTTTCGCTTCATGTTGCGCTTCCTGACTGCATCCCGCCAGAAGCACGGCCAATGCACAGGCAGAACAACGAAAAAGAGTCTTTTTCATCTTACAGTCCCCGCTCCTTCACCCATTCTCGAACGACCTGACCTTCTTTCAGTTCAGCCACACCGGAAGTGGCAATCATTGCGCCATCTTCCAGCCCGCGAATCACACGGAAACTGTCATTCAGTTCAACTTCAACCTTGCTGACAGCGCCATTCTCTGCGACTTGCCACACATAGGTTTTCCCGGCTTCATGCATCACAGCCCGTTCCGGCAGCGCTCCTGCGCCTGTATGTGGCAGTGCGATTCTGACCTGAGCCGCCATACCCGGCAGCAAATTCTGACCGACCGGTTTTTCCATCGTCAGCGTAATCTGGAAACTGGACGTTTTGGTATCCGCCTCAGTATCGATTTCTTTCAGACGCGCTTCAAACTCTTCATCCGGCAGCGTGTCAAAAATAACCCGGGCCATTCTATCGTCCCCCGCACGCAGACGTGACAAGAGCTGCTGAGGCAACTGAAAAGTGATACTGAGCAAACCTTCACTCTGAATGTGCATCACAGGCTGCTTGGCCGAAACGTACTCGAAGTTGTTCACCATCGAAATAGAAACCGTGCCATTGTAGGGCGCAAGCAAGGTAGCATATCTCAGATTGGCTTCCTGCTTGTCCAGCTCAGCTTTGGCCTGATTGCGCGCGGCCTTGGACTGGTCGAAATCCAGCTCAGAAACAACATTTGTTTTCAGCAGTTCACGATTACGTTGGTACTGCACATTCGCCAGCCGGTAATTGGCTTTCGCCTGTTCAACCAGCAACTTGAATTCATCCGTTTTCAATTGCGCAAGACGCTGCCCTTTTTTGACTTCCTGACCATCCAGGACTGCCACACTTTCCAGCATGCCTGAAACCCGAAACGCCAGGACAGCTTTGTCGCCCGCTTGCACCTGTGCAGGAAATGTCCGGTAACTCTGGCTTTCCCCGACTTCAACGGCCATCAGCTTCACCGGCCTTGAGGCGGGTTCTGGCACAGTCTTCGTTTTCTCTCCGCAGCCCGTCAGCATGACTGCCGACAAACACAGAGCCAACACAGTGAACCTCATGGGTTGTCTCTCCATCTGGTGATGACGTTTTTCTTCATTATGTACTTCACGACACGTTGTATAGCAAAAAAATGCCATTTTATTGGTGAACACCTTAATCAAAGATGACATCAGCGTGAAAAAAAAGGAGCCTTCCAGCTCCTTTGTATTTCAAAATATTTCAGACTGATAGAAAGGTCACCAATCAGGCATCCATTTCAGCAATGTTGACTTTCCAGATATCCGGACCCGTCTGATGCGCATTCACGCCATCTGAATCTACGGCGACCGTCACAGGCATATCCTGAACTTCGAATTCGTAGATTGCTTCCATGCCCAGATCTTCAAATGCCACAACGCGTGATTTCTTGATCGCTTTCGCCACCAGATACGCCGCACCACCCACAGCCATCAGGTAGACCGCTTTATGGTTTTTGATCGATTCGATTGCAACCGGACCACGCTCAGCTTTACCAATCATGCCAATCAGGCCGGTGTCTGCCAGCATCATGTCGGTAAATTTATCCATCCGCGTGGAGGTTGTCGGGCCAGCAGGGCCAACCACTTCATCACCCACAGCATCCACCGGACCGACGTAGTAAATAAAGCGATTGGTAAAGTCGACCCCTTCCGGCAGACCCTGACCGTTATTCAGCATTTCCTGAATACGTTTGTGCGCCGCATCGCGGCCAGTCAGAATCTTACCGGACAGCAGTACTGTCTCACCGGATTTCCATTCCTGAATTTCTGCTTTGGTGATGTTATCCAGGTTCACGCGACGTGTATTCTGACCGACTTCCCAGGTCACTTCCGGCCAGTCTTCCAGCTTCGGCGGCGTCAGCTCAGCCGGGCCGTTTCCATCCAGTGTGAAATGCACGTGACGGGTTGCCGCACAATTCGGGATCAGACATACAGGTTTTGAGGCTGCATGGGTCGGTGCCGTTTTGATTTTGACATCCAGCACTGTGGTCAGGCCGCCCAGGCCCTGCGCCCCAATACCCAACTTGTTGACACGATTAAAGATATCCAGACGCAGTTCTTCTTCCGCATTCTGCGGACCACGCGCCTGAAGCTCCTGAATATCAACCGGCTCCATCAGCGACTCTTTTGCCAGTACCGCAGCTTTTTCAGCCGTACCACCAATGCCGATACCCAGCATACCCGGCGGACACCAGCCAGCCCCCATCAGCGGTACTGTCTTCTCAACCCATTCAGCAATATCGTCCGATGGATTGAGCATCACCATCTTGGTTTTGTTTTCAGAACCGCCACCCTTGGCCGCCAGCTGAATTTCAACCTGATTGCCCGGTACCATATCAATATGAACCACAGCCGGCGCGTTATCTTTCGTGTTAATGCGTTTACCTGCAGGATCTGCCACCACAGAAGCACGCAGTGGGTTGACCGGGTTGTTATAGGCCTGACGCACGCCTTCATCGATCATTTCCTGAACGGTCAAATCGCTGTCCCACTGAACATTCATCCCGATTTTCACGAAACAGGTCACGATACCGGTGTCCTGACAAATCGGACGATGACCTTCCGCAGACATGCGGGAGTTGATCAGAATCTGCGCCATAGCATCTTTCGCAGCCTGGCTCTGCTCTTTGTGGTAAGCCTTTTCCAGCGCCTGCACAAAATCCAGCGGGTGGTAGTAGGAAATGTATTGCAGCGCATCGGCCACACTGCTAATCACATCTTCTTTACGGATGACGGTCATAATTGCCTCGTTGCTTATTGTCGTTGTATACGCGCCTGATCGATGAAGAGCCTGGCCCGGACAAAGTTCGGTAGGGTGTCAGAAGCAGACCAGTTTCCTGAGCAGAATCGTCAGTGATACGAATCAAAGTCGTTTAACAGGCGTCGTATTCATTTCTGGGTTTATGATACTCTTGCCCGCAATCTCGCGCTATGCGCCAATCGAACACCTGTCACAAAAAAGAAAATGAAATATTCTGCTGCCTCTCAACTTCAGGTTGAACAACTGGACTATCGCAAGGATGCTCTCCTGAGCTGGTTCGAACCCTTATCTGCTCAGCCATGGGCCATGCTGCTGCGCTCTGCTGCTGAAGGACATCCGGACAATCGCTACGACATTTTAGTCGCAGACCCGATTGCGACTCTGGAATCCCGGGGGCAGATGAACACGATCACCGATCGTGATGGCAATCAGGACATCCGGCAGCAAGACCCTTTTGCACTGCTGAACGAGCTGCAGCAGGCCTTACTGCCTGAGACTGACACCGTTGCCGACTTACCTTTTGTGGGGGGCGCGCTGGGCTATTTTGCTTACGACCTGGGGCGGCAGGTAGAGAAAATGCCTTCATTGGCGATGCAGGATATTCAGGCACCTGAGATGGCCGTTGGCCTTTATAACTGGGCGCTGATTGCAGATCATCACCTGCAGCGGCTGACACTGGTTGCCCCGGACACAACTGAACGACTGCACTGGCTGAATCAACAACACGCGCCTGCTCAGGCTTCACCGGCGTTCGCTTTAACATCGGAATGGCAGGCGAACATGACGGTGGACAACTACACCTCGAAATTTAATCAGGTCCAAGACTATCTCAAAGCCGGCGACTGTTATCAGATCAATCTGGCCCAACGCTTTCAGGCCCGATACCATGGGGATGAGTGGCAAGCCTATCAGAAACTCGAACAATCCAATGGTGCGCCTTTTTCTGCATTTATCCGCTTACGGGACAACGCCGTTCTGTCCGTCTCGCCGGAGCGTTTTCTGAAACTGAACCAACGCCAGATTGAAACCAAACCGATCAAAGGCACCCGGCCACGATCAGCCGATCCGGCTCAGGATCAGGCGAATGCAGAAGCTTTGTCTCGGGCAGAAAAAGATCGGGCGGAAAACCTGATGATCGTCGACCTGCTGCGCAACGACATTGGCCGGGTGGCCATCCCAGGTTCAGTCCGTGTGCCAAGCCTGTTTGCGATTGAAAGCTTTCCGGCCGTGCATCATCTGGTCAGCACAGTTACCGCTGAACTCGACCCGGCGAAACACAGTGCCGCGGATCTACTGAAAGCCTGCTTCCCCGGTGGTTCCATCACAGGCGCACCGAAAGTACGGGCGATGGAAATTATTGAAGCGCTGGAGCCCCATCGTCGCAGCGTCTATTGCGGCAGTATTGGTTACATCAGCCGGTGTGGCCGGATGGACACCAGCATTACTATCCGCACCCTGATCACTGAGCAAAACCAGATCTTTGCCTGGGCGGGTGGCGGCGTGGTGGCAGACAGCGATGCGGCCAGTGAATATCAGGAAACACTGGACAAGCTGAGTAAAATTCTGCCAATCTTGTAACAACCCCTCAACAAAACGCCGGGAGGGGGGCGCAATCAGGTCACCATCTATGCTTGCACAGCATCATCTGCTCAGTCGTTTTTTACTGGCCCAACCGGGTCAGTATGATCGAAGTCACCACCGACGCATCAAACAGCTGTTACCCGACAGGAGTCGTTTCAAACCCGCAGCAGTGATGATCCCGCTTGTGGCACGTCATGACGGCTATCATGTGATTCTGACCCAGCGCGCACGCCATCTGAAACACCATCCCGGCCAGGTTGCTTTCCCAGGCGGCCGTTACGAAACACAAGATGGTGAGCTCATGTACACCGCCATCCGGGAAACTCAGGAAGAAACCGGTATTCTGTGCGAAAAAAAAGACGTCCTCGGTCAGTTACCGACCCTGCCGACCTTAAGTGGTTATCTGGTCACGCCTTTCTTAGCGACAGTCACACCAACATACAGGCCTGTGATTGACCCTAACGAAGTCGACAGTCTCTTTGAAGTGCCACTCGCTTTCCTGCTCGATCCCCGCAACATGCGGACACAACAGTTCATTTTCCGTGGTAAATTTCACACGATCTATGCTATCCCATATCGGGATTACTCCATCTGGGGGGCCACAGCACAGATCGTCAAAGCTTTGTCACACCAAATATGGATTGAAGGGTCTCAATAATTCTCATTCTTCCGCGAAACTGCTGTTTGTTTCACCACCCAGAAACAAACTGAAAAAAGTTTTGGTGATCAACATCTCATTTTCTTGCAACAAATGTTAAATAGTGCGCTTGTTTTTTCACAGATCATTTTTTCGTGCTCCAAATCAGGGGAAAATACGCCCGTTCCTGTTCCCTATTCAATTTGGATTATATTATGCAAACAAAAACTGCATCTGTTGCAGCGGCTCCCAAAAGCCGCTGGACGAAGCAGGATACCACTTGGGTACTCTCGCTGTTTGGTACAGCGGTCGGTGCCGGTATCCTGTTCCTGCCCATTAACGCAGGTATGAGTGGTTTCTGGCCCCTGCTGGCCATGACTATTCTGGTTGGCCCAATGACCTTTTTTGCACACCGTGGCCTGTCCCGCTTCGTCCTGTCTTCCAACAAGCCAGGCAGCGACATCACCGAAGTGGTTGAAGAACATTTTGGCCGCGGCGCCGGTACATTAATCACCCTGCTCTACTTCTTTGCGATTTACCCGATCGTGCTGATTTACGGTGTTGGCATTACCAACACGGTTGATTCTTTCATGGTGAACCAGTTGGGTATGGCATCCATGCCACGCTGGCTGCTGTCTATCATCCTGATTCTGGGCATGATGTCTGTGATGATCGCAGGCGAGAGACTGATGCTGAAAGTCACTCAGTTTCTGGTTTACCCGCTGGTTGCGATTTTGCTGTTCATGTCGGTGTACCTAATCCCTGAATGGAATCTGGCTTCCGTCAGTCTGGAGACAGTCCCTTCACTGGGAGACTTTGCCATCACGCTGTGGATCACCATTCCGGTACTGGTGTTCTCGTTCAACCACAGCCCGATTATTTCTGCATTCTCTCAGGCGCAAGCACGTGACCATGGTGAAAACGCAGAAGAAAAAGCGTCCCGTATTCTGGCACGCTCAGCGATGATGCTGCTGGGTTTCGTGATGTTCTTCGTCTTCTCTTGTGTACTCAGCCTGACCCCACAGGATCTGGCTGAAGCGAAAGAACAAAATCTGGCCATTCTGTCTTATCTGGCGAACAAGCATGAAAGTCCGTTCATCTCGTATCTGGGCCCAATCGTTGCTTTTGTTGCCATCGTGTCTTCCTTCTTCGGTCATTACCTGGGCGCTCGTGAAGGTTTGAATGGCTTGGTTTCTAAACAATTAAAGTCGTTTGGTAAGCAAGTTAACGAAAAGAAGATTGACAAATTTACTGTTGTCTTCATGATTGCAACTATCTGGTTGGTCGCGGCGATTAATCCTAGCATCCTGGGAATGATTGAAACTTTAGGCGGCCCGATTATTGCGACCATCTTGTTCCTGATGCCAATGTATGCAGTCCATAAAGTGCCTGCAATGCAGAAGTACAAAGGCGCAGTAAGCAACGTATTTGTCACACTCATGGGTCTGATTGCGATTTCAGCCATTCTGTACGGCTTGTTCTTCTAAACATTCGCCTGTACAGCCTTACTGACAAAATACGTAAAAGAACCGATACTTAAGAGCAGGGGAGCTTTCAGCACCTGCTCTTTTGTTTTGACTATACTCGCCAAGGAAGGGGCGGGAGTTCATAAAAAGATAACAGTCTTGGGCCGAAGCAAGATCGCTTCCCCGACTGAGGTACTACGCATGATCAGTATTTTTGATATCTTCAAAATTGGTGTGGGTCCTTCCAGTTCACACACCGTAGGTCCGATGAAAGCAGGTAAAGAGTTTGTCGACGACCTGCGTGAGATGGGCAAAATCAACGACGTGACGAAAATCACAGTTGATGTGTATGGTTCATTGTCTCTGACAGGTAAAGGCCACCATACCGACATTGCTATCATCATGGGACTGGCAGGCAATAGCCCTGAAACTGTGGATATCGACAGCATTCCCGGCTTTATCGCCAGCGTTGGCGAAACCGAGCGTCTTCCTATTGCTGGCAACATTCACACTGTTGATTTCCCTCGCGATGGCGGGATGAATTTTCATAACACCAACCTGTCACTGCATGAAAATGGCATGAGCATTCACGCCTGGGCAGGCGACGAGAAAATTCACAGCAAAACTTATTATTCTATTGGCGGTGGCTTCATCGTTGATGAAGAAAACTTCGGCAAAGATGAAGAATCCGAAGTCAAAGTGCCTTACTACTTCACCTCAGCACAAGAGCTGGTTCAGCACTGTAAAGAACAAGGCCGTTCAATCAGTTCTGTGGTGATGGCAAACCAGCGTGCAATGCACTCTGAAGAAGAAATTAAAGATTACTTCTCCCGTATCTGGAAAACCATGCAGGATTGTATGGACCGTGGGATGAACGAAGAAGGCATTCTGCCTGGCCCACTGCGCGTGCCACGCCGTGCGGCTGCACTGCGCCAGCAACTGATTACTTCAGAGCGGACGAACAACGATCCGATGACTGTGGTTGACTGGGTCAACATGTACGCTTTTGCAGTGAATGAAGAAAACGCAGCCGGTGGCCGTGTGGTAACCGCACCAACGAATGGTGCCTGCGGCATCATTCCTGCTGTTCTGGCTTATTATGACAAGTTCATCCAGCCCGTTGGCGAGAAAGAATATCTGCGCTACTTCGCAGCTTCCGGTGCTATCGGTGGCCTGTACAAGCGCAATGCTTCGATTTCTGGCGCTGAAGTGGGTTGTCAGGGTGAAGTCGGTGTTGCCTGTTCTATGGCAGCAGCTGGCCTTGCAGAGCTGATGGGCGCGAGCCCGGAGCAGGTCTGTATGGCAGCTGAAATCGCAATGGAGCACAACCTGGGTCTGACGTGTGACCCTGTTGCCGGTCAGGTACAGGTGCCTTGTATCGAGCGAAACGGTATTGCGGCAGTGAAATCGATCAACGCATCCCGGATGGCGCTGCGCCGTGCTTCTGAGCCACGCGTGTCTCTGGACAAAGTGATTGAGACCATGCTGGAAACCGGTAAAGACATGAACGCCAAATACCGTGAAACGTCTCAGGGTGGTCTGGCGATTAAAGTGATCTGCTAAATCAGCATATCCAGACAGACAAAGGGAGGCCACGCCTCCCTTTTTTCATGCTGAGTTTTCGGATGATCAGGCTTTAGTCCAGATTCGAGTATTGAGGGCCAAATCTTCGACGATCCCGGTGATAAAATCCAAATCCTGATAAATATCTTTCACGACATCAAAATTGGCTGCAGACTGAAACAACTTAGGTTCAAAGTACGCTTTTCGCGATGGAATCCCAATGTGTATGCTGTCCCCGACGAAGGCTAACGCCACTTTTGCGTTGGCTTCTTTCCTGAAAGCAACCAAGCGCTCCATCAGTGAAGTCGAAATCAGATAACGCGCCTCAACCTGATCATTGCTATACACTTCAAAATGGCGTTCAAACTCAGGGTCCTCCATCGCAACACGGTCACCAAAAACACTTCCCCCCAACAGATTATTCAACGATTTTCCGACCAAAGACCAGAAACCTTCACTGTCAGGCGTGATATAAGTTTTACCCTTGAAATGTTTATTGGCGTCAGCAATAAACAGCAGCCCTTTAAAAATAGTATGCCAGGTCGTTCGTGTATTCCCCTTAGAATCCGTTGACGTGGACTTATACTGGGTATGAAGTTCTGAAAACTCTATCGCGGTTTTTCCCAGAACCCCTCGTACGTAATCTTCCCCACGGTAGCGATCATAATGCCCGTAATACAAACCACTGCTTTTATATTTTTCGGGGGAAATATGATCCTTTGGTGAGTACTCAAAACTGTCGTTAAATGATTTCAACAGTTTTCCGACCACCTGTGTTTTATAAGCGTCCCGGTAAACTTTCCATTTCAGAGAAACATAGTAATACATCACAAGGAACACAAGGCCGGGAAGCCAAAGAATGATCAACCCACTGCTGTCCCCCATTCTCGCGGAATGAAGCGCCATCAACAGGCTGGCCAGAATTGGAATCACAGAGAGAAAGCAACGTTTCACAGCTTCTTTACGGATCTTATCTAAGTCCTGAAGCTGATCTTTCAATTTGGTATCAAAGAGTATTTTGAGTTTATCCAGATTGTCGCTGGATTCGATTGCAGCTTCCATGACGCTCCCGATTATTTGTGAAACAGTTGGCCAACATTGATGTTTTGTCTTTCCTGCTCCGGAATGTCGAACAACTCACGCTGTTTCAAGTTCATTCGGCTGGCAAATAGACTGGAAGGAAACATTTCAATCGCGTTATTCAAATCAGTAACTGAAGCATTGTACGCCCGACGCGCGGCTGAAATTTGCTCTTCTGCTTCATTGATAGTGCGCTGTAACATCACAAAGTTTTCACTGGCTTTCAGATCCGGATAATTTTCAACCGCAATATTGAACCGGGACATGGCCGTGTTCAATTGCTTATCCAGTGAAATTTTCTTTTCGCCGGACAAACCGTCTTGTTGCACCTGAGTCCGGAGCGCTGTTAATTCCTGAAGTAGTGAAGATTCATGCGCCATATAAGCTTTCACGCTCTCCACCATATTTGGAATCAGGTCAAAACGCTTTTTCAGCATCACATCAATCGATGCCTCAGCATTTTCTACCTGATTTTTCTTAGCAATAAGGCCGTTGTAAACAGAAATCGCTGCGATGACAGCAACGACCACAAGGCCCAGTACGATCCAGATTCCCAATTGAAGTTCTCCTGTCAGTTCAGATTCATCGGTATGCTGCCCAAACAGCACCCTGTTTTTATTCTCAGACAAATCATCATAGCGACCATGACAATGATTTCCTGAACACAACTCTATATTTCAAGATTGAAACGGCAATTTTAATCACCAGAACGGAAATCTGAGCATTTCGGGATAGGTGAAATTTCAGTCTCCACTGACAAATAAAACGGTCAAAAAATAAGCATCAGCACACATATAACTTTCACGCGTCTGATTCCTTGTTCTTATGGCAATGAACACTAATAAGTGGCTCGCAAAAATTCAGAGCCTAACCACGCAGCGCCATCTCTGCTGCCATAACCCTAATCAGATACAGAGAGCTTTTTTCCCCACAACACAAGGAAAGCGACATGTCGATAACTCAAACCATGAGCGTTTCAATGCAATGCGTATCTGCAGTTCTGGCTGGTTCATTCTTGCTAACGTCAGGGCAAGCTGTTGCAGCAGACAATGAGCCTGATGCTCACTTCACCTGTTCAGGGAGTGGCTCTCAATCGTATAATCCGGGACTTATCCTCCTTGCCCGTCCGGTCAATATGACCAATGAAGCCAGCTTCCCGAGTTGTACCGGGAATACAGTCGCATCAGCGACGTCTGCAACCCCGCTCTTCACCGATCATTTGAACGCTGATTGCCTGACATTGTCACCCGGCGGACATCACTATGTGAACTATGTCTGGGATGATGGTACAAAAAGTCTTTTTGTTGGCACCACGAAAGTCAGCCGTCAGCCGACACAGATTACAGTGTCCAGTTCAGGGACATTCACCGCAGGAAGATTTGCCGGCCATCCGGTCGAAGCCGTTATCACCTATCCGGCCCCAGCCTTCCCGCCTTATCTGCTGAGTTGCCTTGCTGAGCCGGGACTCACAAGTTTAAGCGGACCGACATCTGTCACCGTCCTGCCAATTTTGTGAGAACAGATACAAAAAAGCCCCGCATCAAGATGCGGGGCAATATCGCAGTGTTTTCACGATATCAAGAATTAAGCAGCAGCTTTCAACGGCTCAATGTCTGCAACTTTACGCTCACCAATCGGCAGCACTGTGCGGCCGAATTCATGGTTCAACACCTGAGCCATGGCGAAGTAAATCGCACTCGCACCACAGAGAATGCCTTCAAAACCAGCAATCGTGCCAATCAGTTCACTCCCCGTAAAGTCACGTGCAGCCAGCAGGAAGAACAGCACTGTCAGTGAAGCAAACACAAACTGTTTCGCGCGTGGGTAGTTTAGAGAGCCAATAAACAGGAAAGCTGTAAATACGCCCCACAGCAGCAGATACCAGGCCATAAATTTCGCCGGGGAAGCAGGCAGCCCCATTTCAGGCATGACAATCAGACCCACCAGCGTCAGCCAGAACAAACCGTAAGACGTGAAAGACGTCGTACCAAATGTGTCGCCGCGCTTAAAGCACATCAGGCCCACAAGAACCTGGGCCAGACCACCGTAAAAGATACCCATCGCCAGGATCATAGAATCCAGCGGAAAAAAGCCTGCGTTGTGGATATTCAGCAGGATCGTGGTCATCCCGAAGCCCATCAGTCCCAGCGGCGCCGGATTTGCAAAATTCGTAGACATTTTATTCCCTCACAGGAAAATTTAAATAAAAGTGATATGAATTAAAAATTTTACGCAATGTAGTGCGGCGCGAATTCTAATCCATGTCTGTAGGGAACACAACGTCAGAACCGTTCAGAAAATGAGCTATTAATCAAAAAAGCAGAAAAACCCACGAAAATGTAAAGAATTAAAACATCTGAAAATCGCAATAAGTGTTTCCAAATGAAACGACGACTGAGTTAATGAAGGGGAAAACACGAACACACTTAGGTCACGGACAGCAAATCATACCGGATTTTCAGGTATTCCCAGCACCACATGCCAATCAGATAAAGACCGATACGAAAAAGCCGCTGCGATCACGCAGCGGCTTTGATCAGCATCAGGAACTCGGACTACTGAATCCGCAATGTTTCCTCTGCCGATCCTGCTGATTCAGCATTGGAGGATTCATCAGAGGCTGACTTCCGCTCTGATGATGGCACATTCAGTGGTGGCGCAATCTGCCGGCGTTCCTCCAGCTGCGATTGCATCTGGCTGATCTGACGCTGCTGTTTCATCACCAGCGCATTCAGCTCACGGATGTATTTTTCTTTATCTGCCAGCATTTCATCCCCTGACTTGTGATTTGTCAGAGCAGCTTTCGCAGATGCCACATGGTCGGTGATCAACCGGGCTTGCTCGGGAATTGGCTGATCCCGCCAGTCTTCATCTTTCAGTGCCTTTGAGATACGCAGCAGTTTATTCTCAAACGCCAGAATATAAGATTCATATTCATCTTTACTTAAGTCACGTAATCGTTGGACTTCTAAAGAAATATGCTGCGCATGGGCAAGATCAAAGCGAATCTCGCGCGTGGATTGCTGAATCGCGTCAAAATCCCGGGGCGTTCTGTCAATCAGTGCCTTACCGGCTTCAATCCGCTGCTCAATCTGCGCGTAACTCTTCGGCGCATACTCCTTCACATCCAGACGTCGCAGCTCAATCATCATCGCCTCCAGCGGCGCGATATAGATTTTCTTGATCGTTTTCACTTCAAGACTCAGGCTGCGGGACAAGAACTCATCCTGATCTTCACGCGCATCATTCATATCGCCGTTTTCGACCTGCTTGAACAAGCTTTCGTAAAGGCGATACAACCGGGTATATTCACTCCGGTAGTACTGTTTGGCTTCCAGAGAATCCAGATATTTCATTTGAGTGATTGCTGGCGACAACACGGTGTCGGCAACTTTCTGGATATCCTTCAACTCAGTCAGCGCTTGTTCTACCTGCGCCAGTTCCAGATGCAACTGTTCCAGATAAGTGGTTGAAGAAAACAAAGAATAGCTTTTATAAGCCATGACTGGTGCTGTGGTAATTTCCTGATAGATCCGGCTGGCATTGTCCCAGCTTGATGTCAGGGTCTGATATTGATCCGGAGAGTAAATCGACAAAGCCTTCGCCTGTACGATTTCTTGTTGCCAGTGCCGGTAAGCAGATACTGCGCGCTGATAATCCCCCTGCTCTGAAATCACAGAGGCTTCTGCATCTTTCAATTCAGGTGTGCTCGAACAAGCACTCAGGAATACAGCGGAGAATAGCATCAGGGCTGAAAGGCCCGTTCTTTTCATAAATACTTCCGTAATGCCTGATTTGCCTGTTCAGGAATCAGGCAAATAAATAGTTATTTCAATAAGGCGACACACATTGAATCCATATGAAATGGCAGACTCAAAGTTTGTAACGGTGACAACATCTCTCCACTTCTCCTTCATAAGAAGCAGAAAGATGTCACTTATCCAATTTGAAGCCAAAAAATGAGCGAATGCTCAAATAGTTTAACTGATGCTTACTTCGTACTAAAGCCTTTACTTGCAAGGAATTCCTTCATGAACGGTCTGGCTTCCTTCGATAAGGTTGCTGAAATTTGCTCAGACCAGCTCATTTCTTTTGTTCCACCAGTCCGGGTTTGATAATAATGGCGAACGGCTTCGTCATAATTTTGCAGTGTATCTCGGTCCAGATCATGCTGGTATCCATCCTGATGTACAATCAGAGACTGCGGCAGGCGCGGCTTTTGTTCCGGGTTTTGATCCGGGTAACCCAGACATAAGCCAAACAGCGGAATCACATGATTTGGCAGTGCCAAAACCGTAGAAACATCCGCAGGTTGATTGCGAATCCCGCCAATGTACACGCCACCGAGCCCAAGCGACTCCGCTGCGGTCAGACAATTTTGCGCCATCAACGCGGCATCAATCGCACCAATGAGTGTTTGCTCAGTAAAGCCCAGTTGTGCTTCCGGATGAATTTGCTGGTGACGGTGAAAATCTGCACAGAACACCAGAAATTCAGCAGCCGATGCCACGTAAGGTTGATCGCCAGCCAGATGCGCGAGCTGCGCCCGCTTCTCTGTATCAGCAACCCGAATCACGCTGACACACTGAATAAAACTCGATGAAGAAGCTGCGATGCCACAATCCAGAATGGTCGATAGCATTTCAGCCGAAATTGGCGTTGCCGAAAATCGACGAATCGAACGGTGTGATAACAAAGTTTCAATGGTCTGGTTCATAAGATCCCTTCTTCAAGATGATTCTACTATTCATACAGTATTCACAGAGCGTTTCAATCGGGTTATTGCTGTTACATGACACCAGGACAAACGCCCTGTCAGCCTGAATCGAACAATAAACTTTTTCTATCAAGCCATCTATCTACTTGATTTACAACCCTGCATTGTCATCAAAGTGACTTTTGAGCAACATTTTTTTGTCATATTCCCCTTCTATCCTGCACCCCATCAAAACAGCAATGATGCACTTTTTACCGATTAGGGGAATTACAATGAAAAAAACAGTTTTAGCATCGGCACTCATCACAGCCTTCGTTTCAGGCTCTGCCGCTGCCGCAAACGTTTATGACCAGGATGGCGCCAAGGTTGATCTGTACGGTCGTGCGGTAGGCATGTACTACAGCTCTGATGACAACAGTGAGAAAGGCGACCAGAGCTACTTCCGTTTTGGGGCCAAAGCAAAATCTGAAATCAACAACGACCTTTATGCCGTTGGTGTTTATGAAACTGAAGTGAATGCATCTTCTAAAGATGAAGGTCTGGAAACCCGTAAAGCTTATGCGGGTCTGGGCGGTAATTTCGGTGAAGCAACTTATGGCCGTCAGTATGGCGCTTACACCCTGATTTCGGATTACACCGATACCCTGGAAGAATTTGGTGCCGACGCAAGTGGTACCGGGACAGACCGATTCGGTACAGGTAAATCAAGCTCCGTACTGAAATATGCAGGTGAATTCAGTGGTCTGACTGTTGAAGCAAGCTACCAGCTGGACAACAACGCAGTGTCTCAGGTTGATGGTGATACCTCTTCTTCCTTTGGTGTGGCGGCCTCTTACGCACTGCCGGTTGGTGTGAAATTCGGTGCGGGTTACAACTCTGGTGATGGTGTTGACGGTACCGATGATGCAGAAGTTACTGCGCTGTCTGTTGCTTACGATGCCAACAACATTTACGCAGCCCTACTGTACAGCATGGGTGAAAACTGGAAAGACAAATCTGGTGCAGAAACTGGCACAGACTACGACGGTTACGAAGTGGTTCTGGGTTACGACTTCGGCAATGGCTTCTCCGCACAGGCTGTCTATAACTATCTGGAAGCTGATATGTCCGGTACAACTGCAGACGCGGAAGACTATTTTGTTGCTGCGGCTTACTACAAGTTCAACAAAAATCTGCGCACCTATGCAGAGTACAAAGCGGATCAAATCGACGGGAATGAAGACATTCTGGCGATGGCTATCCGCTACGATTTCTGATTGCATTACTCGACCACTGCCAATACAAGCCAGGCCACCAGCCTGGCTTTTTTCGTCTGTCTCATTTCCCCAGGGATTCAATCATCCTCTGCTACGCGCCTGAATCATCGAATTTTTCTATTGATGTGACAGATAATTCCGACTTTCACCCTCGACGGAGTCACGTTATAGTAGCTTCACAAGACAAAGGAGAGACACTATGTTCGTAGTTATTTTTGGTCGTCCAGGCTGCCCATTCTGTGTTCGCGCAAAAGATCTGGCCGACAAACTGAAAGAAGAACGTGACGACTTTAACTATCGTTATGTGGATATTCACGCAGAAGGCATTTCTAAAGCCGATCTGGAAAAGACCGTTGGCAAGCCAGTTGAGACTGTGCCACAAATCTTTATCGATCAAGAGCATATTGGTGGCTGCACCGATTTCGAAGCTTACGCAAAAGAAAATCTGGGCTTGTTCCAGTAATTTTGGACACTCAGTCAAATATCAAGCCCTGACCCCCAGGTTTGATTACAATTTGTGAAGTTCAGACAAAAAGGCTGTTTAATCAGCCTTTTTTTGTGTCCGCTCTCCCATAAATCTGTATCGCAGGGCAGTTCTTTGCGTTAAAATTTTCGCATACCTCTAGTCGAAAGCGCTGACTCCGGAAATAAATTGTTGTGAACATCGACGTCGCTGACCTGCTTCGCCAGAATGATATTCTGCTTCTCTTCGTTGTACTTGCTGTTGGCCTCACGGTTGGCAAACTCCGCATTGCTCAGTTACAAATCGGTAATTCCATTGGCGTACTCATAACCGCGCTCATTTTTGGAAATGCCGGCTTCATTTTTGATGCTGAAGCCTTAAATATTGGCTTTATGCTTTTTATCTTCTGTGTCGGTATTCAGGCGGGTCCGAACTTTTTCGGGATATTCTTCCGCGATGGCAAGCACTACCTGCTGCTGGCTTTGATCGTCTTGCTGTCTGCAATTACGATCACTTTGACGATGTCACATTACCTGAATCTGGATTTAGGCCTGGCCACCGGGCTGATGGCCGGTTCGCTGACGGCAACTCCAGTGTTAGTGGGTGCTAAAGATGCCCTGAGCGGCGGATTATCCAGCCTGTCTGATCCGCTGGTTGTGCAGGAAATGATTGACAGCCTGAGCGTTGGCTACGCGATGTCCTATCTGATTGGTTTGATCAGCCTGATTTTACTGGCCAAGCTGATGCCAAAACTGCAAAAGCACGACCTTGCGGAATCCTCTCAGCAAATTGCTAAAGAACGTGGGATTGGCGAGGTCGCACAACGCAAAGTATACCTGCCCATCATCCGTGCCTATCGTGTTGGGCCCGAACTGATCGACTGGATTGATGGCCGTAATCTGCGTGAACTGGGCATTTACCGCCAGACAGGCTGCTATATCGAAAGAGTCCGTCGCCACGGCATTCTGGCGAATCCGGATGGTGATGCCATTTTGCAGGAAGGGGATGAAATCGCGCTGGTGGGTTATCCGGACAGCCATGCCCGGCTCGATCCCAGCTTTCGAAATGGCAAAGAAGTGTTTGACCGCGACCTGCTTGACTTACGGATTGCGGAAGAAGAAATCGTGGTCAAAAACGATAACATTGCCGGTAAACGCCTGTCTGAACTGAACCTGGCTGAGTACGGTTGTTTTCTGAACCGGGTCGTCCGCGCACAGATCGAAATGCCTATGGATCACAGTACCCTGTTGAGCAAGGGTGACATTCTGCAAGTCAGCGGTGAAAAAAGCCGGGTTCTCGGACTTGCTGAGCGCATCGGTTTTATCTCCATTCACAGCCAGATTGCCGACCTGCTGGCCTTTTGCTGCTTCTTTATCATGGGGCTGCTGTTTGGTTCGATTACCATGACCTTCGGTCAGATCACTTTTGGCCTGGGTAATGCCGCAGGCCTGTTACTGGCCGGTATTTCCCTTGGCTTTCTCCGTGCCAACCACCCAACCTTCGGCTATGTGCCACAGGGCGCCCTGAATATGGCGAAAGATCTAGGCTTAATGGTCTTTATGGTCGGCATTGGACTGAGTGCCGGTGGGAATCTCTTTGAATCCATTGCGCAGATTGGTCCGAGTGTCTTTCTGGTCAGTATGATGGTCAGTGTGATTCCCGTCATGGTGGCTTATGTGTTCGGTGCTTATGTTCTGAATATGAACCGGGCCCTGCTCTTTGGCGCCATTATCGGAGCACGCACCTGTGCACCCGCGATGGATATGATCAATGAACATGCCCGCAGTACCATTCCGGCATTGGGCTACGCGGGAACGTATGCCATTGCCAATGTCCTGCTGACCGTAGCCGGAACACTGATCATCATCCTCAGCTAGTCCAGACACATCCAATTGATTCCGCTGGCTCTGTCCGCAGACAGAGTCAGCAAAGATTCAGTCGTTCAGTGATATGATTTCGCATAACTGACCCGTTCAATTTGTACCCCTCGGCACCCTTTGTTATAAACGGGCTTTCCCGGTACAAACTGCACTTTTATTTTGTCTCAGGTAACTGAATTATGATGCGCATCCTGATAGTCGAAGACGATCCGATTTTATGTCATCACCTGAAAACTCAGCTCAGCGAGCTGGGGAATCAGGTGCAATGTGCCAACACTGCCGAAGAAGGTCTCTTTTTCGCAGAGAACTACCCCAACGACGTTGCTATTGTTGATATTGGCCTGCCGGATCGCGATGGCATCTCACTGATTCGTGAAATCAGAGACCGAGGCCTGCGCTTGCCGATCCTGATTCTGACAGCCCGCTCTAACTGGCAGGACAAAGTCACGGGGCTGGAAGCCGGTGCAGATGACTATCTGGTGAAGCCATTCCAGAAAGAAGAACTCGTGGCGCGTCTGAGCGCATTGGTTCGCCGAAGCGCAGGATTCATCAAACCCGAAATGATTGCAGGTGAAATTCGTGTGGATTTACTGGCAAAGCAAGTGTTTGTGTCTGAAAACCTGCTTGAGCTGACCGCATTTGAATATGAACTGCTGGAGTACCTAATGCGTCACAGCCGCCAGGTGGTCTCCAAGCAACGCCTGCTCGATGTGCTTTATGAAGATCAGGAAGGCGATCCGAATACAATTGAAGTCATGATCAGTCGCCTGCGTAAAAAAATCAGCCAGACCGGTCAGGACAACCCAATTTCGACCATTCGTGGTCAGGGATACATTTTTGAGCTTGCCGCACAATGAGGCTTGCCATCCTGCCCCGTCTGCGCCACCGGGTGATGATCACCTCCATCGCGATCATCGCCCTGATCACTTCTGCATTAGCCTGGGTGATTAACGAGTTATACAGCCAGAGCTATATGGCGGCCTATTCTACCGACCTGGTCGCTCAAATGCCGCTGGTCGTGGCGCAGCTGAACCGGGCGGGCCTGATTAAAGATGTTGATAAATGGATCGACTCTCTGGACCCGTCTGCAACGGACTACATGTCTGTCCTTTGCGACCGCAACGACAACACCATGTGGCTGTCTGACGAAGCCAAACTGGCCGGGCTCAATGCAATCTGCAGCAGCCTGCCAGACGCAATGCAAACACCCACTTTGGTCAAATCCAATAACAATCAAAGTTATATTGCCTATGATATCAGCCGCGATCGCGAAAACGGCAATGCATATCAGCTCATCGTGCTTCGCTCCGGAACGGCTTATGAACAATCACTGACCCGGCTTCACAACCGCACCGCACTCTATCTGGGCCTTTTCGTCCTGATTGCCATTGCCTTTTTAATTGCAGCCTTCCACTGGAGCTTCCAGCCACTCCGAAAGCTGGCAAAACAGCTGAATCAGGTCACCGATGCCAGGCGGGATCAGCTCGATGATGATTACCCGACTGAATTGCACGACGTGACACAGTCACTCAACCGCCTGATCCGCATCAGTAACGATAAAACATCCCGTTACCGCCATGCCATGGATGATCTGGCACACAGCCTGAAAACCCGTCTGGCAGCAGCAAACGCATTGCTGGACGATCACAGCCTGCCCCGCTGCGATTTGAACTATCGCATGCTGGAACAAATCAGCCAGATGGACGATCTGGTGCAATACCAACTCAAACGTGCCCTGATGGGCCAGCAGGGTCTGCAAAAAGACAAAACCCTGCTCAACCCTGTGGTCGAAAGCTTCGAAGGCATGCTAAAGAAAATCTACAGCACCAAGCAGGTCACACTGAAGCGTCAGTTCAGCTCAGCACTGTGCCTGCCGGTCAACCGGAATGACCTGATGGAACTGTTGGGGAACCTGCTCGAAAACGCTTTCCGTTTTTGTATCAGCGAAATTCGTCTCAGTGTCAGCAATCATCAGGGCAAGCTGATGATCCGGATTGAGGATGATGGCCCTGGCGTCAGTGACGATATGCGGGAAGCGATTTTTCAGCGCGGCATTCGTGCAGATCAGCGAAATCCCGGACAAGGCATCGGTTTGTCTGTCTGCCACGACATTGTGACTTGTTATGGCGGCCGAATTTATGTCGAAAAAGCCAGCATTGAAGGGGCTGCTTTCGTGATTGAACTGCCGGAAGACAATCAAAGCTAACGCTTTCACTTTTGAACGCTTTCACCACTCACTCCGATTCAGGTGTAAAAAAACCGCCTCTTGCAGGCGGTTTTTAATCGCTATTTCCAGATTCGGAATTACACGTCCTGAACGTCGAACTCGACAACCGGGTTCACGTCAGCATCGTAATCCACACCGTTCAGGCCAAAGCCGAACAGTTTCATAAACTCGTCTTTGTACAGCTGATAATCTGTCAATTCGAACAGATTGTCGTTAGTTACCTGTGGCCACAGCTGCGTACAATGTGCCTGAATATCTTCACGCAGTTCCCAGTCATCCAGACGCAGGCGGTTTTCGCTGTCCAGCTCGGTTGCAGAACCATCCGCCTTGTACAGACGCTGAGAGAACATGCGGAAAATTTGTTCCATACAACCTTCATGGACACCTTCTTCACGCATTTTCTTGAAGACCATCGCAATGTACAGAGGCATCACAGGAATCGCGGCACTCGCCTGTGTCACAACACTCTTCAGCACGGCCACATTCGCAGTTCCGTTGAGTGAAGATAACTTGTTGCTCAGTTCGGTTGCTGCGCGATCCAAGTCCATTTTTGCTTTGCCCAGTGCGCCATGCCAGTAAATCGGCCAGGTGATTTCTGTACCGATGTAGCTGTAAGCTACTGTTTTGCAGCCTTCAGCCAGAACACCAGCATCTGCCAGAGCGTTGATCCACAGCTCCCAGTCCTGACCGCCCATGACTTTCACTGTATCTTCCACTTCCTGCTCAGTCGCAGGTTCAATACTGGCTTCAATCAGGACGTCTTTATTGGTATCAACTGCAGTCGCCGTGTAGGTTTCACCCATCGGCTTCAGACTTGAACGGATCAGTTCACCTGAATCCGGCATTTTACGCACTGGAGAGGCCAGTGAGTAAACCACCATATCAATCTGACCCAGATCCGCTTTGATCTGGTCAATCACTTTCTGCTTCATTTCATGAGAGAAAGCATCACCATTCAAGCTCTTGGAATACAGGCCTTCTTCTTTTGCGAACTTGTCGAATGCCGCAGAGTTATACCAGCCCGCAGAGCCAGTTTTTTTCTCGGTGCCCTGTTTTTCCAGGAACACACCAATGGTTGCAGCGCCGGAGCCGAAAGCAGCAGCGATGCGGGAAGCCAGACCGTAGCCAGTGGAAGAGCCGACCACCAGGACACGCTTAGGACCGTTTTCCAGTTTAGGCTGGGCCTTGGTGTACTCGATTTGCTCTTTGACGTTTGCTTCACAACCCACAGGGTGAGTTGTTGTACAAATGAATCCACGAATTTTTGGTTTGATGATCATTTCGTTTTCTTCCTTTGTTCTGTTGCCCGTAGGATAAAAGGTTAGTCACTCATTCGCATCAGTTTTATGTTCGAAATCGCTAAAAATGGTCAGTGGTTGGAGGTGTTAAGCCAGATTCTTTGATATTGAGCCATGTGTTGCCGAAGAAATCAGCACCCCGACGAGTATAACCAAACCAGGAAGCATTGCGGTCCGGTGACGAAGATGTGCTGATCAGATCGCCGTGATGATGAATTGGACAGCCATCTCCGGATAAAAAAATACCGCGCAAATGCGCGGTATATTCAACCACCAGGTTTATTCTTCAGTTAAGCAATCAGATTGCTTATCAGGCGGCTTTCCCTGGTTGTAAGGCGCCCTTTTTAAATGCTTCTGGTGCGAAGTGATCCACTTGAATCGCTTGTGACCTTAACTGGTCAGCATGATGCACTTTTTCGATTTCCGCGTCTGTGATGACGCCCGCATCAAGGGCAATTTTTAGCTTCTCAGCTAAAGGAGCCTTGCGGGGTACGGTGCCCGCCTTCACGGCTTTCGCCAGTTTGCGCTCGATATCACGCACGCCATGCATCGCAGTAAAAGCACGCTCCATAATAGCAACCGGATCATTCTCCTTCTCACCGATGTAGCAGTTGGTCGTCAGACGATCACGGGCGACTCCTGGTGTCATCAGAACTTTAGAAATCGCCAGTTTCAGATCATCTTTCGGTGCCTGATAGTGAATTCCCAGCGGGAATGTCAGTGTACGCAACAGGCGACCAACCCCTTTACGCGGGAAGTTATCAAACACTTCATCGAATGCCACACCGCATCGGTTCAGGCAGTGCTGCAATGCATAGTGCACCATCGGTAAATCTTCCTGCTGGCGCCCTTCGGTTTCATAACGCTTGAGCACAGCTGAAGCCAGATACAAATGGCTCAGCACATCCCCCAGTCGCGCAGACACCATTTCACGGCGCTTCAGTTCACCGCCCAGAGTCAGCATGGAGAAATCAGCAGCGACTGCCAGTGCACGGCTCATTCGGGTCAGGTGTCGATAGTAATATGCCGTTTCACCCGATACCGGAGATTGATTCAGCTTCGAACCGGTGAAGGCATTCACCAGAGATTTGGTGACGTTTCCAACCGCAAACCCGATATGCTTAAACAGCAACTGGTCAAAGTCTTTCGCAGCCTGATCAGCATCCGGATTCGCCGCGGCTTCCATTTCCTGCAACACATATGGATGGCAACGTGTGGCCCCCTGGCCAAAGATCATCAGGTTTCGGGTCAGGATATTCGCGCCCTCAACCGTAATGGCCACCGGAATCCCGATATACTGGTTCGCCAGGTAGTTCATTGGACCAGCCTGAATCCCGCGTCCAGCATGTATATCCATCGCATCATTCAAAATGGTGCGGGCCATTTCAGTCATGTGATATTTCGCAATGGCGGTGACAATGCCAGGCTTCTCTTTCATGTCCAGAGAAGTGGTGGTCAGGGTACGGGCCGCTTCCAGCATGTAGGTCATGCCACCAATGCGACCCAGCGCTTCGGCCACGCCTTCAAAATGACCAATCGACATTCCGAATTGCTTCCGCACATAGGCATAAGCCCCCGTGGTGCGTGAAGTCAGATGCCCGACCGCTGTACCCAGTGCAGGCAGAGAGATACCGCGACCTGCCGACAGACATTCCACCAGCATCCGCCAGCCACGACCGACATAAGGCTGGCCGCCGATGACCCAATCCATCGGAATGAAAACATCCTCACCCCAAGTCGGACCATTCATGAACGCACCACCCAGCGGGTCGTGACGCTCACCGATTTCAACACCGGGATGACTGGCCGGAATCAGCGCACAGGTAATTCCGATGTCTTTGTTGTCACCAATCAAACCATCCGGATCCTGCAGCTTGAACGCCAGACCCAAGACAGTCGCCACCGGCGCCAGCGTAATATAACGCTTATTCCAGCTGACCCGGATGCCCAGCACTTCTTCACCTTCATGCTCCCCAAAGCAAACAACACCCATGTCCGGAATGCCCCCGGCATCGGAGCCAGCCTCTGGCCCGGTCAGGGCAAAACAAGGAATATCCGTACCATCCGCCAGACGTGGCAGCCAGTAGTCTTTCTGTGCTTGCGTGCCATAATGCGTCAGCAACTCACCCGGGCCCAGAGAGTTCGGGACCATGACAGAAACTGCAGCACTTTGACTGCGCGTTGCAATTCGGGTCACGATGGTGGAGTTTGCGTGTGCAGAGAATTCGCGGCCACCGTATGCTTTCCCGATAATGAGGGAGAAGAACTTTTCCTTCCGCAGGTAATCCCATACTTCTGGCGGTAAATCGCGGTCTTCCCGGACGATTTGGTGATCATCCAGCATCGCCAGCAGAGTCTTTAATTCATGATCAATAAAGTGTTGCTCTTCGTCACTCAGCTTTGGTGTCGGATAACTGAGTAAGGTATTCCAGTCTGGTTTACCGGCAAACAGCTGACCGTCCCACCAAACACTACCGGCTTCCATGGCTTCCCGCTCTGTATCTGACAGCGGCGGAAGTACTTTTTTAAATACTTTGAAAGCCGGATCACTGATGTAGCGTTGTCTCAAGCTTTTGTTACTCATGGTCACGTCCTTTTGTCTCTGCCTTTGTGTTGGCGGATGATTCACTATTCTTGTTGTTGCAGGGTTCAGTATGTATTTTCGATGGCTGAATTCTCGGGTGAAGCCATTTCAATCGGTGCGGCGACCCCAGCAGCCAGATAAGGCACCATGCGGTCGATCAAGTCTGCCGTTGACACCACACACTGGAAATCATTCTCTGCAATTTCACGCAAGGCCGTACTGGAGGCCATCGTAAATACAGAAGCACCCAGCGTGAAATGAAGGCGCCAGAACAGAGTTTCTGGATCTAACGAAGGATTGGCCCGGCACACCGCTTTTGTGAACAGATTCAGAACCTGACTGTAGCGGGTTACAATAAACCAGCGTAAATGGCCCTGAACATCGGTATAGCCTCGTCCGATGAGTGACATAAAGATGGTCGCGCCATTCGGACGATAATCACTCAGTTTCAGCAAAGGTTGTTTGGTACAACGGAAAACATCGTCCATGCTGAAATCATCGCGGGTGAGCAACACTTCCAGTTCCTGTTTCAGTGCTGGCATGAACTCTTCCAGATAGCGGCTAATCACAGCACGGATGAGTGTTTTCTTATCCCCATAGTGATAGTTGACCGAAGCCAGGTTCACGCCTGCTTTACTCGTGATGGTCCGCAGGGATGTTTCTTTAAAGCCATGCTCAGCAAATAACAGCTCAGCGGCATCCAGAATCCGGTTTTTTGTATCAGCTTTGGCTGCCATGTTAGTCACCTGTATTAAACGTATGTTTAAACTCTACACCTTGCTAACAGATTTAACAAGCGATGAACAGAGTCGTTCTGTGGTCTGAAGAAAAAAATATAAAAAATGAGAGATGAGTTGGGAACCATGCGCCATGAGCGAAGTCTTAAATAATGCCACTGCTTTTTCTTAGAAGATATTCTTCATAGCCCGTTTCCATTTGGTTACGGGTTTTCTTTCGTCTGAGGTTTGAATCTCAGAACAGCAATCAGATACCCATGGTAAATATCGTTCAGGAAAATCACATAGAATATGAGATTTTTTAATGCCAAATATCAAACACTTAAAAAAAAGTGAAGAAAAAAATCAGGCCGCGTGGAACTAAGGCTATCCCGTCAGGTCATAACTAGTGACATTAAGATTATCGGACTGACGGATTAACCGGCCGCCCATGAATGGTTTACTGAACAGCTTTAATCGACAATGCCACTGCTGCTAAACTCCTAATTGTGTTAAGGATTCATTCCTCCCGCTGACAATTCAGCGGGATTTTTTTATGTCCTGCAAAACGGTCACTAACGCTCTGGTCGCTCAGACAACAAATCAGCATGCTGCCAGAACAGTTCTAACACCTGAGCCGTTTGCTCGGCATTGATCCATTTTCCCGCTTCTCCTCCGGGATGAAATTCCGGCAGAGGTAATTCTGCCATGCTTGCCATCTCTCGGTAGTATTGTGCTCGGCTGGGATGTTGCGGGGCAGACAAATGCAACGTGGTCTTCGCAGGCCATTGCACCAGAATGTTCCGCACAGCCGTGATCACATCATCCAGATGGACCAGATTCACCGGCGCATCACCGTTTGAAATCGCTTCACGGCCCGCCAGAAACTTCACCGGATGTCTGCCCGGTCCAATCAACCCAGCTAAGCGCAACACGACTAAACCGTCTCCCCACACCTGCCGCAGCTGCTGCTCGATGTACAGATGGGCTTTGCCGGATTCAGTGGTTGGTTCTGGTGCTGTGGTTTCTAACACTTCACCTTCAATCTCACCGTAGACCGAGGTTGTGCTGATAAAAATCACACGTTGGCACCCCGATCGCTTTGCTGCACGGGACAAACTCATGATGGCTTCAACAAAATCTGCCGCATTCATCTGCCGTCGGCCCGGTGGTACATTGATCAGCAAAACTTCTGCCGCAAGAAAAGAAGAAAGCTCAGCATCTGCTTGGGCCTGCAAAGGCAGTTGCAATGCCACGGCTGGGATTCCGATCGCTTCAAGCTGATTGGCACCCTCACGGCTCTGTTTGGAGCCCATCACCGAAAATCCTGATTGTTGTAGTGCTTTAGCCAGCGGTAATCCCAACCAACCACACCCGCAAACACTGATTTGTCCTGATGATTTCATCACATCTGTCCTTTTATTTTCGCCCTGTTTCCGGCTCGCTGTATTTTTGTTGTACATTTAATTCAATCTGTAAATTAATTCCGGAGCATGAAATTAAATAACAAGAAATCACGAGAACTTGGATCATTTTTCAATGTTTAAGCATGAATTCCTTTTCAAAACTGAAAGGGAAAGTAGATCATGATCAAACTATAATAAAAAGGAAAACTGATTCTCAGAGATTTACTAGGAGGCATGAAACGAAAAGTAGTATAGTTTCATCATATTCGATATCGAAACACAGATATCGACCATTTTGAAATTCAGTAACGAATCGCGGTTATCGCCATGAATACCCTAGAAAAAATACAGAACAACCTGGAAAATTTCAGTAAATCTGAGCGCAAAGTTGCTGAAGTGATCATTGCTTCCCCGCAAACCGCTATTCATTCAAGCATTGCCACGCTGGCAAAGATGGCAGATGTCAGTGAACCCACAGTCAACCGTTTTTGCCGCCGTCTGGATACCAAAGGCTTTCCGGACTTCAAACTGCATTTAGCGCAAAGCCTGGCGAATGGAACCCCTTACGTAAACCGGAATGTTGAAGAAGACGACAGTGCTGAAGCCTACACAGCAAAGATCTTCGAATCAACCATGGCTTGTTTGGATGTCGCGAAAAGCAGCCTCGATCCGATGCAGGTGAATCGTGCTGTTGATCTGCTGACGCAAGCCAAACGAATTTCGTTCTTTGGTCTGGGTGCATCCGCTTCCGTGGCGCATGATGCCATGAATAAATTCTTCCGTTTTAATATTCCGATTGTCTGCTTTGACGATGTCGTGATGCAACGGATGAGCGTCATCAACTGCACAGACAATGACGTTGTGGTGCTGATTTCTCATACCGGCCGGACCAAAAACCTGGTTGAAATTGCCACCATGGCCCGTGAGAACGGCGCAACGGTGATCGGGATTACTGCAAAGGATTCCCCACTGGATCGTGAATGTTCACTTTCTATTTGCCTGGATGTGCCGGAAGATACAGACATCTATATGCCCATGGCCAGCCGTGTCGTTCAGATGACGGTGATTGATGTGCTGGCTACCGGTTTTACACTGCGCCGCGGTCCAGGTTTCCGGGAAAACCTGAAACGGGTGAAAGAAACCATCAAAGATTCCCGGATTGCCAAAGAAGGCTTGTTTTAAACAATGCCTCGCGTATTCAAGATACGCAAGTGGGGTAACAAACCTGAAAAGCATGGCTTTATTGCCATGCTTTTCTTTTTTATACTCTGACAGCTTTAAACAAAAAAGACATAAACAGACGTGACATCAGGGATGAGATGTCGGACATAAATTGTGAAATTCATCAATTCATTGTCCTGTGTCGCCTTTTGATCACATACATCTGTAATAATATTACGGAATGTGCAAACACATCGTACCCTTTCGACTATATGGAGAGCTTCATGTCTCAAAGGCTAAGACGTACCAAGATTGTAACCACCCTCGGCCCTGCGACCGATCGCGACAATAACCTCGAAGCTATCATTGCTGCCGGCGCCAACGTGGTCCGCATGAACTTTTCTCACGGCAGCCCGGAAGACCATATTCAGCGTACAAAAAAAGTACGTGAAATTGCCGCAAAGCTTGGACGCCACGTTGCAATTCTCGGTGACCTGCAAGGCCCGAAAATCCGAATTTCAACCTTCCGTGACGGAAAAATCCGTCTGGCGATTGGTGATGCCTTCACGCTCGACAGCGATTTACCCAAAGGTGAAGGCACGCAACAGGCTGTTGGTCTGGACTATAAAGAGCTGCCAAAAGATGTCGGCCCTGGCGATCTGCTGCTCCTCGATGATGGCCGTGTTCAGCTTGAAGTCACTCAGGTTGAAGGCAATAAAGTACATACCAAAGTGACCGTCGGCGGCCCGTTATCAAACAACAAGGGCATCAATAAGAAAGGCGGCGGCCTGTCAGCTGAAGCGCTGACCGAGAAAGACAAAGCAGACATCATTACAGCTGCGGCAATGAACGTAGACTATCTGGCGGTTTCTTTCCCGCGTAATGGCGAAGACATGCACTATGCGCGCCGTCTGGCAACCGACGCTGGCCTGAATGCCCGCCTTGTTGCCAAAGTTGAACGTGCTGAAGCCGTCGCAACGCTGGAAGCGATGGATGACATCATCATGGCTTCGGATGCGGTGATGGTTGCCCGTGGGGATCTGGGTGTTGAAATTGGTGACCCTGAGCTGATTGGTGTTCAGAAGAAGCTGATCCGCCGTGCCCGCAGCCTGAACCGGACCGTGATCACCGCAACACAGATGATGGAATCCATGATCACCAGTCCGATGCCAACCCGTGCGGAAGTGATGGACGTCGCGAACGCAGTTCTGGATGGAACGGATGCGGTCATGCTGTCGGCTGAAACAGCTGCCGGTGATTATCCGGTTGAGACCGTGAAAGCCATGGCCAGCGTGTGTCTGGGTGCTGAAAAAGAGCACAGCATCAATGTGTCTTCGCATCGGATGGACCGGACCTTTGAAACTCCGGAAGAAACCATTGCAATGTCGACCATGTATGCCGCAAACCACATGATTGGTGTGACCGCGATGATCACGCTGACAGAGTCTGGTCGGACGCCTCTGATGATGTCCCGGATTTCTTCCGGTCTGCCTATCTTCGCGCTGTCGCGCAACGAGCAGACCCTGAACCGTGCAGCGCTGTATCGTGGTGTCACGCCCGTGTATTTCGACCGTGAAGGTGATGCGGGTCTGGATGTGGCCAAACACGCCATCAATGACCTGAAAGAACTGAATCTGCTGAAAACCGGCGATCTGGTGATCATCACCCAAGGCGATATCATGGATACAGTCGGCAGTACCAACAACATGCGTATCCTGACCGTGGACTAATCTCCGCTGTCCTTTGCCGCTAAGCTCCCATCAGCACAGATGGTTGCTTAGCGCGCCAAACAAAAAAGCTTGCGATCACCGCAAGCTTTTCTTTTTTATATACTTGTTAAGAGGCATCTGGCTGCATCCAGTTTGGATTCACTCTGGCGGTCAGAATGTGATCTTCCCAGCGGCCATTGATCAGCAGATATTCCCGGGCAACCCCTTCCTGTTCAAATCCTGCCGCTTTTAACACCGCCGCACTGCGCTGATTCCGGGGAATATAAGCAGCCATCACCCGATGAAAATGCTGCTCTTCAAACAACCACCGGATCGCTGCATTCAACGCCCGTCGCATGATGCCTTTCCCCTGCTGTTTTTCATCCAGCGAATATCCGACATGACAAGCATAGAAAGGATGACGCACCAGATTACTGAAATTGATGACCCCGCAGATTTCATCCGAGCCTTCACAGAAAACCACAAAATAATAAGCCAGATTGTGTTTGTGTAATTCACTTAACTGCGCAAGTCGCCGTTCCCAGCCTGCCACAGTAAAAAAAGCAGGATCCCGCAGCGGCTCCCAGGGTTGAAGAAAGGCCTTGTTGCGCTGATAGTAAGCCGCGATCTGGTAAGCATCCTTTTGAGTCACCAGTCGGATTGTCAGCTCATCGACTTTGAGGGACGAGGAGCGATGGATGATCGAATGAAACAAGCTGACCTCTGCGTTGTACATCTATACTTTCAAATTGACACAGCCGAATTCTTTCTTTGTGTCTGGCCATCAGGCCACCTGATTCGGCATGCGATAATCAACAGTCCACCAGTTATGGCAACTATGTATTACGATCTGATTCAAACAGAACTTGGTGTTATCTACCTGCAAGCGGATCTTCAGGGACTGAAACTGCTGTCCTTTGCCAGCGATGGTTATCAACCACCACCTTGCTGGAACTACCATCCTGAGAAAATGCACGAATATACCCTTCAGGTCAAAGAATACCTGTGCGGTCAACGTCAGCAATTTTCTCTTTCACTGGCACCGGAAGGAACGCCTTTCCAACGGAGTGTCTGGCAGGCGATACAACACATCCCCTACGGTAAAACAGCCACTTATCATAGCCTGGCAGTTCAGTTAGGTAACAAAAAAGCCCAGCAGGCGATTGCGCTGGCCAAAAATGTCAATCCGATTCCTTTAGTGATTCCCTGTCATCGGGTGATTTGTGATCATCCCAGATTAAGCTGCCGCTTCGGTCTGGACTTAATCAACCGGTTACGCCATCTGGAATCAGGCCAGATTCAGCCGGAACTCTTACCGCTCTGAAGCCATTCAGCCTCAGAGCGGTAATCCCCGTCAGGATTTATTGATCCCGTATTCCCGCAGCTTATTTGCCACGGCGGTATGAGAGACCCCCAGACGCTTCGCAAGCTTACGCGTCGACGGGTAGCTCTTATACAAATTCGTCAAAATGCCAGACTCATACCGCTTCATGATATCGTCCAGTGACCCATCCAGCGTTTCCTCACTGATCACACTGGCAGATTCATTTTCCGGCAATTGAATGTCATCGACTGTCATTTCAGCCTTTTCAAGCTGAGTCATGGCCCGGAACAGGACATTTCTCAACTGGCGGATATTCCCCGGCCAGGCATACTGACTTAAAGTCTGAGCCAGTTTCTCCGACATCGCCGGTTTCGGCTGCTGGAGCTCCTGCGCGAACTGAGATACAAACAGTTCTGCCAGCGGCACAATATCGGCTGATCGCTCTCGCAGAGGCGGCACCACCAGTGACAACACATTCAGGCGGTAATAGAGATCTTCGCGGAATTGGCCCGCTGCTACTAGATCCGGCAAACGTTTCTGAGTCGAGCAAATCACCCGGACATCCACTTTCACCTCTTTCTCTTCCCCGACGCGGCGGAAAGTGCCGTCCTGAAGGAAGCGCAGCAGTTTGACCTGCAAGTGAGACGACATTTCACCGATTTCATACAAAAACACAGTGCCGCCGTTCGCTTGCTCGAATATCCCTTTTTTACCTGCTTCACCGCCAACGCCTGCCACACCGAACAATTCAGTCTCGGCGGCATTATCCGGCATGGAAACACAGTTCACGAGCAGGAAAGGCTGATCCCGGCGTAATGAACGCTGATGACAGGCTCGCGCCAGCATTTCTTTCCCGGTGCCGGTTTCTCCCTGAATCAGCAGCGGCGCATCCAGCAAGGACAGCTTTTTCGCCTGACCAATCAAATGCCTGAACCGGGAAGAGTGACCCACCAGATGCTCAAAACCATTGTCCCCACTGATCTTACGCATGGCCAATGGCATTTTGGCTTCAGACAAAGAGCGCAGCAAAATCACAGCACTTGCCAGCACTTCGTTATTGGCATCGTCGGTGACATAAACAGGCAGCACTTCCATCAGGTAGTCCAGCCCGGACAACACCACCATTTCGCTGTACTGCTTGGCACCATCCTTTTCAAGCCAGCGATAGAAATTAAAGCCCAGTACGCTGTGAATGGTTTCTCCCAGTACCGCTTCCCGGGATTTTCCCAACACTTGCTCGGCCGGCTGGTTCGCCAGATCGATTTTTCCCTGCAGGTTCACCGAGAAAAACGGATCTGGCAGCGCTTCAAGTAATGCTTTCAGTTCTTTATGTTCACGCTCACTGGGCATGAACTGGATTTTACGAACGTCTGTCACGCCCTCCAACTGACGGATTTGCGACATCAGTTGGCGAAATTCTTCAAATTCGATTTCCGGACAATTCAGGTAGATGATCCCGCTACGGTCGATTTCGATTCCGCGCAGGTCCAGCTCACGACTGGCTAAAATATCCAGCAGTTCCCGGGTCATCCCCAGCCGGTCGACACAAAAGACTTGTAGCCTCATAGTGGTTGCCTTTTTACTCCAGACAAAACTGTCAACAATTCGTGACACGTGAGCAGTGTGCGCGGAAGTTACCTGATCGTCAAGACAGGAAATTCAGAAGGTGAGAGCTGTATCGTGATGAAATGGTGGCAAAAACAGTATTTTGCAGGGTCATGCCATCAGGTGAATAAAAATCGACCAGCCCCAATAGTGAAGCTGGTCGAAAAACATCAGGAATTCTGCCCCGTCGTCTCGGACTTGTCTGCTCCCAGTCGGCCAAGCAGATCACGACGAATATCACTCAGGGCCGGCGCCTGATCCGGCTGCCAGGGCAACGGCCGCATCAGATTGATTGCTTTCAGGCCGAGACGGCCAGTCAGCAGACCCACGCCTAAGCCCTGCGCAGCCCGGGCTGATAAACGACCGGTCAGGTGGACTGACAATAAATCCATGCTGCTGTCGGTGATCAGCTCACTGGCACCGGCAATGGCCATATTTTTCAGAACCAGTTTGAACAACTGAATTCGGGACCAGTAGCCCAATTCGATGCCGTACACTGCGGCAATCTGGTCAATCAGACGGAAGTTTCGCCAGGCGACCAGCAGGACATCAGCAATCGCCAGCGGGCTGACGGCAACCATCAGCGCGGCTTCACGCGCGTACTTCACCACCATCTTCTTCGCAGCTTTATCCTGTTGGCTGACCACAAGCTGGTCGTACATGGCCAGCACTTCAGCATCATTATGCGTCGCTGCCAGAGATTCCTGCCAGCGACTGTAACCTGCATGTTCGGCGGAGATCCCGCCCTGTTTCGCCAGCCGGATACAGAAAGCTTTCCCCTGCCCGATGCCATCTTCGGCGAGGAGCAGTTCAGCCTGTTCCCGTTCGGTCTGCCGGTCTTTCAGGCGGCGCAACCGATACCATTCACGGCCGAGGACGACAATCCCTGTGGCTGCCACGGAGGCCACCAGCACACTCCAGCCCAGAGACAGCCAGTCCCCGCTCTGATAGGCCGAATACACATAATCGACGCTCTGCCAGACGGTCAGACCCACCCCACCCAGCAACAGAGTTTTCAGCCAGCGACCTTTGGACTTCCGTTTTCCCAGCGTTTGTTCTAACTGTGCTTCTGCTTGTGTTTCTGAAGCATCTTCGGGACCAGATGGCAAGAAACTCTCTTCCTGCGCAAATTCCAGTCTTGTTTTGAGATCCGGCGCAGACTGCGCCTGTTCGGTTTCGTCGAATACAATCTTGCTCTGAAACGATTTGGTCATCGCAATTTATCTCCCAGCAAAAACGACAGGGTTTTATCCATCCGGATATGCGGCAGCGGCTCATCACTTTGCTGCGGCAAGGGCCGGAAACTGACAAAATCAAAACCCTGAGATGCCCAGAATTGATCATCCGGCAGACGTCTCGGGACTTCTCCCGGAAAAACAGTCTGGGCCTGACCGGACAAAGTATGGCCGCGCAAAGCTGGTACCTGCTTGCCCTGATGATCCACGAATCCGGGCTCCGTCGCCTGAATCGCGGCCAGACTGGTACAGCTCATATTGATCCCTTCAAACGATGCTGTCTGCCAGGCTTCATTGACCATCTGCTGCAGCAGGCTGACCAGATTCGGATGCTGCTCCGGGGTAATATGATCCGCTTTCGTGGCCGCAAACAGCACTTTATCGATTCTGGGCGAGAACAAACGGCGCAGTAAAGAACTCCGGCCATAATGAAAGCTCTGCATCAGTTGATTCAGGGCATGCCGCATATCATTGAAAGATTCACGCCCCGCATTCAGCGGTTGCAGGCAATCAACCAGAATAATCTGGCGGTCGAATTTCGAGAAATGGTCCCGGTAAAAGCCTTTCACCACATGTTGCTGATAATATTTATAACGGCTGCGCAGCATTCCGAAGTTTGTATTTTCTTTCGCTTCATTCAACTGGCTTTCGCTGTATTTATCCAGCCACATGAACGGAAAAAACTGAAGGACAGGCGCACCCGACAATTCACCGGGCAACACGAATCGTCCCGGTTGCACCCAATGTAATCCCGCCTCAGCCTTACATTTGTGCAAATACGCAGTGAACTGTTCTGCCAGACGGGCCAGCAGATTTTCATCCGCTTCTGCGAATGGATCCAGTGCCTCACCTGCCGCCAGCCAGTCTTGCGCCAGAGTTTGACGACGTCCCGTCATCAGCCGGTGCTGCTGTTTCGACCAGGCCAGATAATCCATGTCGAGCAAAGGTAAATCGAGCAGCCATTCTCCGGGATAATCAATAATATCCAGATAGAGGGTGGCCGTATCCTGCAGGAGTTTCAGCGGACCTTTCTGCGGCTGAAAACGCAGGGCCATGCGAATCTGGCTGACATCGCGAGTCGGCTCGGGCCAATGCGGTGGCGTAGCCAGCAAAGACTGCATCCCTTCTTCATATCCGAAAGCAGGCACATGCATCTCAACCTGTGGAACCCGTCGGGCGCCCATCAGGTGGCCGTCACTGACCGCCGGAAACAGCGGTAATCGTGGATTGGTACTGACATGCTGTAACTGGTTCACCAAGGATGTGATAAAAGCGGTTTTCCCGGCACGGGATAAACCGGTCACAGCCAGCCTGACATGCCTGTCCAGCCCCCGGTTCACTAATTTGTTCAGCTCTTGCCCTAAATGAATCATATCCTGCCCTTCTCATTTTTCTTCGTACAGCAGAAAAGCAGGCGGTTGCCTGCTTTCCTTTTTAGGCCAGTGTTGCGTTTAAAGCTGTTTGAACGCTTTTTCCACATCGTAGGCGGAGGAGGTCACATAAGCTTCCATCTCTTGGAGCTTGGTTTCCATGCCATCCATTTCGCTCTCCAGATTATGCAAAACCTGAGACGGTGACTGCCCGGACTGCCAGGGTTTCTGTTTCACCGTGTGCTCTTTATAAGCATGCTGCTGTGTCTGGCGTTCTTCCGGCATCTTATCCAGAAACAGACAGGCTGCGATATAAGCCAGCGTGACGAAAAAACCGATACCCAGCAAAAACGCAGAAACCGTCAGGATACGGACCACCCAGGTTTCAACCCCGAAGTATTCGGCAATCCCGGCACAAACACCCCCCAGTTTCCCGTTCTTCGGATCGCGGTATAAGGTTTTCGTCATGACTTCTGCCTCCATTGCGGCGCTTCAGCATCCAGTATCTTTTCCAGTGTGACAATACGTTGCTGCATCTGTTCTGCGCGGGTCAGCAACGCCTGCAGTTTATCCGCTTCATCACCGGAAAGTCCCTGTGCGGTGTGGCGCTTGCTTCGGTAATGCAAAATCAGCCACAACGGAGCGACAAATACCAGAAAGACAATCAGCGGCCCGACTATAAATCCCATCGACATGCAATCTCTCCTCTCAAGGCCTTCAATATTATTCTTTGTCTTTCATGCCTGCTTTCAGACGTGCCAGTTCCTGTTCGATTGCGTCTTGTGCCTGCAAATCCGAAAATTCCTGATCCAGACTCTTACCGCGACCTAAATTATAGCTGTCGGCTTCTGCCTCCATTTCGTCAATACGGCGCTCGTATTGCTCGAACTTGGATAATGCTTCGTCGACTTTGCCAGTATCCAGCTGACGACGAACTTCACGACGATTATCCGCAGCCTGATGACGCATCACCAGCGCTTGCTGACGCGCACGGGTTTCCTGCAGCTTGCGCTCCAGTTCAGCGACTTCCTTGGCCAGCTTTTCAATGGTTTCTTCCACCAGCTTGTACTCTTCCTGCAGCGTCAGAACCACATCACTGAGCTTTTGTTTTTCAATCAGCGCAGCACGGGCCAGGTCTTCACGGTTTTTCTGCAGTGCCAGCGTCGCTTTTTGCTGCCAGTCTTCAGATTGTGATTGCAGGCTGTTGATCCGACGCTGTAATTCCTTCTTGTCCGCCATGGCTTTGGCGGAAGAGGTACGGACCTCAACCAACGTGTCTTCCATCTCCTGAATAATCAGGCGGATCATTTTTTGCGGATCTTCTGCTTTATCCAGCAATGAATTCACGTTGGCGTTTACAATATCCGCAAAGCGAGAAAAAATACCCATAATTGTCTCTCCTTCATCGTCGCCATACCGACGCTCGGCTGACTGACGTTGTGATTCAGATGTCGCCGGAAAACCAGCGGACTCATGTGTGATAGCCCTATAATACAAAAGGCGTGCCAACTTTATTATTCATTCGATATCAGTAAGTTAGCTTTACATCTGCTTCTGCCTGCTGGTATCTTATCAATGTTTATGCCAAGAGTTGGCGAAATTGACCAACACCTTTTCTGTTGAATCATGTGGAGCTCTCCCTATGCAAAAAACGGACAACCTGATCGGCGAATCAGAAGCCTTTCTCGCCGCTTTAGATCATGCCTCGCGGCTGGCTCCGCTCGAACGCCCTATTCTGATTCTGGGTGAGCGCGGGACAGGTAAAGAGCTGATTGCCCAGCGGATTCACTATTTGTCCATACGCTGGGATCAGCCTTTGGTTTCCCTCAATTGTGCAGCCCTGAGTGAAGGGGTGATTGACTCAGAATTGTTCGGTCATGAGGCCGGTTCTTTTACCGGTGCCAAAGGCCGCCATATGGGCCGGTTCGAAAGAGCCGAAGGCGGTACGTTGTTTCTTGATGAACTGGCAACATCACCGCTGGGCGTGCAGGAGAAGTTGTTACGCGTGATCGAATATGGTGAATATGAACGGGTTGGCGGCACGAAAACCTGTCAGGCCAATGTCCGGCTGATCTGTGCCACCAATGCCGATCTCCCGACGCTGGCAAATGAAGGAAGTTTCCGGGCAGATTTATTAGATCGGCTGGCCTTTGACATTATCCATTTACCGCCGCTGCGAGAGCGTCAGGAAGATATCCTGTCGCTGGCAGAATACTATGCCGTCCGGATGTGCCGTGAGATGGGATTTGGCTATTTTTCTGGGTTCAGTCCCGCAGCAAGAAAAGCGCTCACCACCCATGATTGGCCCGGAAATGTCCGTGAACTGAAGAACACGGTGGAACGTTCTGTCTTTCGTCACAATCACGAGGATTTACCCATTGAATCAATTATCCTCGATCCATTCACTCCCCCTTGGGCCAACCAACCAAACGGGACGGACCAAGATGCGGATCCTGCGCTTAAATCTGCTCCGAAGCTTCCAATCGATCTGAGAAATTATCAGGCATCACAGGAAGTTAGTCTGATCAATCAGGCCCTGGTGCAATCGAAGTATAATCAGCGAAAAGCCGCACAACTGCTTGGATTAAGCTACCATCAACTCAGAGGCTTACTGCGCAAGCATGATATGGTGGGCAGTACTCAGGAAAATGACAACCATGAATAACAAACTGCGTCATTTAATAACATCGCGCTGGTTAATGAAGGAGATATCTTGGTGGTTCGCGCAGAAAGTGATAAATTTAGCCCCTTGTTTTTCCTCAACACCTGATAGATAAGAGCGTTGTTATGAACGCCTGTTTCCGATTGCTGCTCGCCTGTGCTGGATTGCTGGGTTTGACGGCCTGCTCTGATCCCCAGCAAGAAAATACCATTCGCCAGTGGGGATTTATTTATTGTGGCCAGGACACCCCCTGGACCTTTAATCCTCAATTGACGGATGGTGGTCATACGGCCGACAGTCTGGCAGCCCAGATCTTTGATCGGCTGCTGCAACTGGATCCGATCAGCCATCTGCCGCAACCGGCGCTTGCCAGCAGCTGGACCGTCAGTGAAGATGGCCTGGAATATACGTTCACGCTACGGCAGGATGTCCGGTTTCAGCGCACGCCAGACTTTTCTCCGACCCGGCGTTTCAATGCTGAGGATGTGCTGTTCAGTTTTCAGCGGGTCATTGACCCCAAACATCCGTATCACGCCGTTTCCGGTGGTCATTACCCTTGGTTTGAAAGCCAGTCATTTCATCGTTTGATTGAACGCATTAAAATCATTGATGCGCATCACATCAAATTTATCCTGACCCGGCCAGACAACGCCTTCCTTTCGACCATTGCCAGCTCTTATGCAGCCATTCACTCGGCGGAATACGCCGATCAGCTGTTACGGCAAGGCCATCCAGATCAGATTGATACCCGGCCGGTCGGAACCGGTCCATTTTATATGGATGAATACCAGCCCCATGATCTGATTCGCCTGAAACGCCACTCCTATTATTGGCGTGGAGCACCCTTTATGGGCCAGGTTGTGTTCGACATCTCATCCCGCGGGACAGGGACACTGGCCAAGTTGCTGAATCACGAATGTGATGTGCTCTCTTCTCCGGTTGCCAGCCAGCTTCCAGTGATCAAGAACGATCCAGAATTTGATTTGATCGCGCAAAATGCCATGAACGTGGCTTTCCTCGCCATCAATAACAGTATTCCAGCCTTGCAGGACGGACGCGTGCGTCAGGCAATCAATCTGGCGATCAACCGTGAGAATTTGCTGAATTCCGTTTACTACGGTACTGGCACTAAAGCCAAAACCTTGCTGCCCCCAATGTCTTGGGCACATGATAAAAACCTGCCCGATGTCAAATACGATCCGATCAAAGCACAGCAGTTCCTGAAAGAAGCAGGCTATGACCGTAATCTGCACCTGATTCTGGCGGTGCCCATGGAGCCGCGGCCTTACAATCCCAGTCCGCGTAAAACAGCAGAGCTGATACAAGCTGATCTACGTGCGGTTGGTATTGAAGTCACTCTGCTGTTGCAAGACAGGCCCTTACGCCCGGGGTCAAAAGCCCAGCAAAGCATCGACCTGACGCTGACTGGCTGGGTGGCCGACAATGGCGATCCGGATAATTTCCTGCGCCCGCTGCTTTCGTGCAGCGCCAAACAGGCCGGATTGAACGTTGCCAACTGGTGTAATCTGCAATTTGATAACTTGCTGGAACTGGCTTCGCGCACAACCCAACTGGAGCAGCGTCTGGATTATTATCAGTACGCGCAGGAAATTTTACAGGATGAAGTCCCGGTGATCCCGCTGGCCCATGGGGTTCACTATCAGATTCACCATCAATCCTTACAAGGCCTCCACCTGAGTCCGTTTGGCACCCGCTCGTTCTCTAATGTGTATCGGAGCGAATAACTGATGTTGATTTACACCATTCGCCGTCTGAACCTGTTTCTGATCACCCTGTTCATTCTGACCATGATCGGTTTCAGCATTTTGCGTATCGAGCCTTCCAGTTACTGGAACCTGCATGATTTCTGGTCGGGCTGGCTGCTGTATCTGGAAAACCTGATGGTTGGAAATCTGGGCCTCAATGAAGCTGGGGAACCCATTTTAGGGGAAATCCTGACCGTCTTCCCGGCCACATTGGAACTGTGTTTCTTTGCCTTTATTCTTTCCTTGGCGCTGGGTATTCCGTTAGGCACCCTGGCTGGCGTGAAGCGCGGACGCTGGATTGATACCTGCATTTCTTCTCTGACTCTGGTCGGCTATTCCCTGCCCTTGTTCTGGCTGGCGATGTTGTTGATCATGCTGTTTTCCATCCAGTTAGGCTGGTTGCCGGTCTCTGGACGTTACAATTTGCTGTATCAGATTGAACCCGTTACCGGCTTCGCGTTGTTTGATGTCTTCTTATCTGAAAAACCCTACCGTTCCGCAGCGATGCTGGATGTGGTTCGTCACCTGATTCTGCCGACACTGGTGCTGGCCATTGCGCCGACAACTGAGGTGATCCGGCTGACACGGGCTTCAGTGGCCGATGTTATGCAGCAGAACTTCATCAAAGTCGCGCAGACCAAGGGCCTGTCGATGGGGGAAATCATCATGCGTCACGTCATGAAAAATGCGATTCCGCCCATTATTCCAAAACTGGGGATGCAATTTTCAACCATGATGACCTTTGCCATGCTCACCGAGTCAATTTTCAACTGGCCGGGTATCGGACGGTGGCTGCTCGATGCTATCGCCACCCAGAATTATGTCGCCATTCAGGCTGGCGTGATCACTGTAGGTGGATTTATTTTGCTGGCCAATATTCTGTCTGATCTGGCGGGGGCCTTGGTCAATCCACTGACCCGGAAGGAATGGTATGCCATCAAATAACATCTACCAGGAACATAAAATTCCGACGCAATGGGAACGGGCGTGGCAAAACTATCAGGCCAACTCACTGGCGGTTTTCGGACTCTGGTGTCTGGGTTTTCTGCTGCTCATCACCCTTTTTGCGCCATTACTGGTCTCTTACGGGCCCAGTGAGCAGGTGGGCGAATTTCTCATGCCCCCCTCTTGGGATGCCAGCGGACACGTTGAATTTTTCTTCGGCACCGACGATCTGGGGCGGGACTTATTTACCCGTATTCTGCTGGGCAGCCAGTTGACCTTTGGGACGGCTTTGCTGGTTGCGTTTGCGTCTGCCATCCTCGGGATTGTGATTGGTATTCTGGCGGGCATGACCCGTGGCCTGAAATCCAGCTTCCTCAATCATGTGCTGGACACAGTTTTGTCGATTCCTTCCCTGCTGCTGGCCATCATTATCATTGCTTATATGGGCACCGGGATGACCAGTATCCTGCTGGCCATCTGGCTTGCATTGATCCCAAGGTTTATTCGAGCGATCTACTCTGCCGTGCATGATGAAATGGAAAAGGAGTACGTCACTGCGGCAAGACTTGATGGCGCCAACAGTTTCTACCTGCTGTACCACTCGATTTTACCCAACATCCAGCCTGTGGTGATCAGTGAGCTGACCCGGGCCATTTCCATCGCCATCATTGATATCGCAGCACTTGGTTTTCTCGGCCTGGGCGCTCAATCACCTTCCCCGGAATGGGGGGCAATGCTGGGTGATTCGATTGAACTGATTTATCTGGCTCCCTGGACCGTCACCCTGCCCGGACTCGCCATCACCTTCAGTATCTTGGTGGTAAACTTAGTAGGAGAAGGACTCCGACAGGCAATCAATGCAGGAGTAGACTGATGCCATTGCTCGATATCCGAAATCTCACCATCGAAATTGAAACCCCGCAGGGCATGGTTAAAGCGGTAGAACGCATGAGCCTGACTCTGAACGAAGGTGAAATCCGCGGGCTGGTCGGGGAATCCGGCTCGGGTAAAAGTCTGGTGGCCAAAGCCATTGCCGGGGTCACCAAAGATACATGGCGTGTCAGTGCCGACCGCCTGCGCCTGGGCGATATTGACTTGCAGTCTCTGTCTCCCCGCGAGCGCCGGAAAGTGGTGGGGCGAGAAATTGCGATGATCTTTCAGGAGCCCTCTTCTTGCCTGGATCCTTCAGAGCAGGTCGGGCAACAACTCGAGGAAGCCATTCCCCGCAGTTCATTCAGCGGTAGTTTCTGGCAACGTTTCCACTGGCGCCAGAAACAGGCGATCGCACTGCTTCACAAAGTCGGGATTAAAGATCATCAACGCGTGATGCACAGTTATCCCTATGAACTGACGGATGGTGAGTGTCAGAAGATTATGATCGCCATGGCCATTGCCAACCGACCACGACTTTTGATTGCGGATGAACCCACCAATGATCTGGATCCGATCACACAGGCGCAGATTTTCCGTTTGCTGAGCCGGATGAATCAGCTGAATAACACCACGATTCTGCTGGTCAGCCATGATCTGACCACAGTCACGCAATGGGCAGACCGGATCACCGTGATGTATTGCGGACAGGCTGTTGAGTCGGGCAGCCGCAAACAGCTGCTGACCACGCCACATCATCCTTATACCGTGGCGTTATTGCAGGCAATGCCGGACTTCAGTCAGGATATTCCGCACAAAAGTAAACTGACGACCCTGCCCGGCTCCATTCCACCCCTGCAGCATTTGCCGATTGGCTGCCGTCTCGGCCCGCGTTGTCCGCATGCGCAGCGGAAATGTGTCGAAGTCCCGAAACGTAAAAAAGTGAAAAACCATAAGTACAGCTGCCACTTTCCTTTAAATATGCCGGAGCCGAAATCATGAGTGTCCTTCTGGAAGTCGACAATCTGAGAAAGGAATACCATCATCGCTCTGGTTTATTCCGTCGTCGCAGCACAGAAGCGGTAAAGCCTGTGTCTTTCAAGCTGGAAGTCGGACAAACGCTTGCCCTGATTGGCGAAAATGGTTCCGGAAAATCGACACTGGCGAAAATGCTGGCTGGCGTTGTTGAGCCCTCCGGTGGTGTGATCCGGGTCAATGATGAGCCGCTGGCGTATGAAGACTACCGGACACGCTGCAAATTGATCCGGATGATCTTTCAGGATCCCAATACATCCCTGAATCCGAGGATTCAGATTGGCCAGATCCTGGAAGGACCGCTGAAGCGGAACACCAATATGACCCCGCAAGAGCGGGAAAACCGGATTAAAGCAACACTGCTGCGTGTTGGTCTGCTGCCAGAGCATGCGTATTTCTACCCGCAAATGCTGGCAACCGGCCAGAAACAGCGGGTTTCTCTGGCCAGAGCACTGATCCTGCAACCTTGTATTATTGTGGCCGATGAAGCCCTGAACGGATTGGACATGTCGGTCCGGTCGCAAATCATCAACCTGCTGCTCGATTTGCAGCAGGAGATGGGCCTGTCATATATCTATGTGTCTCAGCACATGGGCGTCATTAAACATTTCAGCGATCAGCTCATGGTGATGCAGCAAGGAGAAGTGGTCGAGCAAGGCGCAACGGTAGATATCTTTCAGTCACCCCAGCATCCGCTGACACAAAAGCTCATCGACAGCCATTTCACGGCACCGTCTCACGATCGCAGTACACGGATCAGCAGCCGCACGGCGAAAATCCACATCTAACACCATTGCAGCCAGAACCATCCTCCAGCAGCAAGTAGTGCAATCACGACAGGCGGCACGACACACATTCCCAGTGTGCGGCTGCCGATCCCCCAGGCCATCAGCATCTTCACCAGACTATTCACACAAGCAGCAATGACGATTCCGAATCCCGCAGTTTGCAGACTCATTTGCACCTGACTCTGATGCCCCAACGCCAGCGTAATGGCATCAACATCAGTCAATCCGGACAACGCAGACAGCACATAGGTGCCCGTGTCACCAAACCAAGTCTGCAATGCATGCGACAGCAACATAATGATTAACAAAATGAAACCAAACATCAGCGCAGAAGCCAGCCCCAAAGGGTTTCTTTTCACTTGCGGTGACTCATAATCTTCCAGCGGATTTCTCAGCCAAAGCCAGATCGCAGGCAGATAAAAACAGGCCATCATCACCAGCATCGGGATGGCAATCAGGACCGCCAGCGACGGGTTCAGCACTGAAGCTAGGAAAATGATTCTCGGAAACATCGTCCCACAGCTGATCAAAATGCCACTCCCCAATAACGGCGATAAAGCTTCCTCCTGCTTCGACAGATTTGAAAACTGAAGCGTTAAAGCCGTCGATGCACTTAAACCGGCAAACAAGCTGGTGAACAGAATCCCATTACGGGCGCCACCGATGCGGATCGCAACATGCCCGATAAACGAAATCGTCGCAATCAACACCACCAGGAGCCAGAGCTCAAAAGGATTCACCGCTTCCCAGGGGCCGAATCCTTTATCCGGCAATAAAGGGAGCAAAACAGCAGAGATCAGCAGCAGCCGGAGCGCAGCCTCCAGCTCATATTCCTGAACTTTGGTCATGGCCGCGTGCAGCTCTTCTTTCATATCGAGAATAATCGCCGTCACAACCGCAGCAGCAACTGCAATCACAGGCTGGCCACTCACAGCCAGACACCCCAGTACAAAAGTCAGCAGTAACCCAATCAGACTGGTAATTCCGACATCATGTGTGCGTTGCTGGCTGGTCAGATAGGCAACTGTTATCACGACACTGAGAGAAACCAGTGCAAACCCGAAAATCAGTTCAGAATAGATATCGGCCAGCACACCAGTCAGTCCGCCCAAAAGCCCCACTAACGAAAATGTACGAATCCCGGCAACACGCTCCCCTTCTTTACGGTTACGAGTCACCCAGCCACGCTGCAACCCGATAACAGCACCCAGTAACAGCGCAATACCTAGTTGCCATAGCGGAAAATGTCCAGTTTCCATCCGTTCGGACACCCTATCATTGTGTTGTTTTTACAGGGGAATCATCTTAAGAGTGTAAGAAAGAACCGGACAAGATGTCAGAAATATTGCCCCCGGCAGCGCGGGAGCAATATGAGGAGAAAGGATTAAGCCTGAAGGGTGCGATTGATGTCAGCCAGAACTGCCGCCGGATCATCAGCTTGGGTGATCGGGCGACCGATGACCAGATAGTCAGATCCCGCTTTGACTGCATCAACTGGCGTCATCACACGGCGCTGATCGCCCGCGGCACTGCCAGCCGGACGGATACCCGGTGTCACCAACTTGAAGTCAGCACCCAGATTTGATTTCAGCAGCGTTGCTTCCTGCGCTGAACAGACCACACCATCCAGCCCGCTGTTTTTCGTCAGTGTTGCCAGGCTCAGCACATGCGCCTGAGGTTCACGGGTAATCCCGACACCAGCCAAATCCTGGGCTTCCATACTGGTCAGCACGGTCACGCCGATCAGTAATGGGCGATCTTTCCCGTATGGTTCCAAAATTTCACGGGAAGCGGTCATCATGCGCTCTCCACCACTGGCATGTACATTCACCATCCAGACCCCCAGCTCAGCTGCAGCTCTCACTGCACGCGAGCAAGTATTTGGGATATCGTGAAATTTCAGATCCAGAAAGACAGAATGACCTTTGTCGTGCAGGTTTCGAACAATATCCGGCCCAAACAGCGTAAACATTTCTTTGCCTACTTTCAGGCGGCAACTACCCGGCTCAATGCGATCCACAAACGCCAGCGCTTCATCCTGCGTCGGATAATCCAATGCCACAATCACTTTTGGGTCTAACATGCTCTCTCCTAGACTTCACTTACTCAGATTACACTCAAAAGAAAGGGCCAGCACCAGCGGTGATCAGCCCTTTGAGAATGTTACAACAATTCATTTTATTCCCCATCCAGTCCGCGAATGGGTTTTACAGCCCCCCAGCCTTTACAGGATGGGCATTGCCAATATAAAGAGTGGCTTTCAAAGCCACATTTACCGCAGCGGTAATGAGGCTTCATCTTCAGTTGCTCCCCAACCAAACCACGCAAGGTCGACAAGCTTTCTTTCGCCCGGCCCTCTTCAGCTTCATCCAGATGATAATCCATCAGTTGATAAAAGCCTTTCATGGTTGGATTCTTGACCAACTGACGGGTCATAAAGGTTTGTGCCATCACAGCGCCCTCATGACGGGCGATTTCATCTGCCAGCATCAGTTCGGCGGTTGCCCCGGCATGACTGTCGACACAATGACGGAGATATTTCACCCAACCCGCTTCATTCTGCGTTGCTTCATAGCACTCCAGTAACATGGGCAAGGTTTCACTGATGTAATCCACATCCTGCTCTGCCACCCGCTCCAACTGTTGTGCAGCAGATTTATAATTTTTTTCTGCCATCAGCACTCTCGCCATGCTAATTGAAGCCCGAACACAGTGCTTATCGGCTGACAGTGCTTTTTTCAGGAACTGTTTGGCCTTCTCCGGGTTCTGCGAACTTAATTCCAGCATGGCCTGCTCACACCAGAAATGAGCGATATCATGACGTAGCTTATGTTTACCCATTTTGACCAGTTGCGTTGCCATGTCGATGGCGCGGTCCCACTCGCGTGTCTGCTGATAAATCGTTAACAATTGCTGAAGAGCGCCTTCACGGTGATCCGGCTCATCCAGCAACTGCTCAAAAATTTTTTCTGCCCGATCGAAGAAACCGGCAACCATGTAGTCTTTTGCAAGCTGCTGTAAAGCCAGATTCCGCTGGTCAATGGTCAGGTTCGGTCGGGCAATTAAGTTTTGGTGAATGCGAATTGCGCGATCAACTTCGCCCCGGCTTCGGAACAAATTCCCCAGGGCAAGGTGTGTATCTATCGTTTCACTATCGACCTGTAATAACTCAATAAACAGATCAACAGCTTTATCAGACTGATCGGACAGCAGCAGGTTCAGACCAGTCACATATTGGCGTGACATATGGTGCGATTTTTCCTGCCGCTTATTACTCGCGCTTCTGTTCCCCATATACCAGCCGTAAGCAGCGGCAATTGGCAGCAACAGAAACAACAGCTCTAGCATGAAATAATTATTCCTTGGCTGTCTCTGCAGAACGCAGTTGCTCTAATTCTTTTTCCTGCTTGGCGATGCGTTTCGTTAAGCTTTTTTTCGAAAGACGCGCTTTCAGGTACATCGAACCACAAATCAGCCACCCAATGGCAAAACCTGTCCCGAAGGTCACCCCTAAAAGCGTTGAAAGCTGAAATTGTCCCTTCGCAATCAGAAAATCGAAGTCAACCATTACCTGATTCTGAGCACCTAATGCCAGTGTGATCAAAAAACACACTATCAAGATAAGAATGCCTACTATTTTCATCGTGAATCCTCTCACTAGATCAAAAACTTGATGAATAGATTATGCAGTAAAACGACTCATCAGACCATGATCAACAGGCATAAAAAAACGGCATACTCAGAGCATGCCGTTTTCTTGTGCAACTAACGATTAACCTGCATTCAGTGAATTCACACGATCACGTAATTCTTTGCCCGGTTTAAAGTGAGGAACGTACTTGCCGTCCAATTCCACTTTATCGCCGGTTTTCGGATTACGACCAACGCGTGGCGCACGGTAATGCAGAGAGAAACTACCAAAGCCACGGATCTCAATGCGGTCCCCTTCAGCCAGGGTTGTGGCCATATGCTCAAGGATTTCCTTGATCGCATCTTCTACTTGTTTCGCAGAAAGATGAGTTTGTTGGCTGCACAGCCTTTCGATCAATTCAGACTTTGTCATAATCACCCCGTTTTTTAGTATGTTTCTCAGTAGTATAACCGTTAAGGGGGAAAATACTTCCCCCTTGGGGCAAATTATTCGCCTTTCGCTGCTTTGAAAGCGTCAGCCATAGCATTACCGAATGCAGATTCTTCCTGCTGGTTCAGGCTAGCCATTGCTTCTTGCTCTTCGTCTTCGTCTTTCGCACGTACAGACAGGTTGATCACGCGGTTCTTACGGTCAACACCGGTGAACTTCGCTTCAACTGCGTCACCTTCAGACAGGATCAGCGTTGCGTCTTCTACGCGGTCACGAGAAGCTTCAGAAGCACGCAGGTAACCTTCTACGCCTTCAGCCAGTTCAATGGTTGCACCTTTCGCGTCAACGGTAACAACTTTACCGTTTACCAGAGAACCTTTCTTGTTCAGAGCTACAAAGCTGTTGAACGGATCTTCTTCGATCTGCTTGATACCCAGAGAGATGCGCTCACGCTCAGCGTCAACAGCCAGAACAACTGCAGAGATTTCGTCGCCTTTCTTGAAGTCACGAACTGCGTCTTCGCCTGCAACATTCCAAGAAATGTCAGACAGGTGAACCAGACCGTCGATGCCGCCGTCCAGACCGATGAAGATACCGAAGTCAGTGATAGACTTGATCTTACCAGTGACACGGTCGCCTTTCGCTTGTGCTTCAGCGAACTGCTGCCAAGGGTTAGCTTTACATTGCTTCAGACCCAGGCTGATGCGACGACGCTCTTCGTCGATGTCCAGAACCATCACTTCAACTTCGTCACCCACGTTAACCACTTTAGATGGGTGGATGTTCTTGTTGGTCCAGTCCATTTCAGACACGTGTACCAGACCTTCAACGCCTTCTTCGATTTCAACGAAGCAGCCGTAGTCAGTCAGGTTCGTTACGCGGCCAGACAGCTTAGTGCCTTCTGGGTAACGCTTAGCGATAGCAACCCATGGATCTTCACCCAGTTGCTTCAGACCCAGAGATACGCGAGTACGCTCACGGTCGAACTTCAGAACTTTAACGTTGATTTCGTCACCAACATTAACGATTTCTGATGGATGCTTCACGCGCTTCCAAGCCATGTCAGTGATGTGCAGCAGGCCGTCAACACCGCCCAGATCTACGAATGCACCGTAGTCAGTCAGGTTCTTAACGATACCTTTCACTTCCATGCCTTCTTGCAGAGAAGCCAGCAGCTCATCACGCTCAACGCTGTTTTCAGATTCGATCACAGCACGACGAGAAACAACAACGTTGTTGCGCTTCTGGTCCAGCTTGATAACTTTGAACTCTAGCTCTTTGCCTTCCAGGTGAGCAGTGTCACGTACTGGACGAACGTCAACCAGAGAACCTGGCAGGAACGCGCGAATACCGTTCAGCTCAACAGTGAAACCACCTTTCACTTTACCGTTGATGATACCCATAACGGTTTCAGCATCTTCGTAAGCTTTTTCCAGCTGGATCCAAGCTTCGTGACGTTTCGCTTTCTCACGAGAAAGTTGAGTTTCACCGAAACCGTCTTCGATCGCGTCCAGAGCTACGTCAACTTCACCGCCAACTTCGATTTCCAGCTCGCCAGCAGCGTTTTTGAACTGCTCAGCAGGAATAGCGGATTCAGATTTCAGGCCAGCGTCAACCAGAACGAAACCGTTCTCGATTGAAACTACAGTACCTTTAACGATCGCACCAGGGCGTGTTTCGATTTCTTTCAGAGACTCTTCAAAGAGTTGAGCAAAAGATTCAGTCATTTAAATAATCTTCAGTAGATAAACAACCATGGGTATCCTACCGCATGGGGTTGATAAAAAAGTCAGTTATCGTTCCTTGACACCGACATACCATCACGCAGATTTCTCTGCCGATAATTTCTCTTCAATATGAGCCAGGGCCTGTTCGGTGACCTGCTCAATCGACAGATGCGTAGAGTCTAGCACTAATGCATCTGCTGCGGGACGTAATGGCGCAACAGCTCGGTTGCGGTCGCGATCATCACGCTCCTGAATTTCGCTTAAAAGACTATCAAAGTTAACACTTAAGCCTTTTTGTTGCAACTGGTTCATGCGACGTTTCGCACGCTCCTCAGCGCTGGCGTCCAGAAAGATTTTCACTTCTGCATTCGGGAAAACCACGGTGCCCATATCACGGCCATCGGCAACCAGACCCGGTTCACCATTAAAGGCGCGCTGACGACGGAGCAAGGCTTCACGAACGCGCGGCAATGCTGCAACCTTGGAGGCAGCATTGCCCACTTCTTCGGTACGCAGGGTCGAAGACACGTCCTCTCCCTCGAGAATCACTTTGACCAGATCACCTTCAGCAAGAAACTGCACATCCAGATGAGCGGCCAGCGGAACCAATGCTTCTTCAGAATCCTGTTCTACACCATGATGAATTGCTGCCAGTGCCAACACGCGGTAGATGGCACCAGAATCCAGTAAATTCCAGCCCAGTTTTTCTGCCAACAGCATGCAAAGTGTTCCTTTCCCGGCTCCACTTGGCCCATCAACAGTGATCACTGGTGCGTTTGTAGACATAGAATTCTCCGAAATTGTTTAACCTTCAGCAAGGTTGCTGATTCAACGCGGGCCGTATTATACGGCAAATTTGACTCAGAGGCACTTCAAGAGGGGGAAAAAATTCACCCGACATTCAGCCGGGTGACAGATATATCACACAGAGGTCCGGGATGAATGGCTCAGCGAAGCCAGCTTTTCAAAATAATCCGGGAAAGTTTTCGAAGTACATTTCGGATCATTAATTGTCACAGGTGTTTCTTCACTCAGAGCAACCAGCGAGAAACACATCGCCATCCGGTGGTCGTCATATGTGTCAATCGCGGCATGAATCAGCTGCGCCGGAGGGGTAATCACAATGTAATCCTCCCCTTCTTCAACCGTTGCACCAACTTTTCGTAATTCTGTTGCCATCGCAGACAGGCGGTCGGTTTCTTTCACACGCCAGTTGTACACGTTGCGAATGGCTGTCGTGCCTTCCGCAAACAGCGCCGTTGTTGCAATCGTCATGGCTGCATCCGGAATATGGTTAAAATCCATATCCACACCACGCAGGACACCACGACGGGCAATCACGTAATCGTCGCCCCATTCAATCTCGGCACCCATAGCAGCCAGCGCTTCAGCAAACTGGGTATCGCCCTGAATACTGGATTTGCCAATGCCGGTGACTTTCACTTCACCGCCTTTGATCGCAGCCGCGGCAAGGAAGTAAGATGCAGAGGATGCGTCGCCTTCCACCAGAAAATCACCCGGTGACTGATATTGCTGCCCACCTTTCACAATAAAGCGCTGATACTGATCGTTTTCCACCTGAACACCAAACTGTGCCATGATGTGCAGTGTGATATCAATGTACGGCTTCGAAACCAGCTCACCTTTAATCTGAATCACTGTATCCTCTGCGGCCAGTGGTGCACTCATCAGAAACGCAGTCAGAAACTGGCTGGAGATAGAGCCGTCAATCTCGACCTTGCCACCTTTCAGGCCTGTGCCTTTGATCGATAAAGGTGGAAAGCCTGGATTTTCCAGGTAACTGATTTCAGCTCCGGCACTTTGCAGTGCATCCACCAGATGACCAATCGGACGCTCTTTCATCCGTGGCTCACCGGTCAGTACATACTCACCTTCACCCAGACACAAAGCTGCAGCCAAAGGACGCATGGCTGTACCGGCATTTCCTAAAAACAGTTCAAGCACCTGTGTGGTGCGAAAAGCCTGGCCAAGCCCCTGAACTTCACAAACCGTTTTATCTTCAGAAAGCTGGTAATGAACACCCAGTTGCGTCAGTGCATTCAGCATGTGGCGAATATCGTCACTGTGGAGCAAGTTTGTCAGACGTGTTGTGCCTTTCGCCAGTGCGGCCAGCAATAAAGCACGGTTGGAAACACTTTTCGATCCCGGCAGATTTACTTCGCCGTCAATACGCTGAATTGGCTGTAAGGTTAAACTCTCCATTCGATGTTTTTCTGTCCTGTTGTCTTTGCGTTTTTGCAGAGTAACGAATAATTCATACTGATACTAGAGTCTGTTGACCGAAAACGCATCATCCCTCGTCAGGCGATGTCTGACGGGGGATGTTCAACTGCAAATGAGGTGTTTTACCCGAATTGTTCTGGCTTAATCGTCCAGATGACATTGGCTCAGAAGTAAGCCATCCAGCCGGCATTCCACGTCAACCCACTGACCTTCGTAAACGCTCAGGGAAGCATCTGCTGCACGATATCCCCAGATATGATTATCCGTGACCAAACCTTCCAGACTGACTTCTGATTCCTGAATTTCAGGCTCGATTTCCCGAACCAGAAACAGGCCCTCGACTTTACTGCCTTCAAGTTCGACCCATTGTCCATCCAGAGTAGTCTGCGTGAGGCCATCCTCCAGACGTACATTCTGGCTCAGCGTCAGCACAATGCCATTGATCGACAGTGTTTCATCCACATACCGGGCCTGGCCTTCAATGCTGAACGGCTTCGCCTGAACCGCTTCGGCAGCGGATTCAAACTCAACTTCCTCAGCAAACAACTGTGCGTTCTGGCTGAAGACATCAACGTCAACAGTACGGCCTGTCGTCAGATCAGCCTGAGTCCCATCTTCGTAACGGGTATTCGGGGTGAGTGTGATGAGTGTGCGACTGTTCAATTCCAGCGTTGTTTTTTCCTGATTGATGAAAGTAATCACGCCTTCAAGCGATTTGCCGTCAAAATCAGTCTCATCTTCAACATCAACCTCTGACGCCTGAAAAACACCATTGATAAAAGCTCCTGTAACTTCCACCCAGTTCCCTTGTTGCAAAGGTTCATCGTCCAGAACAGCCCCACTGAAGTCTACCGTTGTGCTGTTGATCACCAGTGTTTTGGTGGCTGTGTCCAACTGACTGATGCGACCTTCAACTTCACTGATGGCGTTCGTCTCAACCGGTTGAATGGCGGTCAGACGAAGATTGCCATCTGCCTGCGGTTGACCAAAAATAAGCACAAAGTCCCGAACCTGCGCCGTGGTTGTCACTTCATTCAACGGAAAGGTCTGGCCGTTTACAGACAGCGACGTGGCATCAACTGTGGCGACTTCCCCACTCAGCATCGGCTCGAGTTCTATCTCGCTCACGCGGCCCTTCTCACTGTCAATCTCAACCAGCATGCCAGCGACCACATCCGTCAGTTGCAATGGCTGGTCTTGGTAACTGACTTGCGCTGTGGCAGCATCCAGCGCACGTCCCTGAATATGGATGGTCTGCCTGTCTGCCTGAACACGCTCCACCAGACCCACGACAGTGCCTGTATATGCCTGTGACGTGTCTGCAGCGTCATTCCCATCGCTGCCACAAGCGCTCAAAAGTCCTGCCAGCACGGCCATCGTCATGATTTTTTTCATTGTTTCGAAACCTTCTGTTCGCATTCGTTGTGAATACCGCATAAGGTATGCAATACAATGTGAAGCGTTCGTGAAGAAGTCTCAACGGGGGCACAATGCAAGTTCTGATAGTTGAAGATAACCCTAAAATTTCAGAAACGATTGCGGATTATCTTGAGTTGGAAGGAATGGAATCCGACTTTGCTTTTCATGGTGAAGCTGCGCTGGCACTCGTCGCTGAAAACCATTATGACGTCATTATCATGGACATTATGATGCCAAGAACCGATGGCATTACAACGGTGTATAAGCTACGGCAGGAACTGTTTTGCAATACGCCAATCCTTTTTTTAACAGCGAAAGATGGTCTCGACAGTAAAGTCGCTGCGTTCAACGCTGGCGGGGACGACTACCTGCTCAAGCCTTTTGCAATGGAAGAATTGACGCTGAGGCTTCGCGCGCTCGCCAGTCGCGGACCCAGACAAGACCTCGGGACGCTGAATTATGCAGACATCACGTTAAATCCCCAGACTGAAGAAGTGACCCGTGCCGGACAACCCATCAAACTGAGCCGGATTCAGTTCAAAATCTTGCAGTTACTCATGCGTCACGCGCCTGCGATTGTCAGCCGGCAAGAAGTCATTGAGACCGTCTGGGGCGACGATGTTCCACCCAGTGATGCCTTACGCAGTCATGTTTATGGCTTACGGAGCGCACTCGACAAAGATTTCGACACCAGCAGATTAGAGACGATTCATGGTAAAGGCTACCGACTCAAAGGTTAAGCAGACCTTCCCCAGTATTTATCGAAAACTCAGGCTGAGTTTTGTACTCCTCACGCTGGCTATGTTCGGGCTGTTCTGGTCGGTGATTTATATTGCCGAAAATCAGCTGGAAATCATCAGCCTGCATCACTGGCTGGATACAGAAGCCAATCGATATGCCAGCGACTATCCTCAGCTGGGGATCGCAACGCCACTACCCAATCCGACTGAGTTTTCCAGTTACTGGAGTGAGGCGAATCTGCCCGACTGGCTGACGTCCTATACGGAACCCGGATTTTACGAGCATTTACTCGGTATAGAAGACAAGCACTTCACTGTGATCCACCACCCGTCCGGACAAGGTCTGTTCTATATCGTCTTTCAGGATGATGCCGATGATTATCTGGATGACTATGAGGCCAATCTGCATCACATCACCCTGATTCTGGGAGCCGCTATGACGCTGGCCATGATTCTATATGGGGTGTATCTGGTCCGGACCTTATCGCAGCCTTTGGCAAGGATTCAGCAAAAAATCAGCCGTATGCCCCCGGATCAGCCCTTATTTGAAGTTGACACCGCGTTTCAGGAAACCCGTGCAATTGAGCAAAGCCTGCGTGACAGTAAATTGAATATTGCGCGATATTTTCAGCGTGAGCAGGATTTCAGCCGCTTCGCCTCCCATGAGCTGCGGACGCCGATTATGGTGATCAAAGGCTCCGCCGATATTCTGCAAAAAGTGCCTGATCAACCGCGCATCGCTGTCAAAGCCATCGGTCGGTTGCAACAGGCCAGCCAGGAAATGACACTGCTGACAGAAACCTTCCTGCTGTTGGGCCGGGAACACATCGATCGCAGCTTTTACGCCGCATGCCCTCTCGCAGATATTCTTGAGCACCAACTGGAAGAACTGTCGCCACTTTTTGCCCGTCAGGACACCAGCTATCATCTGACGTTATCACATCCCGGAACAATCAAGGCTCCGGAGAGCTTTGTGAGCATTATCATCAATAACCTGATCAAGAACGCATTCAGCTACAGTATCGATGCCATTCAAATCAGTCTGAACGCGAACCATTTAATGATCGCGAATCATCATGATGGTCATGATACCGACAATGCCGGGTATGGCTGCGGCCTGGTGATTGTTGAGCGGATCTGTGAGCGGATGCATTGGATGTACACAGTCCATGATGACGGGCAGACGTTTACCACCTCACTGGTGTTCAGCTAATACCAATCAAAGTAAGTCAGTGATCAGAAATAGCGCAGGAAAAATGTTTGAGAACAAGGCGGATTTTTTGGATAAGTCCTGACTCTACAATCAAAAAATCTAACGCAGTGATCGAGCATTTGAACAAGCTAAGATGACCCATGATTTACTGCGATTGGTGTAAAGCGCCCGGGAAGAAAAAAGCCGTCGATTCGACGGCTTTTGACAGGGTTACAGTGAATCAACTCAGGCGTTTTCACGCTCGAATGTGGTCATAAAATCAACCAGCGCCTGTACACCTTCAATTGGCATCGCATTATAAATGGAGGCACGCATACCGCCGACCGCACGATGGCCTGCCAGCGCTTTCAAACCCGCAGCATCAGCCTGCTGCAGGAATGCTTTATCCAGTTCTGCGTTCTTCAGTTGAAATGGCACATTCATCAGGGAACGGTTGTCCGGATGAACGTCATTGCGATAGAAGTCTGACTGGTCAATAAAGTCATACAGCACTTTCGCTTTCGCTTCGTTACGCGCCTGCATCGCTTCCACACCGCCAATCCCCTTGAGCCATTTGAAGACTTCACCGGATAAATACCAGGCAAAAGTCGGCGGGGTGTTGAACATTGATTCTTTCTCTGCCAGCACCTGATAATCCAAAATACTTGGCACTAGCTGTTGCGCCCGACCAAGCAGATCGTCACGCACAATCACAAGCGTCAAACCGGCCGGACCAATGTTCTTCTGAGCACCAGCATAAATCAGACCATACTGCGACACATCGATGGTGCGGGACAGAATCGTCGAAGACATGTCGGCGATGATTGGTTTGTCTGTTTGTGGCAGATCACGAATCTCAATGCCATCAATGGTTTCATTCGGGCAGAAATGTACATAGGCTGCATCCTCGGACAGTGACCACTCTCTGGCAGGCAGGACTGCTTTTTTACCGTCACGCTCGCATGTCACAGACACCACATTCGGCTGGCAATATTTCTGAGCTTCTTCGATTGCGCTGTGCGCCCAGTAGCCGCCATCAATGTAATCCGCTGTGGCAGCATCGCCCAGTAAATTCATCGGTATGGCCGCAAATTGTGCCCGTGCACCGCCATGGCAAAACAGCACATGATAATTATCTGGGATCCCAAGCAGATCACGCAGATCACGTTCAGATTGTTCCGCTACTGCAATAAAGTCTTGGCTTCGATGGCTGATCTCCATCACTGAAGTACCCAGACCATTCCAGTTCACCAGTTCCTGTTGTACCTTTTCCAGCACTTCTGTCGGCATCATCGCCGGGCCAGCACAAAAGTTATAGACTTTATCCATGATGAGAAACATGCTCCTGCTTTGCAAAAATGACATTGTTGGAAGACTAGCACAGTCAACCCAACGACCTTCGTCCTGTTTTTTTACACCTTTCGCTATCAGCTGAAAACCTTTTTCGTCAGGTAAACCCTAAAAAATATGACAGTCGCTGCATCAGGCTGCGAAACGCCGGATTTTGCTAAAAAAATGTAAAAAAAACGCAGCTCTCAGGCTGCGTTTCAAGGATGTTTGCAAAGATTAATCTTCGCTGCTTTCTTCTGTGTCGTTTTCCGCAGCCGGTGGCGTTTCACCGGTTTCAGTCGTGTCTGACACTTCGGCGGCAACTTCACCTTCCAGAAGTAAATCTTCCTCTTCAGGCTCTTCGATGCGCTGAAGGCCAACAACCTGCTCATCTTCAGCCGTTCGAATCAAGGTCACACCCTGAGTGTTTCGGCCAACACGGCTGACTTCAGCAACCCGGGTCCGAACCAGGGTACCCGCATTGGTGATCATCATGAACTCATCACCGTCCTGCACCTGAACAGCACCGACCACAGCGCCATTTCGTTCAGAAACCTTGATCGACACAACACCCTGAGTCGCACGGCTCTTCGCCGGGTACTCTTCCAGGCTGGTGCGCTTCCCGTAACCGTTTTCGGTGACGGTCAGAACATCGCCCTCATTGTGCGGTACGATCAGAGAGACGACTTTGTCATCTTCTGCCAGCTTGATCCCGCGGACACCCGCAGCAGTACGGCCCATACCACGGACCTGTCCTTCAGAGAAGCGAACCACTTTACCTGCTGCAGAGAACAGCATGATGTCGTTATCGTTGTCTGTGATGTCCACACCAATCAGCGAATCACCTTCACGCAGATTCACGGCAATAATACCGGCGCTGCGCGGACGACTGAAATCAGTCAGCGGCGTTTTCTTCACCGTACCGTCAGCCGTTGCCATGAAGATGAACTTATCTGCTTCGTATTCTTTCACAGGCAGAATCGCGGTAATCCGCTCATTCTCTTCCAGTGGCAGAATGTTGACGATTGGCTTACCACGCGCAGTACGGCTGGCTTGCGGCAACTGGTACACTTTCAGCCAGTACATCCGGCCGCGGCTTGAGAAGCACAGAATCGTATCGTGAGTATTAGCGACCAGCAGACGCTCAATGAAGTCTTCATCCTTCATCCGGGTTGCTGCACGGCCTTTACCGCCACGACGCTGAGCTTCGTACTCAGTCAGCAGCTGATATTTCACGTAACCGTGATGCGACAGCGTCACCACAACATCTTCCTGGCTGATCAGATCTTCCAGATCGATATCATGACTTGCTGCAGTAATTTCAGTCCGGCGCGCATCATTGAACTGCTCTTTCACCAGTTCCAGTTCTTCGCGAATGACTTCCATCAGACGCTCAGCACTGCTCAGGATCAGCATCAGTTCTTCAATCTGCGCCAGCAGACCTTTGTACTCGTCCAGAATCTTCTCGTGTTCCAGACCTGTCAGTTTGTGCAAACGCAGATCCAGGATGGCCTGAGCCTGCTGTTCCGTCAGGTAATACTGACCATCTCGCACACCCAGCTCTTCACCCAGCCATTCCGGACGCGCTGCATCCACACCGGCACGTTCCAGCATTGCGGCAACGTTCCCCAGTGCCCATGGACGAGCCAGCAGACCTTCACGGGCAATCTGAGGCGTTGCAGCCTGACGGATCAGGTCAATGATCTCGTCAATATTTGCCAGAGCAATCGCCAGACCTTCCAGAATATGCGCACGCTCACGGGCTTTACGCAATTCATAGATAGTCCGGCGGGTGACCACTTCACGACGGTGGTTGATGAAGCTTTCCAGCATCTCTTTCAGGTTAAACAGTTTCGGCTGACCATTTTTGTCCAGCGCGACCATGTTAATCCCGAAAGTGGTTTGCAGTTGCGTTTGCGCATACAGGTTGTTCAGAACAACTTCGCCCACAGCGTCACGGCGGCATTCAATAACAATGCGCATGCCGTCTTTGTCAGACTCATCACGCAGGGCACTGATGCCTTCAACTTTCTTCTCTTTTACCAGCTCAGCAATCTTTTCGATCAAACGCGCTTTGTTGACCTGGTAAGGAATCTCAGTCACGACAATGGTTTCTTTACCATTCTTGTCGGTTTCGATGTCCGCTTTCGAGCGCATGTAAACTTTACCACGACCCGTTTTATAAGCGTCCACAATCCCTTTACGGCCACTGATCAGTGCTGCCGTCGGGAAATCCGGGCCCGGAATATAATCCAGCAATTGATCAATGGTGATTTGATCGTTGTCCATATATGCCAGACAGCCGTCAATCACTTCGCCCAGGTTATGAGGCGGAATATTGGTTGCCATCCCCACCGCAATACCAGACGCGCCGTTCACCAGCAGGTTTGGAATCTTGGTTGGCAGCACCGCAGGAATACGTTCGGTACCGTCGTAGTTGTCAACATAGTCGACTGTTTCTTTATCCAGATCGGCCAGCAGCTCGTGGGCAATCTTAGACATCCGAACTTCGGTATAACGCATTGCCGCCGCGGAGTCGCCGTCAATCGAACCAAAGTTACCCTGGCCGTCGACCAGCATATAACGAAGGGAGAAAGGCTGCGCCATACGCACAATGGTGTCGTATACCGCACTATCACCATGAGGGTGATATTTACCGATCACGTCGCCCACTACACGGGCAGATTTTTTGTATGGTTTATTCCAGTCATTGCCCAGTACATTCATCGCGAATAGTACGCGGCGATGCACCGGCTTCAGGCCATCACGCACATCAGGAAGAGCACGACCCACGATGACGGACATCGCGTAGTCGAGATATGAGCCTTTCAGCTCCTCTTCAATGTTTACCGGCGTGATCTCTTTTGCAAGATCGCTCATGGAGCCACTATCCCTCAGGTAATTTCTGTCGTATTTTTATACGTGCAAGGTGCGGGAATATAGCATATTTCCCATTTAATAGGCACGCCTTTCAGTGCCTTTCTTGTGAGTAATTTTGCGAATTGAACACAATTCCACCCCATAACCTGTTGTCTGGCGGTGATTTCCCGAACAATATCTGCGGTGTTTTCACGCAAATTCATTCCGGTGACAGCAGCCTTCCCCAGCCAGACTTTCGAATTTCTGTCAGAGATCAAGGATTAGATTTCAACTCAGGCTGCTTTCGCTATAATGCCCCTTCGATATCAATGGAAATGGCAAGTAATAATGACCAAGCAGTTCAATGTCGATCCGGCAGAAATCAGTAAATTTGAAGAAATGGCATCACGTTGGTGGGATCTGGACGGGGAGTTCAAACCGCTGCATCAGATCAACCCGCTCCGTCTGAACTATGTGATCGACCATGCCGGTGGCCTGTTTGGCAAAAAAGTGCTTGATGTCGGCTGTGGCGGTGGGATTCTGGCCGAGAGTATGGCGCAGGAAGGTGCGCAGGTCACCGGTTTGGATATGGGCAAAGAACCCCTAACCGTCGCCCGCTTACATGCACTGGAGACAGGGACCAAACTGGATTACATTCAGGAAACCGTCGAAACTCACGCTGAACAACATCCGCAGACCTATGATGTCGTGACCTGTATGGAAATGCTGGAGCACGTACCCGATCCGGCTTCTGTGATTGCCTCCTGCGCCAAACTGGTGAAGCCCGGCGGCCATGTGTTCTTCTCGACACTCAACCGCAATATGAAATCGTATCTGTTCGCCATTGTCGGTGCCGAACAAGTCATGAAGCTGGTGCCAAAAGGCACACACGATCACAAAAAGTTTATTCGTCCATCAGAGCTTATGGCGATGGTCGATCTCACTGATTTGCAGGACCGCCATATCACAGGCCTTCACTACAACCCACTGACGGACACTTACACACTCGGTCGGAATGTCGATGTGAATTACATTCTGCACACCGTCATGCCAGAGTAAGCCCTCTCTCAGCCAGACAGACTTCCCTGTCTGGCTTTCTCATCACAGCCACAACAGCCCGCATTTTTCCTGATATGCTTATTGAAATTGACGCGACTTCCGCGGTGATTTGTGCAAAGGATATTGCTCATGCTGAAACATCAACTCAACGCTGTCTTATTCGACTTGGATGGTACGCTGCTTGATACCGCACCGGATATGGCACGTGCAGCAAACCGGGTACTGGCTGATCATCAGATTCCCCCTCTGACTCCCGCACAGATTCAGGCCAATACCAGCTACGGCGCGAATGGGTTGCTGGCCGCTGGATTTGGCACCATTCCCGACCACTTGGACCCCCAAGCACTCCGCCTGCAATTTCTTGAATATTACTTGAATAATATTTGTTTAGAAACAGCCACTTATCACGGTATCGATTCACTTTTACGCTACCTGAAAGAGAATTCGATCCCTTGGGGGATAATGACAAACAAACCTGGTTTTCTGACCCAGCAACTCCTTCCATTTTTTCCGGAACTGAATGAAGCGGAAGTCATTGTCTGCGGCGATACGCTCGCCAAAGCCAAACCGCACCCCGATCCACTCTGGCATGCCTGCGAACTGCTAAAGGTTGCCCCACAACACTGCCTGTATGTCGGAGATATCGAAAAAGATATGATTGCAGCACGATCAGCCGGAATGCCGGGTGCTGTCGCAGGCTGGGGATACATTGGCATGGAACACACACCGCACCTTTGGCAGGCCGACATTATCCTTGCAGAACCCGCCGCATTAATCCAGTTACTTGAACAACAAAATCGTAACGGACGCCCCTTTTTTAATCAATCATGCTACAGCTGAAAATGGAGCTGAAAATCAGGAAAAATCAAGGAAAAAAAATTTTTTCCGCCCGGAAATTTTCACTGATTTTATTTGCAATTTTCTATGATATTGGCCAGTCTGATGAAATAGGTTAGTGTATACTAACTATCCATTTTGCATCCCCACGTTATCCACAAGCGGTCAAAAAATACCAGCTTGCAAAATACCATGCTCAACACTATCTTGTTTGCCACATGGCTTAACACCCCAATATATAGTGTTTTGGTCTATTCTTTTAAGTGTAACGAAGATCACAATATTCGTTTACTTTTTTAATAAAATTGTAAAAAGACACTATTGATCAGGGAAAACCGGGAAAACGATTAAAAATGAATCAACAGCTAACTGTTACCAAGCGTGATGGGCGCAAAGAACGCATCGATCTGGACAAGATCCACCGTGTCATTACCTGGGCTGCTGAAGGCCTGGAGAATGTTTCCGTGTCGCAGGTTGAGCTGAAGTCACACATCCAGTTCTATGACGGCATTCAAACGGAAGACATTCACGAGACCATCATCAAAGCAGCAGCTGACCTGATCTCTGAAGAGTCGCCTGATTACCAGTACTTGGCTGCCCGTCTGGCTATCTTCCATCTGCGTAAAAAAGCGTATGGCCAGTTTGAGCCGCCGACGTTGCTGAACCATGTGAAGACCATGGTCGACAAAGGCAAGTACGACAAACATTTGCTGGAAGATTATTCCCCTGAAGAATTTGCCGTGATGGATAACTTTATCGATCACTGGCGTGATATGAACTTCTCTTATGCAGCCGTAAAGCAGCTGGAAGGCAAGTATCTGGTTCAGAACCGTGTGAGCGGCGAAATCTACGAAAGTGCGCAGTTCCTTTATGTGATGATCGCAGCGTGCCTGTTCAGCAAGTATCCGGCTGAAACGCGTCTGGACTATATCAAGCGTTTCTATGACGCGGTCTCAACATTTAAGGTCTCACTGCCAACACCAATTATGTCTGGTGTGCGTACCCCGACCCGTCAGTTTAGTTCTTGTGTTCTGATTGAGTGTGACGACAGCCTGGATTCTATCAACGCAACGGCCAGCGCCATTGTTCGTTATGTATCTCAGCGTGCCGGTATCGGGATCAATGCAGGCCGCATTCGTGCACTGGGTTCTGAAATCCGTGGCGGCGAGGCATTCCACACCGGTTGTATCCCGTTCTACAAATACTTCCAGACGGCTGTAAAATGCTGTTCTCAAGGCGGTGTTCGTGGCGGTGCAGCGACGCTGTTCTACCCAATCTGGCACCGCGAAGTTGAGTCGCTGCTGGTTCTGAAAAACAACCGGGGTGTTGAAGAGAACCGTGTTCGTCACATGGACTACGGCGTTCAGATCAACAAACTGATGTACACCCGTCTGATCAAAGGTGAAAACATCAGTCTGTTTTCTCCGTCTGACGTGCCTGGACTGTATGATGCCTTCTTTGCCGATCAGGATGAGTTCGAGCGCCTGTATGTGAAATACGAGCAAGACGAAAGCATTAAGAAGCAAACCGTGAAAGCGATCGATCTGTTCTCGCTGCTAATGCAAGAGCGTGCATCCACGGGCCGTATCTACATCCAGAACGTCGATCACTGTAATACGCACAGCCCGTTTGACCCGTCTGTTGCACCGATCCGCCAGTCTAACTTGTGTCTGGAAATCGCACTGCCAACTAAACCACTGAATAATGTGGAAGATGAGAGCGGTGAGATTGCGCTGTGTACGTTGTCTGCATTCAACCTGGGTGCGATTGAACACTTGGACGAGCTGGAAGAGCTGGCTGAACTGACCGTTCGTGCCCTGGATGCCCTGCTGGATTATCAGGATTACCCATTGCCTGCAGCCCGCCGAGCAACCATGAACCGTCGTACGCTGGGTGTTGGTGTGATCAACTTTGCTTACTATCTGGCGAAACACGGTGTGCGTTATTCTGACGGCAGCGCAAACAACCTGACTCATCAGGCTTTCGAAGCCATTCAGTACTACCTGCTGAAAGCGTCTGTTGGTCTGGCGAAAGAGCGCGGCGCATGTCCGGCGTTCAACGAAACTACTTATTCTCAGGGTGTGCTGCCAATCGACACCTATAAGAAAGATCTGGATAAGATTTGTACTCAGGAACTGCGTTACGACTGGGAAGCGCTGCGCGGAGAAATCGTCGAGCACGGTCTGCGCAACTCTACGCTGTCTGCGCTGATGCCATCTGAGACTTCATCTCAGATCTCGAATGCGACCAACGGCATTGAGCCACCACGTGGTTTCGTGTCCATCAAAGCATCCAAAGACGGCATCCTGAAACAGGTTGTGCCTGAGTACAACAAATACAAAGACAACTATGAGTTGCTTTGGAACATTGGCAGCAATGACGGCTACCTGCAACTGGTCGGTATCATGCAGAAATTCGTTGACCAAGCGATCTCTGCAAATACTAATTACGACCCGAGCATTCAGCCAGGCGGCAAAGTGCCAATGAAACTCTTGCTGAAGGACCTGCTGACAGCGTATAAACTCGGCGTCAAAACCCTGTACTATCACAACACCCGTGATGGCGCATCCGATGCGCAGGGCGATGTTGCTGCAGACGACTGCACCAGCTGCAAGATTTAACAATTACAAACCAAATGGGAGCTTCGGCTCCCCTTTGATGTTGAGGACACCATGGCGTACAGCACTTTCTGTAAAACCAACAACAACCCGCTGAAAGAACCGATGTTCTTTGGTCAGCCTGTCAACGTTGCCCGTTACGACCAGCAGAAATTCGAAATCTTTGAAAAGCTGATCGAGAAACAATTATCTTTCTTCTGGCGTCCGGAAGAAGTGGACGTATCCAGCGATCGGATTAACTTCAATAATCTGCCTGAGCATGAACGCCACATTTTCATCAGCAACCTGAAATATCAGACCCTGCTGGATTCTATTCAGGGACGCAGCCCGAACGTGGCACTGCTGCCGCTGGTCTCGATTCCTGAGCTGGAAACCTGGATTGAAACCTGGTCGTTTTCTGAAACGATTCACTCACGTTCTTACACGCACATTATTCGCAATATCGTGAACGACCCGGGTGTGGTATTTGACGATATTGTTACCAATGAGCACATCATCAAGCGTGCCGGTGACATCTCTCATTACTACGATCAGCTGATCCAGGGCACCAACGATTACCACCGCCTAGGTGAAGGTGTGCATACCATCAATGGTGAAACCGTTGAAATCAGCCTGCACGAACTGAAGAAAAAGCTGTATCTGTGCATGATGTCGGTGAACGCGCTGGAAGCGATTCGCTTCTACGTCAGTTTTGCCTGTTCATTTGCATTTGCTGAACGCGAGCTGATGGAAGGAAACGCGAAAATCATCAAACTGATTGCGCGTGATGAAGCCCTGCACCTGACGGGCACACAGCACATTCTGAATCTGATGCGTACCGGTCAGGATGATCCTGAAATGGCTGACATTGCTCACGAGCTGGAAGAGCAAAGCTTTGAAATTTTCAAAGAAGCCGCGGAGCAGGAAAAAGAATGGGCAGAGTATCTGTTCAAAGACGGTTCCATGATTGGTCTGAACAAAGACATCCTGTGTCAGTACGTTGAATACATCACCAACCTACGCATGACCGCCGTTGGCCTAAAGCCGGCTTATCCTGGCGCAACGCAGAACCCGATTCCTTGGATCAACGCTTGGTTGTCTTCTGACAACGTTCAGGTTGCCCCTCAGGAAGCGGAAATCAGTTCTTATCTGGTCGGTCAAATTGACAATGATGTCAGCGCTGACGATCTGGGTGATTTTGAACTATGACAAAACTGACCATTACGGTGAATGGGCAAGCGGTTTCGGGAAATAACCACGAACCGCTGCTCCTTCAACTGGAACAGGCTGGCTTACAACCTGAATTCCAGTGCCGCAATGGAATGTGTGGTGCCTGCCGGTGCAAACTGAAATCAGGCCATGTGACGCAGTATGATGCCATGGCGTTTATCGCGCCGGGAGAAATTCTGGCCTGTCGCACGGTCCCGACGTCCGATCTGACGCTGGAGTTTGAATATCATCTCCAGCTTCCACCGCTCCAAGCCGCAGTCAATGAATAAAAAAAGCCAGCCTGAACAATCACAGGCTGGCTTTTTCTGATCCTGCCCGATTTCATACCAATCGAGTCAATCACTGGTCATCCTAGCTTGTTCAAATGCTCGATCACTGCGTTAGATTTTTTGATTGTAGAATCACGACTTATCTAAAAAATCCGCTTAATCTCAAACATTTTCCCTGCGCTATTTCTGATCATTTACTTACTTTGATTGGTATAAATCGTCTCAACGGGTAAGAACAGCTCACTCAGCGTTTCAAAAGATTCATATTGCCCGACAACCGTCTCGCCTGTCTGCCAGCGTCTCAGCATATCCAGCATCAGAGTGGCCACCATCTTCCGGTGTGTTTTATTGGCATACTCACGCTTTGTACGGACATGTTGTGCCCAGTCACCCTTTGGCGTAGAAAGCGCAATTGAAATCGCCCCCTCATGCAACGAACCACAAACCAGCGCTAAATCGGACCCGGTTTGCTGGCGGGCCGCCGCCGCCATCGCTAAAGCTGCGCCCATCGGCTCAGCATCACTAATGGACGGATCCACGTGTGTGGTCAGCAACCAGGCCTGACTCAGTGCCGACTGCGTCGCAGGATTATCCTGCAGCCAGTTCAGCACATCACCACCGGTAAACTGTTCGGCCACCGTGAGCGTGTAAGGTGACTGAGAAAAGTGGCTGCCGATGGTATCCAGTAGATTCAAACCCACCCCGACGATATTTTCACCAAGGCGCTTGCGGATCTCATCCATCACAACGGGCACCTGAGCGTCCCCTTTCGGCGTAAACAGTTTCACCTCGATAAATGGCATTGATGAGCGATAACCCAGCTGGAACGAAGGTGGCAGATTCAACGTCGACAAAGTGTCGTTGATACCGGATTCAGACAGACCAAAACAATAAAGGCGATGACATTCCAGGGTCGAGACTTCCGGGTGCAGGGCTTTCATCCGAGGCAGGATTTCCTGCTCAACCATGACTTGAAACTCACTGGGTACGCCAGGCGTGAAAAACAAATGGGCCCGGTTCAGCTTCATCTGAAATCCGCAGGCTGTCCCGACCGGGTTATCCAGAATTTCAGCCCCTTCCGGCAACATCGCCTGCTTCAGATTCCCCTGTGGCATTTCCCGGCCAAAGGCCCGGTATTTTTCCAGCATCTGCTCAACCCAGAATTCGGATTGTTCCAAACCGACACCCGCGGCCACCGCAGCGGCCTGCGCAGTGAGATCATCCGTCGTCGGTCCCAAACCACCATTCACAATCACAAGATCTGCCGTCAGGCTGCATTGTTCGATTTCAGAAGCCAGGATTTCAAGGTGATCCCCGACCGTGGTCCGGCGGGACAAGGCAAAACCATGCTGAAAAAACAACCGGGATAGCCATGCCGCATTGGTATCGACAATATCTCCATGCAGGACTTCTTCACCGGTACTGATCATAACCACTTGCAACATGCTATTCCTCATCCTTATTGGTTTGTATCTCACTGTAACACTTCACCCACAGTGAGAAAATCTTCCTCATCGTTAATTGAAATCCCCCGGACAAACAAGCGAACATCAAAACGAAAAAAAAGCCAAACCGTAAATATAAAATTACACCCATTAAACGTAAGTTGACAGTCATTTTTTCTGCGATTAAAGTACACAGCATCAGATTACAACTGATAATCTGATTACTTAATAGACAAAAACACCAAATGTTGCGCAGATGTTATGAGTAAACACGTGATGAAGACATATTATCGTTGGCCACAGTGGCCGACAGCGTTGTAAAGAAAGTTGAACATATCATTTCCTTCCAACCCGCTCCGCTATTGTGGCTATATTTTTTCTTCGGAGAGAAACAGCCTGACAGCCCCCTCTCCCATCAAATAATTCGATAAAAATACAGGGAGTTATGACTCAATGAGCATGAATAAAACTTTCGGCAGTACGCTCATTATTGCCGGCACAACCATTGGCGCAGGGATGCTGGCGCTGCCACTGGCTTCGGCTGGTCTGGGATTCACCACCGCAACGTTCACCCTTTTCGGAATCTGGGCACTGATGGTGTACACCGCGTTACTGATGCTGGAAGTCCACCAGCACGCCGATCAGTCCGCCACACTGCATACCCTCGCAAAAGAATTGCTGGGAAAAAAAGGCCAGCTTGTGGCCAACTTTGCCATGATGTTTCTTTTCTACGCTTTATGTTCTGCGTACATCGCAGGGGGGGGATCACAGCTTCAGGATAAGCTGGCTAATTGGTTTGGGCTGGATGTGTTACCTCAGGTCGGCACCATTGTATTCACTCTGGTGATTGCTGCAGTCGTTTCCATTGGCACCCATTCTGTCGACATGGTGAATCGGGTCCTTTTCACTCTGAAAGTGATTGCGCTGGTTGTCATGCTCAGTCTGCTGCTGCCCCATATCCAAGGCCAGCATTTAGTGGATATGCCCGTTGAAAAAGGCTTACTGATTTCAGCATTGCCCGTCGTGTTCACCTCTTTTGGATTTCATGGCAGCATTCCCTCAATCGTGCGTTACGTCGGGATTGATATGAAAGCCTTACGGAAAGTCATGATCATTGGTGCATCCGTTCCGCTTGCAATTTACCTGCTCTGGCAAATCGCCAGTCAGGGGATCCTGAGTCAGTCAGAACTGATCGCAAATTCAAGCCTGGGGAATTTCATTACCGCGCTCAGCCAGTTGCTGCATAATCCGATGGTCAGCAATTCAGTCTCTGTTTTTGCGGATTTAGCACTGGCAACCTCATTCTTGGGAGTCAGCCTGGGGCTGTTTGATTTCCTCTCCGATACGCTAAAGCGGAAAAATTCAACCTCTGGTCGGTTCCAAACCGCTTTGTTTACCTTCGTCCCACCGCTTTGCTTTGCCCTCTTCTACCCGCAAGGCTTTATCATGGCGCTCGGGTATGCGGCGATTGCACTGGTGATACTGGCGATCTTCCTGCCAGTGGCCATGGTTCATGTGCAGCGCCGTCAGCGTAAAGATGGTTATCAGGTGATGGGCGGCCAACCGGCACTGATTCTGGCAGCTTCCGCTGGGATTCTGATTATCACAGCTCAGTTCCTGCAGATGGCAGGGGTGATCCCGGCTGTCGGCTAAGCCTTCTTTATCACACTGCACGTCAGGCCGAGCCTGTTCAGCTGACGTGCAGTTTTTCATCAGAACATCACAAGACGGCTGTTCCGAAAGAGAAATTCAGCGGAAGGTGATTATTTGATGAATCACTTATCTATCAGAACACTAAATAGACAAAACCATCAATATACGCATAGTTATGTGTTACCTTTCAAATATTTACACAAAAAAGACAGTCACTTTCTGAATCAAGATCACGCTTTATGTCCTCGTGCGTATATACGTGACTTATTTTAGGCTATCGTTGAGACATTCACTCTTTTAAGCCATCCCTTTATCTGGTATGAGCCAATCCTTTACGACCTTTGAATATCTGCAATCCCCGGTGTGGGTTTTCGATATCGAAAAAAAAGCCATTGTCTGGGCTAATTCTGCTGCTTTGCCACTTTGGGAAGCAGAGAACCTTGACGAGCTGACCGCACGAGATCTCGGCCGCGATATGTCCGATGCCGTTGAGGCAACTCTGAATGATTACCTTCAGATGTTCAACCGGGGCGAAGCACTCAAACTCTGGTGGAGTTACAGCCCGAAGAGCAAAGTGAAAAATGCACTTTGTCACTTCTCCGGGATCCCGCTGGCAGATGGCAGACTGGCCATGCTGGTGCATGTGATTGCGGAAGAAGCCAGCCTGCGCCGGGAACTAGCGTTTTCAGACGGTTCTAATCTCGCACTCTTATTCTCATCAGAAGGGATTCTCCTGAGTGCAAACCGGGCTTTCATTCATGCTTTCGGGGAACAACTCGACAGCCTGGCCACTTTTGTCGGCGATATCAATCTGGCCCACAAATGGCTGGAAGACGCCAGCAAGAACGGTATCGTGAATCGTCGCAAGTTATGCTGGACCGGGCGTAATTACGACTGGTTCAACATTGATGGCAAATGGCTGGCCGATAAACAGCAACTGCTATTAAGCCTGGTGAACATCAGCCAGGAGAAAGAGCAGCTCAAACAAGCCAAATATCAGTCTGAACACGATTATCTGACCGGATTGCTCAACCGCCGGGGCATGATTAATGCGATTCACGCCTCACAACATACCTCGCAGCCTTATACCCTGCTGTTTCTGGATATCGACGGCTTCAAACTCATTAACGACACCTATGGTCATGCCATTGGCGATAAAATGTTACGTGCTATCGCCATTCGTTTGAGTGAAATTGTCAAATTCAACGGTTTACTCGCCCGTTTCGGGGGAGATGAATTCATTATTCAGCTGGATCAACGCCAGATTGATGACCCGGCACGTTTTGCCCGGGCGCTGATCGCAAACCTCAACAAGCCCTTCCACCTGAAAGAAGTGGGTGAATTGTCGATCGGTTGCAGTATCGGGATGGCCAACTTCCCGACGGATGCAAAGAAAATTGAAACCCTGATCACGCAAGCGGATATGGCGATGCATCGCGCCAAACTGCGGGGACGGAATCGTTGCCATCATTTCTCGCCAGAAATGGCAGAAGATCTGTACCGGAAAATGACGCTGCGTCACCACCTCACACTTGCAATGGATGCCGAAGCGTTCGAGCTTTATTATCAGCCGATTGTTGATCTGAAAAACAATCGACTGGGCGGTTTCGAAGCACTGATTCGCTGGTACGATGAAGATCTCGGTCAGGTTGCGCCATCCGAGTTTATTCCGCTGGCAGAAGAAACCGGACAAATCGTCCCGCTGGGCAAATGGACGCTGAAGCAAGCCTGTATGCAGCTGTCGAGCTGGAATAAAACCTACGGCAAACGGTTTACCGTGAGTGTCAATTTATCCCGGGCGCAACTGCACGCCAGCCTTGCCGCTTACATCGGCACTTTATTGGAACAATACGACATCTCCCCGTCTCAGCTCGCGCTGGAGCTGACCGAATCGGCCATGCTGCAGGAATATGATGAAGCGAAACAATGCCTGGTGGATCTGGCTGAATTAGGGATCGAACTACATCTGGATGATTTCGGGACGGGTTATTCTTCCCTGTCTCAGCTCCAGAACCTACCCATTACCATGGTAAAACTGGATCAAAGCTTTGTTCAGGCGAACACGCAAAGCAGTCGGGCGATTGTCGAAGCCACTTGCGCCATCTGCGATAAACTAAGTCTCAAACTGGTTGCGGAAGGTGTGGAAACACTGGAGCAGTTGGAGTTTATTCAAAGCTGTCACTTTGATTACTGTCAGGGATACTATCTGGGTAAACCCATGCCAGCTCATGAACTGGAACAACGTCAGTTCAACCTGTTCAATGTGATTCCCAAAGCCAGCTGATTCTCAGAAAGTTTACCGCCGCCCATCTGGTATCGGTAAACTTTCTGGCTGACAAATGATCAGGTCCACATTGGGCTGAATCCCTGCCACAGCGCGGCCATCCCAGCAAAAGTACATAAAATCAGTAACGCGTATCTGATCCATTCCGTTTTAATGAAGCGCTGAACCCGATATGCGAGCAAAGTGGTCAGCACGGGGGCAGGTAAAATCAGGAGCGCTTGCTGAAAATGCCAGACACTGAAATGTCCGGTAGAAGACAAAGCAATCAGAGACAAGATACAGCTAAATACGAAATAAACTGCCAGATTTGCTCTGAGTTTTCCCGCTTCTGCATGTTGCAGAACCAAAGCCATCGGTGGCCCGCCTATACTGGTCGTCGTCCCCATTAACCCTGACGTGAAACCCGCAAAAAACAAAGCTTTCGGCGTTGGCTTAAACCGTACTTTCATCAGACTGATCAACACAGCCAGCAATACACCGGCACCGACCACCAGCGCCAGGTGCTCAGTACTGATGTACAACATAATCCATCCGGCAACCATGGTGCCGGGCACCCGTCCGATGAATGCTGCACTCATCCCTTGAAACGAGATCATGCGGCGATATTGCCACATATTGATCAGCGCCAGCACCAGACCCACGAACGTCACCACACCCGGCACAAACCGGGGTTCAAAGAAATAAATAATAGGCGCGGCGACAATCGCCATACCGAAGCCAACGGTACTTTGCACAAAACATCCCGCCGATAAAGCCAGCGCACAATAAATCAGGGTACTGGTGTCCATTATTTCTCCAATTGAGCGTGAATCAGAATATTTCTGGGGGTGATTGGCTTATCACAAAAAGTCCCGACTGAAACTTGGTATCCGGCCTGTGCCATAAACATAGCCCGATCGTAAACCAGCCAGAGTTCCAGCGGACGCCGGAAGACCTGCCGGATCAGCTCCATCCGTTCAACCCGATGAAATCGGTGTTCACCTGCCTGCTGCCAGTGGCGGTAGTCAATGCCATTCGGAAGCTGAATTCCTTTTTTCTCTGCTGCCCACTGACAGAACGCTTCAAAGCCTTCCTGCAGCAAGGCTTTCTGAACATTGGGCACAGGCAGATATGCGTGACTGTGCTGTAAAAACTGCTGGAGTGCATCAAATCCAAGCCGGAAACTAACTTCAACAAAACGCTGTTTTCTGACCCGTTGTCCCGCCGTAACCGTTTCCTGAAGCGGCATACGCAGATCATGTTTCGTGAGGACAAGCTGGCTGGCTTTTGCCGGTTCCGACAAAGGTTCATACTGTGCCGACCGGATCAGGTGATAGCAACACGGAGAAATACTGACAGCTTTGGCCTGCCGCACTGCCACCTGCTTCAACAAGGTTACATGCAAATCACCACAGGCATGCAGGGCAACCGCATGTTGCGCGGGCTGAACGAGAGAGGCACTCTCCGGTGAGAATGCATCCCCCTGCTGAAAAGTCATCGGCAAAGAGAGACGCTTTGCTATCGCCTGACCATCGGTGCATAAACTGTGCTGCCACTCAAGGCTGACCACAGGCTGATGATCGGCTGCTGCAAGTACCCGCCCGAGATACCCCTTCCCGGCACACCATTCAAGCCACGGAAGTCCATTGGCAGGAATCGCCGCATGAAAAGCCAGAATCTGATGCCATTTTCGGCCCGGAATACCCGCCTCCAGATTTCTGGGCCACAATTGCTGCGACCTTGTCCGGGCTGGCAACTCAGGTAAAACGCTCAACTGTGCAAGGTGGTCAATCTCTGGCAGATACGGGCTTACAGCCTGTCTCAGCGCTTGCGGATCGGCCAGAAAACGGGCTATCTCCGCTTCCGGCAAGTCATCCAGCCACTCGGCTAACGCAGGCAGGGAATCCCGCCAGGGATAATCCGGACAGGCGAATGGCATGAATTGCCAGTAAGGCCGCAGTTTGGTGAGCCAGTGATCCAGTTGGCAGAAAACTTCAGAACAGGCAGACATCAATTCACTCAGAGCACATCAGATGGAAAGCCGGTATTTTATCTTATATTTGCGCCAAGCAGCAGCGCATCTGCAAAAGAGAAACTCACGAATGACGCAATGTTGCTTGTTTTCAACCACCTGAAACAACAGAAGCTGCCAGCAGGCAGCTTCTGACAGAGCAGAGACGTTTCAACGTCAGGCTGGCAACGCGTTTACCTGACAGGCAATTTGATATTTGCAAACATCGCTTCAATTTCTTCATTACTCTTCAGTGCCAGAGCCTGATCAACCACATTTCGGGTCAGATGAGGCGCAAAGCGTTCCATGAAGTCATACATATAGGTTCGCAGGAAGGTCCCTTTTTTAAAGCCGATTGTCGTGGTGCTGGCATCAAAAATATGACTGGCATCAATGGCAACCAAATCATGATCTGTTGCCGGGTCAATCGCCATACTCGCCATCACGCCAACGCCGATTCCCAGACGAACATAGGTTTTAATGACATCCGCATCCGTTGCCGTAAAGACGATTCGGGGGGTCAGTCCTGAACGGTTGAAGGCATTATCCAGCTCAGAGCGTCCCGTAAAGCCGAAGACGTAAGTCACCAACGGAAATGCAGCCAAGTCTTGGATGGTGATTTCTTTTTTCTGGGCCAGCGGGTGATCGGCACGCACCACGATCGAACGGTTCCAGTGATAACAAGGGAGCATCACCATATCCTGATAGAGATGCAGCGCTTCCGTCGCAATGGCAAACACAGTCGTCCCTTTCGATACGGCATCCGCGATTTGCGAAGGCGTGCCCTGATGCATGTGCAGCGACACTTTCGGGTAACGTTCAATAAATCCCTGAATTACCTGTGGCAAAGCATATCGAGCCTGAGTATGGGTTGTTGCAATATGTAAGGTCCCCATCTCCGGATGGGTATATTCTCCGGCAACCGATTTAATGCTTTCAACACGGGAAAGAATATCACGGGAGATGCGAACAATATTTTCACCGGCCGGGGTTACTTTGGTCAGATGCTTACCGCTTCGTTCAAAAATCTGAACGCCCAGCTCATCCTCCAGTAATCTGACCTGCTTACTAATACCTGGCTGAGAGGTATATAAGCTTTCTGCAGTCGAGGAAACATTAAGGTTATGGTTCACCACCTCAACGATGTAACGTAATTGTTGTAGTTTCATTGTGCCGCCTCAAATATAGTCCGTTACATTCTAACAAAGCGTCGTTCTATTTCACTATGTTATATACACGATCATAGTCACTGAACACTGCATGTACAGTATGATGACGGATTGCATGCTCCGGTCCATGATAATTGGACAACTGTCGGAAATCTATATGGGATTTCCCCGGACAGCCCGCGACTTTTGCTGAACGCGACGCAGCCGGTAAATATACAGCGTGCGAATGTGAGGCTATGAGCAAAAATCCCCCCAATGCTATGACCTATCAGCCAGATCGTGTATCTTATTGCTTCGTTTCTCTTTAGATTATCTGATCGAGTGTATGAGTATTCCTTTAGTTGTCGGTCTGATCGGCCTGTTGTTAGTTCTGGTAGTCGGTTACAACGTCATCATTCAGTATCGCCAGCAGCTGGAAAGCCAGAAACAGCAGGAGTTGGCTAAACACATTGCGATTATTGACTCCAGCGAAGACATGATCGGCCATGCGCATCATCTTCCTTATAGTAAGGAACTACTGGTTTGTCTGAATCAGCGCATTCTTTCTGCTCTGGAAAGCATGTTCGAAATCGATCAGTCTGATCGCTCGATGCCGCAACGGATTCAAAATGTCCGCGAGCAGATCACTCAACTCCAGCAAAATTATACGCCCAATGAAATGTCAGGGTTCAAAGTGCCGACAACCGACCGTCAGGCCATTGCGATGCTGCAGCTTGTGAAACGACTCAAACAAGTCGTCAAAAATGAACACAGCAAAGGCCGATTAGGAACGCAGACTTTTGTGGCCGAGAATGCCCGTCTCGAAGGACTGCAATTACGCATCAACATCGAAAATGTCATTAAACGTGCGAATGAAGCCCGTATGAAACGACAAATTGGTACCGCGAAGCAGCTGCTAAGAAAAGGCCTGGATGCACTGTCGACGAAAAACCACAATTATGCCAATCAGGCGCGCGAAAAATTACAGGCGCTGCTGGATGAAATCGACAGCTCTCAGAATCAGACCAACGCCAAACAGCGTCAGGAGATGATCGAGAAAGAGCAGGACGAACTGGATGTTCTGTTCCAGCCAAAGAAAAAATGGTAATTCAGTGCCAATCCCCAGTATTCAAACAGGCCGCATCGAATGCGGCCTGTTTTGTATCCAGCCCATTCCACTCACTTACCCGTCAGATGCCCCGATGCGATGTTCACTCAGCACCTTGGCCAGAATGCTGCGGGACAGACACCCACGTAATCTGCCCTCGCTATCCAGCACAGGTAAAGGCCAGTTCGAATTCAATGTGGCTGGCAGGACATCCTCCAGTAACTGATGAGCACGAATGGCAGGCACAGACTCCAGCAAGTCAACAAGACTTCCTCCATTGAAGAGAGGGTGAGGTTGCGAACGGAGTTTGACCTCCGTCAGCACTCCAAGATACCCCTGCTGTTCATCCCAGATGTAGCTATACACCTGCTGGTTTGCTTTCAGAGCATGCGCTGCATCCTCTGGCGTCACAAGACCCAGTTGGTGAATCTCACGACTCATGACGCTGCCAACCGTCAGTGCCCGGGCGAGATTCACATCTCTGACAAAAGCTTCGACATAATCATCGGCAGGCCGGAGCAAAATATCGACCGGCCTGCCCTGCTGAACCAAGACCCCATCACGAAGAATCGCAATCCGGTCACCCAGCCGGAGCGCTTCATCCAGATCGTGTGTGATGAAAATAATGGTTTTCCCAAGCTCAGACTGAAGTGACATCAGTTGCGATTGCATCTCGCTGCGAATGAGTGGATCCAGCGCTGAAAAGGCTTCATCCATCAGTAATATGTCTGCATCGGTACACAAGGCCCGGGCCAGTCCGACCCGTTGTTGCTGGCCGCCAGACAGACTGGACGGATAATGATCGCCATACCCGCTCAGTCCTACCGTTTCCAGCCAGTACTGTGCTTTCTTCAGCCAATCCTGTTGACTGTGCTTCTGAATCTGCAACCCATATCCAATATTCTGCAGGACCGTCCGGTGCGGGAGGAGTGCAAAACGCTGAAAAACCATTGCCATGCGCTGTCGCCGGAAAGTTTGTAATGCAGCGCTACTCAAGGTGGTCACCTGAACATCATCAATGTCCACCTGTCCCGCTGTCGGTTCAATCAATCGGTTAAACAAGCGAATCAGTGTCGACTTCCCGGAACCAGACAGCCCCATAACGACAAAGATCTCACCGGGATACACCGACAGGTTGATGTCATTGAGCCCAACCGTGTGCCCGGTCTCTGCCAGAATCGTTTCTTTGCTTGTGCCGGCAAGCACTTGTGACATCACCTGCTCGGCTCGCGGGCCGAAGACCTTATATAAACCCCGCACCTGAATCAGCGGTTTTCGGTCATCGTGACGTATGGAAGGATCAGTCATGCCGGCTCCCGGAAAGATGCTGCTGCGCCCGACGGGCATAGCTCTGAGAGATTCGGTCAAACATAATCGCCAGCGCGACAATAGCCAAACCATTCAGTAACCCCAGCGTAAAGTACTGATTTGTGATGGATTTCAGAACGGGCTGCCCCAGCCCTTTCACGCCAATCATCGAAGCAATCACAACCATGGCCAGCGCCATCATAATGGTCTGATTGATCCCGGCCATTATCGTTGGCATTGCCAGTGGTAGCTGTACCCCGGTCAGACGCTGCCAGCGACTGGCCCCGTAAGCTTCCGCAGCCTCCAGAACTTCTTTGTCCACCAGCCGGATGCCAAGATTGGTCAGCCGGATCACCGGTGGAATGGCGTAAATCACCACAGCAATCAGGCCGGGAATTTTGCCGATTCCCAGCAGCATGACGACCGGAATCAGATAGACAAATGCTGGCATGGTCTGCATCACATCGAGCAGGGGCGTGACCCAACGCTGCACCCGATCCGAGCGTGCCATCCAAATCCCGACGGGAACACCAATCAACACCGCCAGCAATGTCGACGCAATGATAATGCTCATTGTCCGCATGGTGTCATCCCACATCCCAAACAGACCAATAAACACAAAAGCCACAACAACCCCAATCGCTAATTTCCAGGAGCGGCTGGCATAAAAAGCCAGTGCAGCCAGCAAGGCAATCATCAGCCACCAGGGCGTCGCCAGCAGCAACTTTTCAAACCCAATCAGGAAAGACAACAGGGGATCAAAAAATGATTCAATTGTGTCGCCGTATTCACGGGAAAAAGTCCGGTAAGCGCCATCCAGTGTCTGACGAATGGCCAGAAGTTGTTGCCGGTCCAGTTGGGGAAATTCAGTGAGCCAGGAAGTATCAGACATCATTTCAACAGCCGTCAGTATTCATCAAATCAGCCCGGCTTCGCTACCGGGCAAGAACATTTACTGCGTTTTCAACGCTTCCATCATGCGCTTTTCAGCCTCAGGGCTGACCCACTGCGTCCATAATTTTTGATGTTCTCTGAAAAAGTAGTCTGCTGCAATCTCACCATCCGCCTGATTGTCTTCCATCCAGGCCAATATCCGATTCATTTGCGGATTGGTAAAAGAACGCTTCGACAGATACGCCAGCGCTTGCGGGGCGCGCTGGGCAAACTTTTCTGTCACCACGGTATCAACCGGTGATGGCGGATACATGGTTGGTTTCGGATTCAGACAGTCTGCCTGGGTAATACAGGACTGATAATGCGCCACATCCACCCCGGTTCCGAAATCAACTTTCACCATCTCATACTTCCCAAGGATGGCTGTCGGTGCCCAGTAATAACCAAACCAGGGTTCCTTGCGCTCATACGCTTTTGCTATCGACGCTGCCAGTCCGGCACCGGAACCCGGATCCAGCAGTTCAAAGCCACTGTCTGCCAGATTGAGCGCATCAAAAAGATGTTCAGTGGTGATCTGGCAGGTCCACCCGGCCGGACATCCCATCATCGCAGCACGATCCGGGTCTTCCGGATGTCGGAAGAGTTTGGCTTTCGCCCGAATACCTGCCAGTGTTTTCAGTTCCGGGTATTCGTTCACCAGATAAGCCGGCACCCAGAACCCTTCTTCACCGCCGTCCGATAACGTAACCCCGGCATAGCGTAAGCGGCCTTCCTTCACCCCGATATCCAGGGCTTCGCGCATCGTATTACTCCACATTTCCGGGGCAATATCGGGCTCACTTTTTTCGATCATGGACGTGGTTGTCGGGATACTGTCTCCCGGCACCAGTTCGGCATCACAGCCGTAACCCTGCTGAAGAATGAACTGATCAACGTGGGCGATAAAAGTGGCGGAATTCCAGTTCATATCCGCAATGGTGACTTGACCACAATCATTGGCAGCAGAGGCAAACCAACTAACCGGCAGGGCTACCGATGCCAGCATACCTGAACACAACAGAGAAAAACGCATAACACATCCTTATGGTGAGGATTCCTTAAACCAAACCCGAATTTGACATTGTGCCGGGTGAATGTCTTTTCAGTATATGCAGACGAAAATGGAAATGTGATGTAAGAAACTCATTTTTTTGAGGCTAAGTTGTTCATTTCTGACTTGTTTGACCGAAGTCTGTCGGGGCATGATGAGCTTTGTTATAATCCGCCGACGATTTTCCCCTTCGACGGGAATCCCAGTTCAATTCTGTATTAAGACCACCTATGACAGACACACAACACCCGATCAACGAACTGCTGACTCCGGTTCGTCAGTTTCTGCATTGCGACACACCAGACAGCTGGATTGACGAAGCGTGCCGACCGGAAAACTTAAACGAGCTGCTGGTTGATCACTGTAACTGTGAGCTGAAAGCGAGCCAGACGGCCATATACCTGATCCGCAAATATGCCGTGGATGAAGCCAGCGGACAGGCACTGCTGGAATGGGCAAAGCCCTATGAAGACTTCGTGTATGGCAAATTGCGTCAGAAAGATGCGTTTCATGGCAAGAAAAACGGCCTGAGCGCACCGCTGACCGCAAAAGCGGATTGTCCGTACGGACAGGAACTGATCGACAAAATGGTTCGCCTGATCAAAGAAGAATTTCATCATTTTGAGCAGGTGCTTGAGATCATGGACAGCCGGGGCATCGCCTATTCCAGCCTGAATGCCGGACGCTATGCCCGCGGCCTGATGAAAGTCGTCCGCACACATGAACCAGCCACTCTGGTGGATAAGCTGATTGTCGGTGCCTACATCGAAGCGCGTTCGTGCGAACGGTTCGCCAAACTGGCACCCTTCCTGGATGAAGAACTGAAAAAGTTCTATATCTCACTGCTGCGATCAGAAGCCCGTCATTATCAGGATTACCTGAAACTGGCCGAACAGATTGCCGGAGAATCGATCACTGATCGCATTCAGATCATTGGTCAACGTGAAGCTGAGCTGATCAACAGTCCGGATGATCGCTTCCGTTTTCACAGTGGAATTCCGGCGACCGCTCTGGTGAACTGAACACCACGCGACTGAAATCGATCCAGCCATTTGCCAGCAGCGACACCCCGTTCAGATGGGGCCTGATACCCAGCTGCTGGCGGTTTTGCCATAACGGACGATAGAGTCCGCTTTCAACCAGCCAGCGCTCCACCTCCCCGAATGCTTCCAGCCGCTCCGCCTCGCTCTCAAACTGAAAAACCGTTTCCAGCTTTTGATGCAACACCTTCTGATGCCGGGTGCTCAGACAGACATTGAGCGCCGTGCTTGCTTTGAGCCATTCCATCCAGCTCAGGACTGAATCCTCCCCGAACACCTCGCCGGAGATAATGATATCCGCCTCTGCCAGCCGCTCGGCACGGTTAAAGTCCGGAAAGGTGTCGATACAGCAGGTTGCAGCAATCCCGGCAGCATTCAGTGCCGCGGTCAAAGACTCAGCCAGTGCGATATGATCGTGCAGCTGATAAGTCAGGACAACCAATGGCCGCTCCGGTGCAGGCAGTCCGAAGAGATCCACCGGCGGGCACTCTGATTGTTCAGGGGCTTGTGACTTCAGCATGCCCTTCGCAACCCGATAATCTGACAGGGCCATGCTCTCAGGCAACGGTAATTGCCGGAGAAATGCAGAAAGGCGCAGCCTGTGTGCCGGGGCCCGCATCCATTCCGACCAGTTTTCATTCAGTAAAACGTATTCACACCCCAGTTCCCAGGCTTCAAGCTGAGAAAACGGCGCTGTTTTCTCTGGCACCAGCCAAGGGTGGACAACATCACTGCTGAGATCAAAATCCATGGCCCGGTCACCAATGTTCCAGATTTCCACCGCATCCAGCCAGGGACGATACCCGTGATAGTGTTCAAAAGCGGTCAGCCGGGTCAGCCATTCTGTGGATTCATCCAGACGAAATGCGCCTGCCCCCAGCACTCGCCCATCGGGAGTCACTTTCGAAATACCGGCCGCTTTTTGTGTCAGCAGCGCTGGCACAAAATCCGGCGTTGCCTGAGTGACCAGTTTGAGACACAGCGGCGATAGCACATCAACCCGCTCAATACAGTCAAACAGCCGGACATTGGCACTGTCTGATGCCTTTAACCGTTCAAAGTGAGCCTTCACTTCTGTTGCAGTCAGAGGCGAGCCGTCATGAAACATCAGCCCTTTGCGTAATGTGATCAGCCAGTCATTACCACGTCGTTCCCAGTGCGCTGCCAGGTCACCCTCAATGCAGCCGGATCTCACATCCCGTTGAAGCAATCCGGCATATATATAGCTGCCCAGATGAACTTCCGTTCGCCGCGATAACTGTACCGCATCCAGATCATGAATGCCGCGATAAAACGGGATCCGCAGAACATCCTGATGGTGTTGCGCAGGCGTTAGGAGCGCCACATGCCCGGAGCGATGCTGTGCCAGATATTCAGCCAGTAGTCCCTGCCTTTCCTGAGCAGGCAGCAGGGCAGTTGCACGTTCGATCTGGTTCTGTGCCAATAAGGATAAAGCCGCCTGCCTGATCGTCGAATCGACCGGTTTCAGCAGACAAATCGTCGGCAGATTGCCCCGCCCGACCCCAGGTTGCCAGCGGATCCAACCTTCCTCAACCAGTTTTTTAATCACGATCTGAGCGTTGCGTCGGGTACAGGAAAGCACCCCGGCCAGATGGTCAAGGGACAGCCGCTGACGTTCTCCTACGGTCAACTCATCTCTCAGAAAAATCAAAGCTCGCCAATAACGCATAAAAGGTGAAATTCCTTATTTTCCTTTACACTTTTTCTTCTTCTTTTATCACGGATAATCACAAACCTCTGTGATGTAAAAGGAATTTATGATGACAACCACCACACAATCCCACTCAGGCATCTGGAAAGAACCCCGGTTTCTGATGCTCTTTTCCAGTGCCTTCTTTGCCGCTTTTGGGGCCAAAATTTACAGCCTGGCACTCCCCTTGCTGGTTTTTGATTTAACGTCTTCAGCGGAGTGGATGGGCTGGATGCGCGCAGTGGAGTACTTACCCAATCTGCTGCTGGCCCTGTTTATTGGCGTGTGGGTGGACAGAGTGAATCGCAAACACTGGTCGCAGGCCATGTTGATTGGTCAGTGCCTCTGCCTGCTGATCGCTTATACGGCAGTGGAATGGCTCGCAGAGCCGTTGTGGGCGCTTTTTCCTGCCGCCTTTCTGATGATGGCTTTCGACTACGGCTACCATAATGCCCGTCTCGGCATGATGAAGACTGCGCTGCCACAGGCATGGCAGAATACGGCCACCGCACGTTTCAGTACCCTGTACAGCTTTCTTGAAACGGTTGGCCCCGTGTTATCCGGGGCGCTGCTGCTGATGACGGCGATTCATCAGGTGTTCCTGCTGCTCATTGTGTTTTATCTGTTTTCTTTCATCCAATTGCACCGCATGTCGTTTGCCCCCGCCGAGCCGATCGCCCATCCGCCGGTGCTGACGGCACTCCGCGAAGGCTGGCAGGCGCTCACCGCAGACCGGGCAATGTGCCTGATCACTGCCGCTGTTGTGATCATCAATACCACCGGGGCTGTTTTTCATGTTCAGGCGATTTATTTTGCGAAAGCAACCCTGATGATGAGCCATCTGGAAGTCAGTTATCTGATTGCAGCCTCTGGCATCGGCGGGGCGCTGGGCGGACTGGTTGCAGACAAAATCAGAAAGCGCATGGGGCTGGGCTTGCTGCTGATTCTTTCGATTGCATTTGAATCCATTGGATTTGTGCTGCCAGCTCTGTTCCCGAGCGCGCCAGTCTTAGCCCTGTCTTTCTTCGTCATCAGCAGTATTGGTCTGATGAGCTCGATCTGCATCTGGAGTTACCGTCAGGAAGCCTTCAGCGACGCAGTGCTGGGGCGTGTGGCTGGCATCACGGGGTCACTGTTTAAACTGGGGATGCCGTTCGGGTTAGCAGCATCCGGGTATCTCGTGGCCGCGCTGGGGACTGATGTCCTGTTTTCACTGTGTTTTATCATTCAGCTCATCACTGCACTCCTGCTCTGCCTGACACATGTGAGAAACATGGTGTAATCCGCGAGGCTCAGCGAAACAAGAACACCGCTGATTCACACAATACACAGCGATAAAAAAACCGCCTTCATGAAGGCGGTTTTTTCTGATGTCTACATTACTTTTTCGCTTTCTTCCGCTTGTCGGTAATGATCCATTGTCCGGCATCATAAAGCGCGGTAAAACCTGTTGGCTTCCCGTCAACCTCCGAGCGCACATAATTTTCTTTGGTCTTCCGGCTGAATCGAACCACAGTTTTCACGCCATCCGGATCTTCCGCCGGCGCTTCCGTCAGGTACAGGAACTTCGGCGACAGCCTGTCTTTGAACCGAACCAGTTCTTCCACCAAAGGTGCACGGGTTTCACGAGATTTCGGGAACGTGCTGGCAGCCAGGAACAAACCTGAGGCGCCATCACGCAAAACAAAATAGGCATCTTCATCCTGAGTACAAGGCAGTTCCGGCAAATGTACCGGATCTTCCTTCGGCGGTGCCACTTCACCGTTTTTCAGGATTTTTCGGGTATTCTTACAACTCTCGTTGGTACAACCCATATACTTGCCGAAGCGGCCATTTTTCAACTCCATGTCTGAGCCGCATTTATCGCACTCAACCACAGGGCCATCATAGCCTTTCAGCTTGAACTCACCTTTTTCGACCTCGAAGCCATCACAGCCAGGGTTATTACCACACACATGCAGTTTACGGGTTTGGTCAATCAGATAAGCATCCATGGCGGTGCCGCACTTCGGACAGCGTTTCTTTGCTCGCAGTGCCGCAGTTTCAACGTCCTCTTCGAGAACGTTCACCACACCTTCTTCATCGCCTAGATTAATCGTTGTTTTACAACGCTCCTTTGGCGGTAATGCATATCCGGAACACCCCAGGAATACCCCGGTCGATGCTGTGCGAATGCCCATCGGACGTGAACAGGTCGGGCACTCAATATCGGTCAGAACGATCTTGTTCGGCTTCATGCCGCCCTCGTCCTCATCCAGCTCTGCCTTTTCCAGCTCACCGGTAAAGTCACTGAAGAACTTATCCAGCACAGCTTTCCAGTTGGCTTCACCTTCTGCAATCTTATCCAGATCGCCTTCCATACGAGCAGTGAAGTCGTAATCCATCAGATCAGCAAAACTGTCTTCAAGGCGGTCGGACACGATCTCACCCATCTTCTCTGCATAGAAGCGGCGCTGATCCACTTTCACATAGCCCCGATCCTGAATGGTCGAGATAATCGACGCATAAGTCGACGGACGGCCAATCCCGCGCTTCTCCAGTTCTTTCACCAAGGCAGCTTCCGTAAAACGAGCCGGTGGCTTGGTAAAGTGTTGTTTAGGTTCCAGTTGCTCAAGAGACAGGATATCGCCGACCTGAACCATTGGCAGCGTGGTGTCTTCATTTTTTCCGGATGGGCGCTGAACTTTCGTCCAACCGGCAAAACGCAAGGTCCGGCCTTTGGCTTTCAACGTGAAATCATCTGCCTGAACAGTAATGGTACTGGAATCATATTGGGCCGGCGTCATCTGACAGGCCACAAACTGACGCCAGATCAAGTCGTACAGCTTCACTGCATCCTGATCCATGCCTTCAAGATCAGCAGGCAAGGTATCCACATTGGATGGACGAATCGCTTCGTGCGCTTCCTGTGCGTTTCCTTTACTGCCATAAACCGTTGGATTGGCAGGCAGATAGCTGTCGCCATATTCTGAGGCAATATAGCCACGAACCGCTTCAACCGCTTCTTTGGACAGATTGGTCGAGTCCGTACGCATATAGGTAATATAACCCGCTTCATACAGACGCTGTGCCAGACCCATGGTTCGCTTCACACCGTAGCCCAGGCGCGTACTCGCAGCCTGTTGCAGTGTCGACGTAATATAAGGTGCAGAAGGTTTACTGCTGGTTGGTTTGTCTTCGCGTTCAACCACTTCGTAGCTAGCTTTTTCCAGCAACGAGACCGCTGCATCCGTGTCCGTTTTATTCTCCGGACGGAAGTTTTTGCCAGCTTGCTGGGCAACCATCAGCCGTAAAGCGTCTTTGCCGCCAGTCAATGTATTGGCGTGAATATCCCAGAATTCTTCTGGAACAAACGCTTTGATTTCACGTTCCCGCTCGACAATGAGCTTCACCGCAACAGACTGAACACGTCCTGCAGACAGGCCACGGGCGACCTTCTTCCACAGCAGCGGCGAAACCATGAAACCAACCACCCGATCCAGAAAACGGCGGGCTTGCTGGGCATTCACACCATCCAGATTGAGTTCACCAGGCTTTTCAAACGCCTGCTGAATTGCATTCTTGGTGATTTCGTTGAAAACGACACGTTTATAGCGTTCCTCATCGCCGCCGATGAGCTCACGAAGGTGCCACGCAATGGCTTCTCCTTCGCGGTCCAAATCCGTTGCGAGATAGACATAATCAGCATTCTCGGCCAGTTTTTGCAGCTCTTGGACGACTTTTTCTTTACCGGGCAGCACGGCGTAATGCGCTTCCCAATCTTTATATGGGTTCACACCCATTTTATTGATCAGCGCCTTCAGCTCTTTCTCTTTCTTGACTCGTGCTTTCTCATCAACGCTCAGTCCTTTCGTCGACGTTGCAGCGGCTTTTTTTCCTGTGCTGCTAGTGCCCGTCGACAAATCCCGGACATGACCAACGCTGGACTTTACGATGAAATCCTTACCAAGGTACTTATTAATCGTTTTTGCCTTGGCGGGGGACTCCACAATAACGAGAGATTTACCCATATGACTCTATTACGTCCTCGTGCTTGCGAAATTCTCAAATAAAAACATGTAGTTGCACGCTAAAAGTTACAGTGTACGCACGGCAACGCTCTTACAATATTGGGCTACTATACAAGAAGGTCAACCTGTTTTTAATAAATTCAGACTGATTGCTCGACCCTTCTACACTTGTAAACACAGTGTTAAGTGCACCTGTTTTTTCAAATCATCCGTGACATTTCATTCAATGATGTCCGAATTCGGGCTGGCGCAGATCATTACCACCTCGTCAGCGGTTTGACTATTCTCACCCCATTTTATTTGTACCAGCTCACATAATTTTCCAGAAATGGACAAGGAAATGACGATTTTCGCACGGTTTATGTGCATCCAGATGAATTCCTTGAATATTCAGCCTCTATATCGTCAATGAAACGACGAGGATACCGAGATAATCAATGACTCTGTTCTTTCAATCGAATTACGCTGAAAAATATAACCCGCACGAAGCGGGTTATATCTGGGTCCATGTTTACATGACAGGTCGCTGTCCGCGGCCAATCCATTTCAGTAATAAATGATCCGCCGCTTCACCGCCGGCTCCTGCCAAGCGTTCCGCCAGCTTTTTACGCTGAACGAAGCGAACTTGCAAGACTTCCCGGTCCTTACAGGCAGACATAATAAAGTCATCACTGGTGCCTATCTGATCGACCAGACCCAGTGCAAATGCCTGCTTACCAAACCAGTGTTCACCGGTTGCCACCTTTTCCAGATCCAGTGCCGGACGGTGTTCTGCAATGAAATCTTTAAATAAACCATGGGTTGCTTCAATTTCGGTCTGAAACTTTTCGCGGGCTTTGTCGGTGTTTTCACCGAACATGGTCAGGGTACGTTTAAACTCACCCGCTGTGATTTGCTCAAACTCAATATTATTCTTTTTCAGCAGCTTATTGAAGTTGGGCAGTTGAGCAATCACCCCAATCGATCCCACCACGGCAAAAGGTGCCGAGATAATATGATCCGCCACACAGGCCATCATATATCCGCCACTGGCAGCCACTTTATCAACAGCAATCGTCAATTTGATTCCCGCCTGTTTCAGACGGTCCAACTGAGATGATGCCAGACCATAGCCGTGCACCATGCCGCCGCCGGTTTCCAGTCGCAGCAGAACCTCATCCCCTTCAGTGGCCACCGCCAGAATTGCAGAAACTTCTTCACGAAGGCCTGCCACTTCTTTTGCGTCGATACTGCCATGGAAATCCAGTACAAAAAGTCTGGGTTCACGGGCAACCGATAATTCACCCGACTTCGCCGCAGTCTTCACTTCATGCTGGCGGGCTTTATTTTTCTCTTTTTCGCTTTTTTTCTCTGCTTTTTCCCGCGCTTTCAGCAAAGGTTTATCAAACAGATGTGATTCAAGATGATGAACCGTCTCTTTATATTGTTCAGTCAAATCGGTGACTTCAAGGGAGCCTTTTCGTGGGCCGTGACGACCGCCTGCGCTTTTTACAATGACCAGTATCGCAATGATTGCGACAACGACGGTCGCGATTTTGGCCAGAAAAAGTCCGTAATCAAACAAAAAATCCAAAAGAAGTTCCTCAATATCGGGTTTCGTTTCATTGTAATACCAATCCAATCAAGCCTCTAGGGGCGAATCGCTTTGATTGACCACAATCTCTTCGAGTGAACCGACGCTTTTTACAATCAACGGCCCCGTTGGGTTGTCACATCGGCCAGAGAGCACCTACAATAGCGGCAAAATGCCCGACCAAGAAGGATATCAAGTGAATTATCAAATTGCGGCCGACTCGCTGAAAGATCGAGTCATTCTGGTCACCGGTGCCGGTGATGGTATCGGCCGACAAGCTGCCCTCAGTTATGCTGCACATGGTGCAACAGTCATTTTACTGGGCCGCACCGTGTCCAAACTTGAAGCCGTGTATGATGAGATTGACGCACTGGGCGCGCCTCAGCCCGCCATTATTCCCCTGGATATGAAAGGTGCAACCAAACAAAACTATCTGGATATGGTGGATACCATCAAAGATCAGTTTGGTCGTTTGGATGGTGTGCTGCACAATGCCAGCCTGCTGGGCGTTCTGAGTCCCTTTGACCAGTTGGGTGAAGACACCTTTGATGAAGTGATGCACGTCAATGTCAAAGCACAGTTCCTGCTGACGCAGGCGATCATGCCGCTGATCAAAGCATCTGAAGATGGCCGGATCATCTTTACCACGTCAACGGTTGGCCACATTGGCCGGGCGTTCTGGGGTGCCTATTCCATGTCGAAATTTGCGACCGAAGGGATGATGCAGATCGTGGCAGATGAATTGAGCAATACCAATGTCCGCGTCAACGCCATCAATCCGGGCGGTACCCGAACCGGCATGCGTGCAAAAGCCTTCCCGGCTGAAGATCCGAAAACACTGAAAACCCCCTTGGATATCATGCCGCTCTATCTGTACCTGATGGGTCCAGAGAGCAAAGATGTCAACGGTCAGTGTATTGATGCGCAGTCAAAAGACTAATCTGACCCCTTAGCATAGAGATAAAAAAGCCGACCTGTCAGGGTCGGCTTTTCATGGTTCTTTATTCAGACTGCAGTCTGTTACTTGCTGCGCGTTCGCGGCTTAGCAGGCTTATTCTTCAACGGATTCCGTCGATTTGCAGCATTTCCGGACGGCTTACGCTTGGGGCTGGCTGGACGCTCTGTTGCTTCAGCCTGCTGACCACGGGTTGAGGACCGACGGCGGCCACCCCGTGAATCATCCGTCACACGCTCTTCGTGACGACGAATGGCGCGACGAATCTTACGGGCGCCTTTCTTCCGTTTCTGGCCTTCCACCGTCAGATGCGTCCGGCTTTCAGCAGGCAGTTCAACCACTTCACGCAGATAGTTCACTTCCTGCAGTTCCAGTTCCATCCAACCGCCGCGCGGCAGATCTTTGGTCAGGAAAATATCACCGTAACGTACACGCTTCAAACGGCTGACCGTGACACCCTGGGAGTCCCACAGACGGCGTACTTCGCGGTTACGACCTTCGGTAATCACCACGTAGAACGTATGGTTCATCCCTTCACCACCGGCGTAAACAACATCTTCGAAACGGGCCATGCCGTCTTCAAGTTCTACGCCGTTGACCAGATTTCTGACCATCTTCTCAGTGACTTCACCGAATACACGAACCATGTATTCCCGCTCAACACTGCGGCTTGGATGCATCAACCGGTTTGCCAGTTCACCATCGGTTGTGAACAGCAGCAACCCTGAAGTGTTCGCATCCAGACGACCCACAGAGACCCAGCGCCCTTCTTTCAGGCGAGGCAAGCGATCAAAAACCGTTCTGCGGCCTTCCGGATCGTGTCGGGTACACAGTTCACCCTCAGGTTTGTTATAAGCAAGCACACGGCAAACTTCTTCAGAAGGCTTGACCAGATCAACTTTGTGGCCGTCAATGCGAATCAGGACATCCAAATTCTCAAGACGATCCCCTAACTGGGCTTTACGGCCATCAATACTGACGCGCCCTTCCTGAATCATCATCTCGACTTCACGGCGAGAGCCCTGACCGGAACGTGCGAGAACCTTCTGTAATTTTTCACTCATCAGACAAACCTTTGTCGCCTTCACAGGCGTCGAAACATTCTAAAAACATCACCGTACCGCTCATTTTTCAGATACAAACCGGACGGGATACCCGCCATCCATCAATAATTGATAATGGCGTCAATAATTTTTCAAATCAGCCGTGAATTATGCCAAAAATCTGCGACTGATACCACAGAAAAAGCAGGGAGAATCCGAAGGAATTCGGCCTCTCACACTGCTTTCGTATGGTCAGCGCCCGGCTCACTCAAATGGCGTCGTATCACCTGCGCCTTGACGGACAATTTCAACGCTGTCGTTGCTGAAATCGATCACAGTCGTTGGCTCTTCTCCGAGGATACCGCCATGAATAATCAAATCGACCGCGTGCTGCAATGCGTCCCGGATCTCCTCGGGATCGGACTCCGCCGTTTGATTTCCAGGCAGGATGAGGCTGGTCGACATCATGGGTTCACCCAAGGCATCCAGCAACGCCAGCGCAATTTCATTGTCCGGGACACGAATCCCAATGGTCTTCCGCTTTGGATTCATTAAACGGCGCGGGACTTCTTTCGTCCCTTTAAAGATAAAGGTGTAAGCCCCGGGCGTGTTGTTTCTCAGCAGACGGAAAGCATCGTTTTCAACCCGTGCATATATCGACAGTTCAGACAGATCCCGGCATAACAAGGTGAAGTTATGTTTCTCGTCCAATTTCCGTATACGGCAAATTCGGTCTAAAGCCTGTTTATTGGCGAGCTGACATCCCAGCGCATATCCTGAATCCGTCGGGTAAACAATCACACCGCCATTTCGGACAATCGCAACCGCCTGACTGATCAGCCGCGCTTGCGGGTTGTCTGGATGAATATAAAAAATTTGGCTCATCGCTCCTCCTGACCTGCGCCCAACGTCGGCACAGGCTTACTTCATTCTTTTTCAAGGCCCCAGTCTTGCCAAACGGGCACCGAAGCTTTGGGTAACCACAGATTACGGCCCAACTCTGTCCAGGGCGACGGATAGTGAAAATCAGAGCCTTGCGAAGACAACAGACCGAATTGTTCGGCATAGTCAGCCAGATTCCGGCGCTCCTGCTGCGCCTGCTGAGGCTGAGCGACTTCCATCGCATCCCCACCGGCTGCAACAAAATCTGCCAGCAATCGTTTCAACCATTTCGCGGTCATATCATACCGACCCGGATGGGCCAGCACGGCCTGACCACCCGCCTGATGAATCGCCGCCACCGCTTCTGCAATGCTGCACCAGTTCGGCGGAACATACCCCGGATTCCCCCGGGTCAGGTACTTCTTAAACACGGCCTGCATGGTTTTAGCATGCCCGTTTTCCACCAGCCATTTCGCAAAATGAGCCCGGGTCAGGGTTGCTTCGCCAGCCAATGCTTTTGCACCTTCATAGGCACCAATAATCTGATTTTTCGCCAGCCGCTCGCCCATCAGAACCGCACGATTCTGACGCCGTTCAGCCTGTTCCGAAATCAGCGATTGCAGTGCTGGATGTGCCGGATCGATGTTGAGCCCGACAATGTGAATATCAAAATTATTCCAAACTGTCGATATTTCAATTCCCTTGACCAAGGTTAAGGCCAAATTCTGCGCATCAATTGCCTGCTGTGCAATTGCCAGACCTGCGACGGTGTCGTGGTCAGTGATTGCCAGCACATCCACTCGGAATTCTGCAGCCCGGCAGACCAGGTCTTCCGGGGATAAACGGCCATCAGAGGCCGTTGTATGACTATGTAAATCAAACAACATAAAAAGAAAGTCTTGACATAATATTCTTGAACTAGTTTACTAGTACACAGTTACTCACTGAACACTTCATCACTCAGGTTCTGACTATGGTACAGCAAAAACATCATCAGCTTCGCGCTTTCTTCTCTTGGTGGTGGCACAACCTTTAGCGGGTCGTGAAAGTTGCTGTGCACGCTGCACACAATCATGAACCCGCCTGAAGCGGGTTTTTTTGTACCTGACAACGAAACAACATACGTATTTTCAATTTTGGCTAGTAAGGACAACACCATGATTATCGTACTGAAACCAAGCGCCACCGAAGCACAGGCAAAAGACATCCTGACCCGCATTGAACAAGCCGGCCTGAAACCATTATATATGCCGGGCGTGGAACGCATCGTGCTGGGGGCGCTGGGTGACGAGCGTGTGTTGCAAAAGCTGAATCTCGAAGCCAACCCATGCGTCGAGAATATTAAGCCCATTCTGACCAAATATAAGATGGTCAGCCGCGAAGTTCAGGCCCACGATACTGTGGTGCGCTTCGGTAACGCTGCCGTGGGTGGCAATAAATTTGCCGTGATTGCCGGTCCCTGCTCTGTGGAATCGGAACAGCAGTTACTCTCTGTCGCTGAAGTAGTGAAAAAACACGGTGCCGTTGCATTACGCGGTGGTGCGTACAAGCCCCGGACCAGCCCCTACGATTTCCAGGGCATGGGTGTTGAAGGCCTGAAGTTGCTGAAACAAGCCAGCCAAATGCTGGATATGCCGACCGTATCTGAAGTCATGGAAGTCGGTCAGATGCCGGCCATGTGTGAATACATTGACTGCCTGCAGATTGGTGCCCGAAACATGCAAAATTATGCTTTGCTTAAAGCTGTGGGTGAAAGTAAAAAGCCCGTTCTGCTCAAGCGTGGCCTTTCTGCGACGATTGAAGAACTGCTTTTAGCGGCAGAGTACATTTATGACGCTGGCAACCCGAACATCATCCTGTGCGAGCGTGGTATCCGCACCTTCGAAACGGCAACCCGCAATACGCTGGATCTCAACGCCGTTGCCTACCTAAAACAAAAAACACATCTGCCGGTCGTTGTTGACCCTAGCCATGGTACGGGTGTTCGTGAACTAGTAATCCCGCTCTCCCGCGCTGCTGCGGCAGTCGGTGCGGACGGCATCATCGTTGAATCGCATCTCAACCCGGGTGAAGCCCTGTCTGACGGCCATCAGGCCCTGACCGGCCCCATGTTCGAGCAATTGATGCAAGAACTGAAACCTTTTGTAGAAGCCGCAGGTAAATCACTATGAAAACCACGCCATTCGCTGTCGGTGAGCTGGATGTCCTGAGTTTGGATGTCCCTTATGTTGCTGACCCAACGGAACTCTACTCCGCCATCTGTGGCGAGCGTCCTCATAATCTCCTGCTGGAGTCGGCTGAAATCGACTCCAAAGAAGATTTGAAAAGTCTGATGCTGATCGATGCTGCCGTTCGTATCGTCTGCCGGGGTCGCGAAGTTCATCTGGAAGCACTGACAGAAAATGGCGTGAATGTTCTTGAGGCGGTGAAAGCCAATGTCGCCGGGAACATCGGAATCACAGCAGATGACAGCACGGTGATCCTGACTTTCGAAACCCATGGCAGAGCCATCGACGAAGACAGCCGTTTACGTCAGTCCTCGCCTTTTGATGCGCTTCGCTTGATTCAGCAAATTTTCCATCAGCCTTCTCAAGCCCGGGAAGCGTTGTTCCTGGGCGGGCTGTTTGCCTATGACCTGGTGGCCAGTTTCGAACCTCTACCGACAGTTGAAGAAGGTAATCGCTGTCCGGATTACCTCTTCTATGTGGCAGAAACACTGCTGATCGTTGATCACCAGCGTCGAAAAGGCACTTTGCAGGCCACCTTATTTGGTGGTGAGCACTTCACCACCAGTTACTTTGAACTGAGCCGCCGGTTGCAGCATATCAAAGAACAATGCCTGGAGCCGGTCGCTCTGCCAGCAGCGCAGCAACTGGAACGCTGTGAACCGGAAGTCAGTATCAGTGATGAAGACTTCTGCCAAACCGTTGAGCAACTCAAAGAATTTGTGGTGCGCGGCGATGTTTTTCAAGTGGTGCCATCGCGTCATTTTCGACTGCCATGCCCTTCACCACTGAATGCTTACAAAGCGCTGAAAATTGGGAACCCAAGTCCGTATATGTTCTATCTGCAGGATGCCGATTTCACCCTGTTTGGTGCTTCTCCCGAAAGTGCACTCAAATACTGCACCCAAAGCAATCAGGTGGAAATTTATCCGATTGCCGGGACTCGGCCACGTGGCAAGCGGGCAGATGGCAGCATTGATCTGGATCTGGATGGCCGGATTGAACTGGAACTGCGCTGCGACAAGAAAGAAAACGCCGAGCACATGATGCTGGTGGATCTGGCCCGAAACGATGTGGCCCGTATCAGCCAGCCGGGGACCCGTTATGTCGCGGATCTGCTGCAAGTGGATCGCTACAGCCATGTCATGCATCTGGTATCCCGTGTCGTCGGCCAGCTCCGTGATGATCTGGATGCCCTGCACGCCTATCAGGCCTGTATGAACATGGGGACCCTGACCGGTGCACCGAAAATCCGGGCCATGCAACTGATTCGGGATGTCGAACAACAACGTCGTGGCAGCTACGGCGGCGCCGTGGGATATCTGACAGGCCATGGCGATATGGACACCTGCATCGTCATCCGCTCGGCTTATGTCGAAGATGGAATTGCAAGCGTTCAGGCAGGCGCCGGTGTGGTCTATGACTCCGTCCCTCAGGCAGAAGCCGATGAAACGCGAGGTAAAGCGCAAGCCGTCATCACCGCCATTCGCCAAGCACACAGTGCGCAATAAGGAGCCGAACATGAACCCGACCATCGACATTGTTTTACTGGATAACTTCGACTCTTTTACTTACAACCTGGTTGATCAGTTCCGTGCTATGGGTCACCCGGTCACCATTTTCCGGAACAGCCTGAATGCCGAACAAATCGAAGCCGCACTCAACGAAAAAGCGAATCCTGTTCTCGTGCTCTCACCCGGCCCGGGCGCACCGTCTGAAGCGGGCTGCATGCCTGAGCTGATCAAACGCGTGGCAGGTAAAGTGCCCATGATTGGCATCTGTCTGGGTCATCAGGCCATCGTGGAAGCCTATGGCGGCACCGTGGCAGGCGCTGGCGACATTGTTCATGGCAAAGCGGCACAAATGCAGCACACCGGCCATGCCGTCTTTGGTTTATTGCCAAGCCCGATGACCATCGCCCGCTATCACTCACTGGTGGCAACACAGGTGCCGAGCGCACTCTCGGTGATCGCCGATGTTGAAGGCCTGGTCATGGCGGTGACTCATGAAGAAGACAACGTGTGTGGATTTCAGTTTCACCCGGAATCCATCCTGACCGCACAAGGCGCACAATTGCTGGCAAATACCCTGCTCTGGGTCACGGGCCAATCCAAAGTTCAGACCAAATTATCAAGTTGTTAAGAGGGACGCCCAGATGAGTCATTCTATTTATCAGATTACCGAAAAGCTCTATGACCAGCAGACGCTGACACAGGCCGAAAGCCAAACGCTGTTTGATGCCATTATCAAAGGTGATGTAGAGCCAGCACTTCTGGCCGCGATTCTGACCGCACTGAAAATTAAAGGGGAAACGCCCGAGGAGCTTGCAGGGGCTGCCACGGCCATGCTGGCGAACGCCGCACCATTTCCACGCCCGGATTATGATTTTGGAGATATCGTCGGCACAGGCGGTGACGGTGCAAATACAATCAATATCTCCACCACCGCAGCCTTTGTTGCAGCGGCCTGCGGGGTAAAAATCGCCAAACATGGTAACCGCGGGGTTTCCAGCAAATCCGGATCGTCCGATCTGCTGGATAAATTTGGTATCAATTTAGCCATGAGCGCGGCAGAAGCCCGAGCTGCGCTGGATGAACAAGGCGTGTGCTTCCTGTTCGCCCCGCAATATCACAGCGGTGTCCGCCATGCCATGCCTGCCCGTCAGGCCATGAAAACCCGCACGATTTTTAACTTGCTGGGTCCGCTGATTAACCCGGCCCGCCCGACCATTGAGCTGATGGGTGTTTATGATGCTGCACTGGTTCGCCCGATTGCAGAAACCATGATTGCGCTGGGCATGAAGCGGGCCGCGGTCGTTCACGGCAGCGGGTTGGATGAAGTCGCCATTCACGGCACGACACAGGTCGCAGAAATCATCAATGGCGATATTCGCGAGTATACGCTGACCCCGGAAGATTTCGGCTTGCAATCCCATGCATTAGATGCGATTAAAGGAGGGGAACCCGAAGAGAATCGTGCCATTATCACCAATATTCTGACCGGCAAAGGCACAACAGCACAACAAAGCGCTGTTGCCGTCAACGTTGCGTTGCTGCTTCGCCTGTTTGGTCAGGAAGACCTGAAAGCGAATGCGCAGCAAGCCATGGAAGTGATGCAATCCGGCAAAGCTTACCAACTGGTCACGCAACTGGCCGCACGAGGTTAAGCATGGAAACTGTACTCGCCAAAATCGTCGCAGATAAAAAAATATGGGTGGAAGCGCGCAAAGCCCGCCAGCCCCTGGACTCATTCATCGCGGACCTGACCCCGAGCGACCGGGATTTTTATCAGGCACTGAATCAGGATGGCGCCGCCTTCATTCTGGAATGTAAAAAGGCATCACCGTCAAAAGGCCTGATCCGTCAGGACTTCAATCTGGATCAAATTGCTCAGGTATACCGTCAGTATGCCCATGCGATTTCCGTCCTGACGGACGAAAAATATTTTCAGGGCAGTTTTGATTTCCTGCCTCAGGTTCGTCAGCAAGTGACACAGCCGGTGCTGTGTAAAGACTTCATGATCGACCCCTATCAGGTCTATCTGGCCCGCCACTATCAGGCGGATGCGATTCTGCTCATGCTGTCTGTGCTCAATGATGATGAATACCGCGAACTGGCTGCGCTGGCAGAAACCCTGAAACTGGGCATTCTGACCGAAGTCAGTAATGAAGCAGAACTGGAACGTGCAATTGCACTGAAAGCCAAAGTGGTTGGCATCAATAACCGGAACCTGCGGGATCTGAGCATTGATCTGGAGCGCACCAAACAGCTGGCTCCCCGTCTGACAGAAGATACCATCGTCATTTCTGAATCCGGCATTTATACCAACCAACAGATCCGGGATTTGTCTCAGTATGCCAATGGCTTCCTGATCGGCAGTTCCCTGATGAGTGAAGACAATCTGGAACTGGCGGTGCGCAAGGTCCTGCTGGGAGAACACAAAGTCTGCGGCCTCACGCATCCGGATGATGCCTGTGCAGCCTATCAAAGCGGCGCTGTATACGGTGGCCTGATTTTTGTAGAAGGCTCTCCCCGTGCGGTGGATGCTGAACTCGCCCGGCTGGTGATGAGCGGTGCACCCCTCAAATATGTGGGCGTTTTCCGGAACGCCGATCCAGAGGCTGTCGCCAAGCATGCCAATGCATTAAAACTGGCAGCGGTTCAGTTGCATGGCGATGAATCGCCAGCATATGTTACTGCCCTGAAGTCTCAGTTACATGAAGGTTGTGAAGTCTGGAAAGCCCATGGCATTACCGATTCTCTGCCGGATCTGTCCGCCTGGCCCGTTGATCGCCACCTGCTGGATACTCAGGTGGGCAATCAAAGCGGCGGAACCGGCAAGACATTCGACTGGTCAGTGCTGGCGCAATGTCCGCAAAAAGAGCAAATCATGCTGGCGGGTGGCCTCGGACCAGAGAACGCACAACAGGCAGCCCAGCAAGGGTGCCGCGGACTGGATTTTAATTCCGGCGTTGAAAGCGAGCCCGGCAAGAAAGACAGACAAAAATTACTGACGGTGTTTCAAAAGCTGAAGCCTTAACCACCTTTCAGCAACAGGGGATCACCCACACTGTTCACACAAATAGGACTGCAAACACATGAGCAAACTTGACCCGTATTTTGGCGAATTTGGTGGCCAGTTTGTGCCCCAGATTCTGGTTCCGGCACTGGATCAGCTGGAAGACGCATTTATTGATGCACAAAAAGACCCGGCATTTGAACAGGCGTTTTTAACCCTGTTGAAAGAATATGCGGGTCGTCCAACGGCGCTGACCCTGTGTCAGAACCTGACCAAAGGCACGAAAACCAAACTTTACCTCAAGCGTGAAGACTTGCTGCACGGCGGCGCCCATAAAACCAACCAGGTGCTGGGTCAGGCGTTGCTGGCCAAGCGCATGGGTAAAGATGAGATTATTGCTGAAACCGGTGCGGGTCAGCATGGCGTCGCAACTGCACTGGCCTGTGCGCTGCTCGGTTTGAAGTGCCGCATTTATATGGGCGCGAAAGACGTTGAACGTCAAAGCCCGAATGTCTTCCGGATGAAATTGATGGGTGCCGAGGTGATCCCGGTTTACTCCGGCTCCGCAACCCTGAAAGATGCCTGTAACGAGGCCATGCGCGACTGGTCTGCCACTTACGATAAAGCACATTACCTGCTCGGTACTGCCGCTGGCCCACATCCGTTCCCGACCATTGTCCGCGAGTTTCAGCGCATTATCGGCGAAGAAACCAAAGTCCAGATTCGGGAGAAAGAAGGTCGCCTGCCAGATGCTGTCATTGCCTGTGTGGGCGGTGGTTCCAATGCCATCGGCATATTTGCCGACTTTATCAAAGAGACATCAGTCAAACTCATTGGCGTTGAGCCTGCCGGGAAAGGGCTGGATACGCCCATGCATGGCGCCCCGCTCAAACACGGCAAGCTGGGGATTTTCTTTGGGATGAAAGCGCCTCTGATGCAAGATGAGCATGGACAGGTCGAAGAATCTTACTCCATTTCTGCCGGTCTGGATTTTCCGTCCGTGGGTCCACAGCACGCACACCTCAATGCAACTGGCCGTGCAGAATACGGTTCTGTCACCGACGATGAAGCACTGGATGCTTTTCAGGCACTGGCCCGTCACGAAGGGATTATTCCGGCTCTGGAATCAGCACACGCACTGGCTTATGCACTCAAGCTGATCCAGGAAAATCCGGAAAAAGAACAACTGCTGGTGGTCAATCTTTCTGGCCGCGGCGATAAAGATATCTTCACCGTCCATAAGATTCTGGAAGAAAAGGGAGCGCTGTAATGGATCGTTATCAAGCTTTATTCAGCCGTTTGGCAACGCAACAGGAAGGTGCTTTTGTCCCCTTTGTCACGCTGGGCGATCCAACACCGGAGCTCTCTCTTCAAATCATCGACACACTGGTGGAAGCAGGAGCAGATGCACTGGAGCTGGGCATTCCGTTTTCAGATCCGCTGGCCGATGGCCCAACCATTCAGGGAGCGACGATCCGGGCACTGGACGCTGGCACCACGCCGGACACCTGTTTTGAGATTCTGAAGCAGGTACGCGCCAAATATCCGGCCTTACCCATTGGCCTGTTGATGTATGCCAATCTGGTGTTTGCCGGTGGCATTGACAACTTTTATCGTCGCTGTCAGGAAGCCGGAGTGGATTCCGTTCTGGTTGCCGACGTCCCGGTGAATGAATCTGCCGAATTCAGAGCTGCGGCTGAAAAATATGGCATTCACCCGATTTTCATCGCACCACCGAATGCCGATGATGCCACGCTGAAAACAGTGTCCGACTTGGGTGGCGGCTACACTTACCTGTTGTCCCGTGCTGGGGTGACCGGCGCAGAAACCAAAGCCGGGATGCCGGTGGAACATTTGCTGAAAGCACTTCGCGACCATCAGGCTCCTCCTGCATTGCTGGGCTTTGGCATTTCTGAACCCGCGCAGGTTTCGGCAGCCATCGCAGCAGGTGCAGCAGGTGCCATTTCCGGCTCCGCCGTGGTAAAAATTATTGAGCAGCATCAGGACAATCCAACTCAGATGCTCCACACACTCAGTCAGTTTATTCAAAGCATGAAACTGGCCACAAAACGCTGAATGCGTACTTTCCTCATCCCTCTGGTTAACAGCCGTTAATCAGGGGGCTGCAATATCCACTCGATAACATTTCCATAACCTCCCTGCCACCCGCATAAAAACCGAGATGCATATTGAGATTTGCCGTCACGGGTCAAACACCATCAATTTACCAACAGAAGTAGAAAGTATCAGCCTGAACCATTGATTATCGCATTATTCTGCTGTAAAAACTCCTTTCGCAAAACTTTGACTCAAAGTCAGCAACATTTACGAAACATAAAACTTTCGCGATTTAACAAATTTCAAAATAAGGTATTCAAGGTGCTTAAACAACAAGGACTACTTGGTAACATCGGGGTACAGGTTGTCATCGCCATGTGCTTGGGGGCACTGGCTGGTGCATTGATGGAAGAGTCTGCGAGCATGTTCGCGCCACTGGGTAGCATTTTCATCCATCTGATCAAAATGCTGGTCATCCCACTGGTGGCTGTTGCCATTATTTCCGGCGCAGCCAGCCTGGGGAACAGCCAATCTGCCGGTAAAATCGGCCTGCTCACACTGGGGTTCTTTGGATTCACGTCTGCCGTTGCTGTGGCATTGGCGCTATTCATGGGTGAAATGCTTCAGCCTGGGGTTGGCGTTGACCTGACCAATGTTCAAGGAATGTTTGCCAATACCTATGCCGACAAAGGCGACCTGCCTTCATTCTGGGCAACTATTCTTGGGATGATCCCAACCAACATTTTCCAGTCTCTGAATGAAGCCAACATTCTGCAAATTTTGGTCTTCTGCATGTTTTTCGGCCTGGCAGTCTCCAAACTGGAACAGGATCGCCGCGCTCCCCTGCTGAACGGTGTGAATGCGATTGTTGATGCCATGGTGTGGATGATCAACGTTGTGATGAAGATTGCACCGATTGGTGTCTTCGGTTTGATGGCTGACGCTGTCGGTGCCTTTGGCTTTGATGCACTGATGGTCGTATTCAAACTCTTTGTCGTCTACATTGCTGCCATTCTGGTTTACGGCTTCGTCTTCTACCCGCTGATGATTCAATGCTTCAGCAAGACTTCGCCGCTGAAGTTCCTGTCAGCCATGAAGAAACCTCAGGCCGTTGCACTGTCAACAGCGTCATCAATGGCTACCCTGCCAGTGACCATGGAAACCTGTGAAGAAGAACTGAAAGTGAAAAACAGCACCGCCGCTTTCGTGCTGCCGCTGGGCGCCACCATCAACATGAGTGGTAACGCGATTTACTACGGTCTGGTTGCGGTTTTCTTTGCTCAGCTGTTCAACATTGAGCTGGATATGGCTGCCTACGTCGCCATTATCGTGACCTCAACGCTGGGTGCCGTGGGTCAAGCTGGCGTACCAGGGCCGTCTTTCCTGGTTGTCGCAGTGCTTCTGGCTGCTGGTATTCCAATTGAAGGCCTGCCACTGCTGTTCGCGCTGGACCGGATTTTCGACATGATTCGTACTGCGCTGAACATCACGGGCGATGCTGCCTGTGCTGTCATTGTTGACAGCCTGGTCAAAGATGAGAAAGCAGAAGATCTGCCAATGGCGACTCAAAAAGAAGCCTGATCTTATCCGCTAAAGCATCAACAGAGGCTGCCATTTTGGCAGCCTTTTTTCTATCCGGGGCTCACCATCCCAACTTTCGTTCAAACTTACATCGGTTCTGGGTCTGACCAGGCGCTTTCCGCTTGCAAGGTGAACCATAATTGATGAACATATAAATACCTGTTCCAATCAACCTGTAAAATGATGAATTCAGAAAATAATGTTCCTCGTGGCCAGTTATTACTGCGCACTCTGGCAATGCCTGCTGATACAAATGCCAATGGCGATATTTTCGGTGGCTGGATTATGTCGCAACTGGATTTAGCCGGTGCGATTCTGGCGAAAGAAATTTCCCGGGGCAAAGTCGTGACCGTGTCTGTCGACAACATCGTTTTTAAAGCCCCTGTCAGTGTGGGCGACGTGGTCTGCTGCTATGGCGAATGTAAACGGATCGGCAATACTTCCCTCTCGGTTGCCATGGAAGTCTGGGTGAAGCCGGTCGGCCATGACGGCATTGGTGAACGCTACAAAGTCAGTGAAGCGACTTTTAATTACGTTGCCATTGATGCCAATGGAAAACCGCGTCCAATCAAGCAGAACTGACGGAATGCCTGAACAAAGCCCCTTGGCCCTAGTTCGGGCTTTTTCTTTCCGTTATGATAACCGCTGCATTTTCACCACAAGTACAGGGAGACAGAACGAATGTGGTACGTGATTTTTTCTCAAGATGTTGAAAACAGCCTCGAACGCCGCCTGAGTGTCCGCGAAAACCATCTGGCTCGCCTGAAAGCGCTCCAGGATGAAGGCAGACTGCTGGTTGCCGGACCCATGCCAGCCATCGACAGTGAGAATCCAGGCGAAGCGGGCTTTACCGGCTCGACCGTGATTGCAGAATTTGACTCACTGGAAGCCGCAAAGGCCTGGGCAGATGCGGATCCTTACATCGAAGCGGGCGTTTATGACAACGTCATCGTGAAACCATTCAAAAAAGTACTGCCAGCTTGAATATGCGTATTCGAACAACCTTAAAAACGGGTCTCCTCGCAACGGTCGCAACTTTGTTGCTCGCCGGTTGTGCGAAATCCCCCGATGAGCTCAATCATGAATTGGCTGAACGCCGGGCAGCGGTGATCAACTCCAAAGCACCCTACCCGAAAGTGGATCAGTACCAGATCATGAAAGCCAAAGCCCGCCAGAGCATCGTCGAAATTACCATTCTCTATGGGGGCGGTGGCAAGACCTCTCCAACCAAAGCGGCGCAGGCTGCAGCAGAAAGCTTCTGTACCGATCCGGAACTGACCCCGATGGTCAGTGAAGGCTTAGGCTATCTGATTGAAATTCTGGACATGCGGGGCAGACCTGTGGTCCAGCAGCCGATCAATGCCCAGTTCTGCCAGCAGATCGCACCTCAGGGCGCATCCTAACGATGAGAAGCACCAGGGCCGGTAACATGTTCCGGCTCTGATGTTTTAGCCTTAAGCGTCAGCACGGCTGAACACCATCACTTTTAATGCACTCTCTGAATCTAAATCACCAAATTCCGGCGGATTATCGAGCCGAGTCTTCAAGACCAGTGCCGGCGCTTCCTCGGCCATACCATCCACCAGGAACTGCGGCGACACCGCAGGCGAATTCACACACGCCAGCACCTGTCCCTGCGCTGTCAGCATGTCCGGTAATCGACGCAGAATTTTGGCGTAATCTTTGGTCAATGCAAAACTGCCTTTCTGGAACGAAGGCGGATCAATCACAATCAGATCATAAGGCCCTGCTTTTTTCAGTTTGCCCCAGGATTTGAACAGATCATGCCCGAAAAAGCTCACCCGGCTAAGATCATGCTGATTCAGACGATGATTGTCGCGCCCCCGGCTTAAAGCCGCTTTGGCCATATCCAGATTCACCACCTGTGTGGCACCACCCGCAATTGCCGCGACAGAAAAGCCACAGGTATAAGCAAACAGATTTAAAACTTTTTTCCCGCGCGCCTGTTCCATCACCCAGCGGCGACCATAGCGCATATCCAGAAACAGACCGTTATTTTGTTTCTGACCCAGATCCAGCAGAAAGGTCAATCCGTTTTCAGTCACCTCCTGCATGGTTTCCATGGCGCCCCAGATCACTGCCATCGGTGATCCTTCTCTGTCTCTGTGTTGCAGCAACAATGAAGTTGCCCCGGATTGTTGCCAGCATTCTGAGGCTGCCAGAACAGCCAATTGTGTTTGCAACGCATCCAGAAACTCAGGTGTGGGTTCTTTAAATAAAGACACCAACACCTGACCGCCCAGCCAGTCAACCGTCAGTTGTTCCAGTCCTGCCCAGCATCGCCCTCGGCCATGAAACAGGCGACGGACTTCTGTCGGCGGTGACACCAGTTGCGTTTGTAAATGCTGAAAAAGTTGGGGTAAAGCAGAAACGTCCATCGAACACCGTCGTCAGTTAAACATGAAAAAAGGGAAATATGGGGTTAGTTCGCCCGTAAACCTGCCGGCAAAACGGGCCAGTCCAGTGTCCAGGGTGCCGACCAGTCTCCCAGCGCCGCGACTACAGTGTCACCCTGCCACAGCTGGCCGTGCGAAGGCGGACAAAGGAACTGATATGCTGTTCCCTGATAACGAAAACACAGCGCATAGGCATGGAGATAACCGCGATCAGCGGGTTCCTGACCATAAATATCATCTCCAGTGATGCCGGAGCCGACACTTTTCAGGGCGACCCGTATCTGGTGTGTTTTTCCCGTATAAGGTTTACAGAGAAACAAGCGCCGGCCTTCGCCAGCAGCCGTCGAAATAAACTGAGTGATCGCCGGGTTGTCCCGGCTGATTTCCAGTTTCCAGCTCCGTCTGCGTGAACGGCTCATATCGCCAATCACCGTCCCCTGTTTCTTCTTGGGCTTTTTACTGCCGATGGCCAGGTAGTATTTCTCGACTTCACGGCGGGCAAAACAGCCGGACAGCTCAGAAGCTGCCTGTGCATGTCTGCCCAGCAGTAAAATTCCGGAGGTCATTTTGTCCAGCCGGTGAATCAGATACAGTTGCTGATCACCCGTTGCCGCCGCAACTTCTGCCAGCAACGGCTGGTCTTGATCATCTTTGTGGACACTGACGCCAGCATCTTTGCTGATCACAAGAAAGTCTGGGGTTTGATGAAGCAGTGAAAACATTGGCGCACAAAATCGTCAGAGAAAAGCGGCAGTATACCGACTCTCCCGGCGGACGCCAGCCCTCTCCACTGTCCGTTATACCCATCAAAGTCAGTCAATGATCAGAAATAGCGCAGGAAAAATGGTTGAGAACAAGGCAGATTTTTTAGATAAGTAGCCATTCTACAATCAAAAAACGAACGCAGTGATCGAACATTTGAACAAGCGAGGATGACCAGTGATTGACTGCGATTGGTATTATTGCACGAAAAACACCAGCAGCATCAGAATCGGGCAGACAATCCGGACATACCAGGGCCAGATCCGCCAGAACAGACTGGACTGCACATCAGGATAACCTGCACTGATTTCAGCCAGCACTTTGTCTCTGTGCCAGATCCAACCAACCAGAATCGCGAACAAAAGGCCAATGATGGGCTGCGCGTAGGCCGTTGTCATTGTGACCACGAACCCGAACAGGGATTCAAAGTTCACCACAATCACTGTTGCAATCACACCGATGATGCAACCAATCCACCACACGGCTTTGTGTCGGCTCTGCCCCAATTCCTCGATTGTGCAAGAAACGGGGACTTCGAGCATAGAGATTGAGGATGTCAGCGCGGCAATCACCATCAGTACAAAAAACAGGGTGCTGACCAGAATACCAACACCCCCCATGCTCTCGAACATCGCGGGCAGCACACTGAACACCAGCGTATCCGATGCCAGCAAAGCACCGGATGCATCGTAAATTGCAACCCCATTGTTCTGCGCGACGAACATCGCAGGCAGAATCAGTAATCCGGCAATAAAGGCCACACCGGTATCCAGCAAAGCAACCTGCGCTGCCGTTTTGGGCAGATTCGCTGACTTACTCAGATAAGACCCGTAAACCATCATGGTACACACGCCGAGTGACAGTGAAAAAAAGGCCTGCCCCATGGCACTGACAATCAATTTTGGCGAGAAATGGCTGGGATCGGGGATCAGGAACAATTGTAATCCGTCCATCGCCCCCTCTTGGGTCAGGATATAAATCACCATCACCACGAACAGGATGAGCAGGACCGGCATCAATCGGGTCGACCACTTTTCAATCCCATTGGTCACGCCACTCCGAACCACCATCACCGTCAGCCACATGAACGCAAGCATCAGCAGCAGATTACGGGCCACCCCAAAAGTTTCCAGCCACTGAGCAACCTGCGTCAGCCCCACCAGTTCGCAAAGCGGAGCAATCAGATAGCCCAGCAACCAGCCGGCGACAATGGCATAAAAGCTCAGAATCAGCGAGACTGCCAGCATCCCGGCCAGTCCGACCAGGCCCATCAGCGCTCGTTGTGCTGGCCAGATCTTTCGCAGTGAAGTCATGGGATCGGCCTGACCATAACGACCGATCATTAATTCTGCGACCAGCAACGGATACGCCAGTGCGAAAACCATCAGCAAATAAACAATGAGGAACAAGGCGCCACCATTGCTGGCAGCCTGAGTCGGAAATCCCCAGATATTGCCCAGACCAACGGCAGAACCGGCTGCCGCCAGAATGAAGCCGATCCGTGAACTGAATTGTGCTCGGTTAGCCATCACAAGACCTCTTCAACAGCATCATTCCTAAAGATTAGCGATTCTGCAGGTTCCCGCCCCTTCAGGACTGATACAAAATGCAAAATTAAAAATCAGTCAAGTTTCTGCTTAAATCTATGTTTTCAAGGGATTCCGGTGCAGAATAGAACCCGTGTATGCAATTGAGAGACAAACCGCTTCTATGGATCATATTTACCAAGTCTTAGCCTGGCTCAGTCTGTTCGCTTACTGGATAGCGATCGCAGCCGTCACCATGCGGGTCGTTTTCAAACGACGCGTTGTCGGCGTGTCTCTGGCCTGGCTGATGATTATCTATATCATCCCCATCGGCGGCATTATTGCCTACCTACTCTTTGGCGAACTCAACCTGGGGAAAAAGCGAGCGCTCAGAGCGGAGGAAATGTTTGAACCCTTCGCGAGCTGGTTTAAACAACTGTATCACTGCCCGGGCCACCAGCCGCAGCTGATGAGCCTGCATGCCAAACCCATTCACGATTTATGTGAAAACCGGCTTGGAATTCCGTCACTGGTCGGAAACAGCCTGACGTTGCAGGATACCCCGCAAACCATTCTGCGCTCCCTCATTGATGATATTCATCAGGCACATCGCTCAATCCACATGGAGTTCTATATCTGGCATCCGGGCGGACTGGCCGATGAAGTCGCCACCGCATTGATTCTGGCAGCCAAGCGAGGCGTCAAAGTCAGAATTTTGCTCGATTCTGCGGGCAGTATGCGTTTCTTCCGTTCTCATTGGCCCCGATTGATGCGCCACGCTGGCATTGAAATCACTGAGGCGCTGGCAGTCACCCCTTTCCGGATGTTTCTGCGTCGGCTGGATCTACGGCAACACCGGAAAATCGTGGTCATTGATACCCATGTTGCTTATACCGGTTCGATGAATCTGGTTGATCCGGCTTACTTCAAAACCGACGCAGGTGTCGGACAATGGATCGATGTGATGGTCCGGGTTACCGGACCAACTGTGTCTGTCCTGAACTGTATTCAGGCCTGGGACTGGGAAGTGGAAACCGGGCAACGTTTTTTACCCCCGGTACCTGAGTGCGGCGTGGCCCCGCTGGCCGAACAGAACGATATGATTCAGGTCATTCCATCCGGCCCCGGGATGCCAGACGAAATCATTCATCAGGTGCTCCTGATCAGTATTTATCAGGCCCGCCAGAGCGTGGTGATCACCACCCCTTATTTTGTACCGAGTGAACATCTGCTGCACGCCCTGATCAGCGCAGCGGAGCGAGGGATTGATGTCCACATTATCATCCCGGCCAAGAATGATTCACTCATGGTGGAATGGGCCAGCCGATCTTTCTTTGCCGAACTCTTAAGTGCCGGGGTTTCTATCCATCGATTCAACGGCGGCCTGCTCCACACGAAATCTGTTGTCGTTGACGGAACGCACAGCCTGATAGGCACAGTCAATCTGGACATGCGCAGCCTCTGGCTGAATTTTGAAGTGACCTTGTCTGTGGACAGCCCTGAATTCACACAGCAGCTGGCCTGGCTACAGCAGGAATACATCAAGCAATCCACCCGGATTGATCATCAGACCTGGAAAAAACGTTCGCTCGGCCATAAATTTCTTGAGCAATGTTTTTACATGTTCAGCCCACTACTCTAGCCAATACCGAGAGCCCGGCGATTCTGGCTGGGCTCTGCCAATCCGTCCGACGTGCCGTAGGCGCCGGTAATCGGATCCCGATGCTCCCCGCTAAACCTCTGAAGCCACATGACTTGTATATCAGTGAAAACCTGAGATACGCTCACCAAAATGCCCAGAAACACGGCTTTCAGGAACAGAATGCCATATATCAGCCTAAACTTAAGTACCAACCCCAGATATGAAACAAGATTAATTCATTAAAAATTTGAAGCGAAGGTGCTCTTTAGGGTGACAGAAAAGTTTCATCATCGGGTCAAAAAAACATAAAATCCCACAAAATCATCATATAACGTATCTATTATCGCCTATGAAATTCTTGTCGAAATATTCCCCGCCTCACAGTCATTCGATAAAAGTATTGCTTTGCATTTTTATATGTCTATCTTTGTATTTAAGCACCAAAGTTACGATTAGCTGAGGTACATGTGATTCCCATGAAGTATAAATTCACACAATATCTCCTCAGCATCAGCCTGCTGCTCTGCGGACTGTATGGCACACCGGCGATTGCATTCAATCCGCCGCCGCTGATAATATCCGGTTTGTCTGAGGCGGGAGATCCGGTCGAGGTCATTCTGAGCCGCGATGAACTTGCCGCTTTTCCCCAGGAATCCGTATCAACGCCGATGCCTTGGGTAAACGGCATTCCAGAATTTCGCGGTGTGAATTTATATTCATTGCTGACACACTATCGTATTCAGCCTGGCAAGATTTACCTCTCCGCTTTAAATCGTTTCTCTACTGAGCTGGACTGGCAAGATATCAAACAATACCAACCCATCCTGGCAATACAACGGAACGGCGAGTGGATGCAAGTCAGAGACTATGGCCCTTACTGGCTGATTTTTGCGATCAACCGTCATCCGGAATTGGTCAATCAAGGTTTCTTGGAAAAGATGGTCTGGCAGTTACACGAAATCAACGTGGTCCCTTAATATGATGATTTTCAAGTCACTGAAAGTTTTTAATCTGGCGGGGATGCCATGGATGAAGAAGCTGCTGTTTCTGGCAGCACCGCTATTGATCGTGTTCACTTTTGTATCTGTCAGTGCTCTGGAATCGAATGCGGAATCCGTCAGTAAAAATCAGAACCTGGCCAGTTGGTTCATGATGCAACTGGGGGATGAATACAGCCAGTTAATTTTCCAGCTCCATGAATACGAGGCGGGACGTGCAACCAAAGATGATGCCCTGCTGCAATACGAAATTTTGCTGAGTCGCTTTAATTCCATTAAAGTCAACAGCCAGATGAATCGCCTGCACGATACGCTGGGCTCATTACAAACCTTTCAGCATCATTTTCAACTCGTGAAAGACTACGAACATGCTTTACAGCAACTCAGCTTCCCCGGGGAATCCATTGTACTGCTGAACCAGATTAAAACTGACTATGATGATTTAATGAGCTATGCGCTGAAGACATTCCTTTTTTCAAACAATGCATTACAGTCAAAATATAATCACATTATTTCACAGCGCTGGCTCATTCATTCCTTATTATTTTCTACCGTCCTGATCGGCTTCATCATGATTTATCTGTTGAAAAAGGAGTCGGAAGCGCATCATCGGTTGGCCATGTACGATTCACTCACCGGGATTCACAATCGTCTGTGGCTGAACCGTAAGCTGAAATCGATGGAAAAGAACCAGCATGTATTTGCCTTCTACCTGATTGATCTCAATGGATTTAAAGAAATCAACGATACTCTGGGCCATGGCGCGGGCGATCAGCTGCTGAAGACGGTTGCGCGACGTCTGGACAATTTAACCCATGAAGGCATGGATGTCGCACGGATGGGGGGGGATGAATTCGCGGTGATTCAAGCCTTTCCGCATGCGGTGAATCATGAGTATGTGGCACACTTCCTGCTCAATACCCTGGATCACGTCATGCGTATCCCAATTCAGCTCAAAGATCGGGAAGTCACGGTGTCTGCCAGCATCGGACTCAGCATTTATGTACCAGGCAGTAAGAGCCTGTCGGAACTGCTGCAGGAAGCTGATTTCTCGATGTATGAAATGAAGCAGCAATTCAAAATTCAGGCGCCGGCTCCTGCAGCCAGTATGTACCCGCCCCCTCCGTCACAGAGTATGCCCGGCTATTTCAAACGCCAGTAATACAGCATCACCAGAAAAGTCAATTGGCAGACCAGATATCGTTGTCCATCACTTTGCCCGTTTCCAGCAGTGTTTTCAGATTACTGATGATGGCTGGCCAGCCTTCAGAAACATCCTGATAGCTCAAAGAACCGGATTGTAAATCGCTGTGGATCACTGTCAGCCGGGTATCCTGTCCCAGACTTTCCAATGCAATGCTGACCTGAGATGAGTGAGTCCCGCCATGATGCGCATCCGGTTCCTGCCAACTCAGCACCAAGTGATGCGGCGGATGGATCTGCAACACTTTCCCGGAGACATCCTCAACTTCGGAACCATCAGCGCGGATATGTGCCCAACGACTACCCACTTTCCAATCAGATTCGTTGATATGCCCCCAATATTGCTGGGTCATTTTCGGATCGAACAGCGCATTCCAGACATCCGTATCTGATGCAGCGATGTAGCTGACATACTTAAAGTGTTCCAGGCTCATGTTCACTCCTTGTCGCAAGGCAGCGAGTCTGACAAATTGAAAAGGCCATCCGATTCACATCACCAATTCAGGTGCTTGTTATCGCGTCTCTATTCAGATTAGCACTCTGTCTTCAGGATCTGCCCACTTTCATTTGAGATCACGGGCACTGATCGGGCGTCAGAGAGCATCAATGAGATCACACGCAGTTTTTTTTCATTTGCAGCAAAGTCCAAGGCTGCCCCTGAAAAACACGGGATGCCTGATCAGCCTGATAGATTTCAAACCCCAGTGCCCGATAACAGCTGATTGCTCTGAAATTATGTTCAAAAACAGCCAGAGAAATTTCTTCCGCGGATAATGTCGTTTTTGCGACTTCCAAGGCCAGTTCAATCATGATTTTTCCGTATCCCTGACCCCGTTCGGACTCGCTGGCGATCAGAACACGACACAAGCGGCATTGATTCTGCCGATTGTCACACAGCTCAATATAGCCTTTCACTTGTCCGGCTACGGTAAATAAAAACGGATGAATTTCAGGGCGGGAAACATGCTTCGAAATTTGTTCGGTGGTGAGAGGAAACTGATACAGCGGCCCACCCCAGAGTAAATTGAATTCCTCATCCACAACCCAATCAATGAGTAATGCGTGATCTTTTTCTGTAAACGGTTCGAGCTGATAACGGGATTTTAGCCGTTCGTTCAACATGTTTTTCCTTATCACTAACTGACGTGTGAATTTTTCCTTCATTATGGTGCAGAGCAATGGGTGAGGCAGGGTCATACGACACTGTGCGACCTTGCGCAGATGAACCTGATTGCACAACGCACATTAGGGTCGCTGTTAATGCGTTCGAGGTCAATACTCACAATAAAATTGATTGCGCTAAGTCTCACTTTTCAAAGGAAAAACAATTGATTTCTGCTGATTTTTCATACTGATTTTCTGGTGATGTAAAAAAACGGCCCAGAACGCTGAGGCCGTTTTTTCAGTCGTGAATCACAGAACCGCGGACATCGCTGCATCAATCAATCCGCGATTTCAAAAATAGAATCGATAATCAAAGGCAAGTTGCCACGAACAGACGCAGCCCCAAACACGGAGCGAGCGTGAATCCCTTTTTCACCGAACACTTCAACCATGAAGTCGGAACAGCCATCCAATACTTTAGGGTGATGTTCAAAGGCTTCGGTGGCATTGATAAAACCCTGCAGTTTGACCACGCGACTGACTTTGTCCAGACTTCCGACAGCCAGCCTGACTGCTGAAAGAATATCCATTCCAGTTGCCCTGGCAAACGCATACCCTTGTTCAACGGTATATTCTCTGCCCAGCTTCCCCCGGGGGACTTCCGGAAATCCGGTCACCGGGCCTTTTCCGGAGACATACAAAAGGTTTCCGGTCCGGACACAATTGGCATAGCTGCCTTGGGGTTCACTGGCTGCAGGTAATACGAGCCCCAAAGTACGTAGTCTTGCTTCAGCAGACATCCATTTCTCCTGTACAACAAAATCACTGACCTGAACCAGTCAGCCTTCTACCGTGTTCAGATCAAGTTCCATAAAAATACTCAAAGGGTGCTCCTGATACAGACCATACGGCGGACGCACCCGGTATCCCAGAGTTTGATACAAACCCAGTGCTTCGGGTTGACTGACACCGGCTTCAAGCCGGACGACCTGAACGCCGTTATGCTTCAGATACTGATGCAGCGCTTCCATAATCTGCCGCGATATCCCGAGTCCACGGTAGTTATCCAGCACAAACATTCGCTTGATCTCCCCGTACTCACCATCATCATGCATCATTTTGACAGCGCCAATACCAGCCAGCGCGCCGCGAACAAAAGCACCAACCAGGTGAACATTCTCATTCATCAGAGATTCTTCACTTTCGAGATGATTGGTCTCAGGTGGATATAAAGCATACATATAGTCGTCTGATGCACTCAAAATGACGCGCACATCATCACGATTGGGCTTAATTTTTTGAATATACATAGTGTTAACTAACGGATTTTGTCACTGCTACACAGTCAAAAAATAGTGATATTCGGTGATTTGATTGAATTTCCGTCCACATGACATGTCCGGAAAAACGCCTGAGCTCCCGGGCGATATTCCGCAATTCGGAAGCAAGCGCTCATCATAACAATCTTGTGACAAGAAAGTGAGTACCGCGTTTGAATGACTGCATTTTTGTGCACTTACGCACATATTGTTTTTTCAAATCCACTTGTCTCGAAGCGCGTTTCAAAAAAACAGATGCACTCCTGATTCAGGGCACATCTGTGGTGATCTTGCAGTCTTGTGAAATGGTTTGGCCGGTGATTTCACCTTGCGTTTCAATTGTCACCTGAACCGGAAACTGGCGGCGATCCATCCGCATCTGGGCTTTGCTGCCGCCTTGCATGGTATTGCGCATTCGGTTTCCAGTGGCAGAGACCATCTCTAAATCAACGCTGGCAGATTCAAGCGCAACCACAGTCAGCGTGACGGTTTGATCGTCAACCAGGCAGTCGATGGTCACCGGTTCTTGTAACAGAGATTCAGGCTGAGCCCAGACAGCACCGGTCGCCATCATGAAAGCGGCCGCCATCGCCGCTTTCATGCTACATATACGCGCCATCACAGCTGCGTCGTGATAAAGGTGTTGCCCGAAGAGTTCACGATCGTATCGGTGGCAACATCATTGTTGGTCTGCGTAATCATCACGGTGTTATGATTCGCCGAGCCACCCGCACCACTGATATTCACGGTCGCCGTCGATGCATTCCCCCATTGTGTCACACCTACGGTATTGTGATCCGCTTCACCCACCAACGCAATCTGAGCCAGATTACCATCGCCCTGCTGCCAGACATTCACAATATTGTTATCCGGGTTATCAAATGGCGCCCCTGAAATATCAATCATCGCCATATTGGCACTGCCGATTTGCGTCGAACTCAGAATATTTTCATCACCTGCAGTAATATAAATATCCGATGTATTCATAGAACCATTTTGTGTCACTGATGCTGAGTTCCGATCTGCATTATCCATCATTAAAATCATTGAACCATTGGTTGATCCACTCTGGCTGACAGAAACAACATTGTTATCTGAATTCAGATCGGCACTCACCCAGGAAGTCTGAGTTGAGCCAAGTTGCGCAATTGTCACCGTATTGTCACTGGAACCATGATCCATAAAGATCTCTGACATGTGCGCTTCACCACTCTGATTCACTGTGGCTGAATTGCCATCAGAATTATTATCGTGATAAACGCTTGAATAGTGTCCGGGACCACCAGAAAACTGATAGACAGACACCGTATTTCCATCACTACCATTCACCGCTGTATTGAAAGATGTATTGGTTGCCACTGCGCTGCCTGACGCAAGAAGCACAGAAATTGCAAGCGCGATCTTTTTCATGGGATTACCTTATCTCTGCTAAGTGATATGAATTTCACTTCTGCTCATGTAATGGCTTCGATTATTTTCATTCATATTTACAACCAGAAAATAAATCGCTGAACACGATGAGAGAAGTCTTCCTTTTCGCCACTACCTGCATTTTTGGATTCAATTGTATTTCAACCGGGAAAAGATAAAGCGACGAACTTCGCCGCTTTATCTGTGTCAGTTCATGGGATCAGAACTGAATTGTTGTGAAGTCATTACCCGATGAATTCACGATAGTATCAACCGCAACATCCAGATCCGTCTGTGTAATACTGACGGAGTTATCATCCGCCTGACCAAAGAAACCGGTAATGGTCACGAGTGCAAATGAAGCATTACCCAGCTGATTCACAGCAACCATGTTGTCATCCGCTTCACCCGTCAGTAGAACGGTAGAGATATTGCCATCGCCTTCCTGCAGAACATTCACCACGTTGTTATCCGGGTTATCGAAAGGAGCACCAGCCGCACTGACTGTGGAAACGTTACCCGTGCCGATCTGCGTCGTATTCAGGACATTATCATCCCCCGCGAAGACCACAGTATTGGCTGTATTTGCACTCCCCAACTGGGTGTGTGAGGCAAAGTTACCATCGGCATTAAAATCCATCTGAATGTACGAGTCATTGCCAGAGCCCGTCTGCGTGACAATCATACCGTTCTCATCAGAATCGTCGTCCACAATCACTTCGGATGCGTTAGAATCGCCCCACTGCGTGACCAGGCTCCAGTTATCATCAGAACCATCTTCATAGCTCACTTCAGATGTATGCGTCTGACCGACCTGAGAAACAGTGGTGGTGTTATCATCTGAATTACCGGCATGATAAACCGATGAAAAATGACCCGCACCTGGTGAGAACTGATAGACATTCACGGTGTTTCCGTCACTGCCGCCCACTGCAGTATTCAAAGAAGTATTCGTTGCATAAACACTACCAGAGGCTAACAGTACTGAGATTGCTAAAGCTAACTTTTTCATGGTACTTTCCTTAATTGTGTTAATAAACTGAAATATTTCTGCTCATGCCATTTAAAATCATGATAGATTCATGACCGCTCTGGTTAATATCGAACCCAGAAAAAAGGACATAAGGCTTATTGACAACAACTGCTAAATTATCGTCGCCATGTTGAGTAATACTGTCACTATGGCCAATACCACTCTGGCTTAAAATTGCAGTATTTCCATTTCCGTATTGTTCTATGCTGCCATCATTTCCAATTCCATTTTGATAAATCGCAGCGTAATTTTCATTCCCATCCTGTTCAATATATGAACGGTTGTAATATCCCTCTTGATGAGAGTATGCAAAATTATCATGACCACTTATTTTTATTTTACTTTGATTCCCTCCAAGACCTCCTCCAGATTTTTGAACAATAATCGCCGTACTATCAGTTGCACCATATGCTTCAATAGAAGCAATATTGTCATCTGACCCCCAAACCTCATTCAATTCATTATTTGCTAATTCACCTGCAGTCGATACCTGCGCGCAAATAAAAGATAAAGCAAATAATCCAGAATTAATTCTTCTCAAATATTTCATTTTCTTGTCCAGAAGAAAACAGGTGTCGTAAAAATATTATGGCACTGGGATAAAATTTCACCATAAACTTAATAGTGAATTTATCAATGATAATAATTGAAAGTTACACGTCTTCATATGGAAATATTTACAATAAAATCAATTATTTAAAATATAAACACTCTGTCAGATAGCGAATAAACCATTGTGTTATCTGCTTAACCAGCTGTTCTCCAATAGGATTTACAATCAAAATTTATTACCACAACAATATCCTCATCACTTTCAAATAAATAAAATCTATCAACAATCACCACCGCCATCGGCGGTGGTTTAGGGCTGACAACAAAAAAGGCCAACACAATGTGAAGGCCCTTGATATCAATGACTTAATTTTATGGCGATAATTTAAATAATCGGCTGCTCTGTAAACATATACTTCTGAATCACAGGGTTATTGATCTCTGCACGATTCGCCAGTTTCCAGAGATTTGTATTGATCCCATCCACAATCAGTTGGATCACCGCAGCGTCTATCGCAGACATCACCGCAATATTGACCGGTTCATTGGTTGTGATACCCAACTCCGCTTCCAGCAGATCTTTGTAATCTATAAACTTGAAGACCCCTGTCTGAAACTCTTGTGAAAGAATCGTCTTACTGGTTGTGACGCTCACCAGCACCCGTCCGGTCCGCACATCAATGGCCCTGAGATTCACCGTCACCTGATCGGTCCGGTATTGTGAAGAAATACCAATCCCCAGATAACGTGCGCCGGAACCACCCGTCTGAATGTTGGTATCGTAGGCCACGATCCCCCCTTCGATGACAATATTGGATGACATCAGTGAAGGAAGATGCGAACCATGATTCACCGGTATTTCATGCTTTTGCTGTGCAGCACGGATAATCTTTCGTTCTGTGAGCAAATTTTGCAGCCCTTCCCGCTCCAGCGGAATAAACCATTTGGAGTTCAGCAAAGAAGTGGTCAGCAGCGCCGCCCCTCCCTGAGGAACCGCCGTGGAAAAGTTACTGTTCGGCTGCGGCTTATACTGCCCAGTCTGATCTCTGAAATCATAAACAGAAACAAATATCTGGCCCTGAGGCATCGGCAAAGACACTAAATCCTCAAAAATTGCCCCACGGGGCATTAACGTGGGTTCTCTGTCTGCATCAGGCATCCGCATTGAATTAGAACATGCATTGACGAACAACACAGAGCACAAAAGGATCAACTTTTTCATGACGAACTCCCTGTTAATCAGGCATCAAACCATTGACCTGAATGGTTGATGACTCTCCCGTTGTCTTATCCGTAATTTGAATCAGTAAAGTACCGTTATCATCTACAATATTCAGGACGAAATCATCGGTTGTGAGTTGCCCTGTATTGCCATTCCCCACATCTGCCAATAACTGGCTAATTAATCTGGACTCTAAGTTTGCCGTTAATCGTTCTAAATCGGATTGTTGCTCAAACGGATCACTCGCTGATGGATCTTTATGATCATTAATGGCATTTGCAACACCCAGCAAAAAGTTACCGTTTAAAGGGTTCCCGCCAAAATTCGGGTTTACGGGTGTATAAATGAGTTCGGTCGCCTGTGTATTCCAGCTCATGCAGCCAAACAATAGCAGCATACAAAACTTCCTTTTCATGAGTTTGCTCCTTAAATTTCGTCATAATCAACATCGAAGGTATCTTTTAAATACCGCTCTATTCGCCATCTGAGAACATAGTTTTTGACAGCATTTACGGCCTGATCCGTTTTTTCCTCAGCATTTTGTCGCCCCGGAGAAAGTGCGGTTCTGTAAATTATATTCTGCCGGTGATAAATGCTGATAATACTGCCTGATAAAGCGGTCGGCCTTTCTTTCACCACTAAGTTCTCTTTTAATTCATCCAATTGATCTTCAAGCTTCTGTGCAAACAGTGAATAAAAGCTTTCTCCCAGCCGTGTCATCGTTCGGTCGATCACTGCACCGCTGATTTCACGCAGACTGTCCAGGTTTTCGAGTCGACCTTTCGTTTCAAGCGGTTCATCACTTTCAAGCTTCGGACCATTCTCAAGTTTTTTCCCATTTTCTAGGGGTTGCTCTTTCCCGGAATTTTGTGCCTGGGAAAAGACAAATAACGGGCACATGCACAGCATGCACAAGAGCGTCAGGTTGAATTTTTTCATGAGCTTAAACTGTTCAAGGTATGGTTTTTCGCCCACATAAAAGCCTGCAGGCGATTCTTCACCTTAATTTTCTTAAAAACATTATGAAGGTGGGTTTTGACCGTGTTTTCACTGACAAACAGCGACTCAGCAATTTGCGAGTTTGAAGCACCAGAAACCAGCAACTGCATGATTTCCTTTTCTCTGGCGGTTAATTCAACCGACATCTTTGGAAAGCTCGTCTGGGTACTTCGGTACTCTGAAATCAATGCCTGGCATAATTTCCGACTGAACCACAACTCACCATTTTGTATTTTCTCTAACCCTTCAGATAATATCTCAAGAGAATCACTGGTATAAAAAACGCCCACTAAATTTGGCCATATTTTCAGCGCTTCGACCTGAACATCATTGGGAACATTAATTAAGACTTCCGCAGGAATCATTTCCATTTCGGAAATTGCATTTAAATAATGCTCATTCGATTTTTTCGTTGCACTGGCAGAATCCAGTAAAAAGAGTGTTTCTTCAACCTCACCTGAAGATAACGTTTTCATCTCATCAATCGAGATCGAATTGACCGTCATTTTCACATGTCGAATCAAATACTCTTTTAATATTGAGGCTTGTATACTCTCGTCAGAAACGAGTGCCAATCGGCTGTATGGTTTAATAGACATCCCTGCTAACCCTCATTTTATTTTGCTACGACTTTTGTATTGCTAACTTTAGTTCACGTCAAAAAAATAACAAACAGGGCTATCAACACACACTGACCGGATTAATCATCTATTTTTCATGACCTTAAAACTGTCTCATTCCTTAAACCTTTGGCCTTTTTATGGTCCTTTCTCAATTTCGCGACACTTTCAGGCTTTCTTTTTATTTTTTACACCAAAAGTGATTTGAATCATCAACTAAAGGACTAGTTTTAATTTTATGGATTGAAAAGAGTCAGTTAACAAAGGAAATAAAATGATAGGTGAATGAATGCATATTTTTGGGCGATGACAAATTTTTCTGGTCGGAGAAATTAGGCATGACAGAAGTCAATTCGACGGTTGGCGAAAAGCGAAGTCAAAGCAGGAACAGGAGAAGTTAGGTCGCATGATGCGCACCGTGATGCATGGATAGCGATCTGATCAGGCACAGGATCAAAAAATCCCGCCGGGCTGGTACAGTCCGGCGGGATAAAATTCGAGGGTGTAATCCGCAATCACGACTCCAGATTCATGACAATCCGGCCCGTGATTTCACCTTTCATCATGTCATCGAAGATCTCGTTAATCTCTTCCAGCGCCTTCACTTCTGTGATTGCCCGGACTTTGCCTTCTGCTGCAAACTGCAAACATTCCTGCAGATCTTTACGCGTCCCGACAATCGAGCCAATCACTTTAATACCGTTCAGGACCGTATCGAAAATCGGGATTGGCATTTCATCCGGTGGTAAACCCACCAGCACACAGCTTCCGCCACGGCGAACTGAACGATAGGCTTCCTCGAACGCGGGTTTCGAAACGGCAGTACAGACGACCCCATGAACCCCGCCCACCAATCGCTGAATCGCCTCGGAAGGTTTTTCTTTCATAAAGTCGATGCAGTGTGTTGCACCCAGTTCTTTTGCCAGTGCCATTTTCTCAGCACCCGTATCGACTGCAATCACGTTCATCCCCATGGCTTTGGCATACTGAACCGCCAGATGCCCCAAGCCACCCACACCGATGATCGCAACCCATTGCCCGGGTTTCACATCGGTCACTTTCAGCGCCTTGTAGGTTGTCACCCCGGCACAGAATAAAGGCGCAGCATCAACATAGGACAGTCCATCCGGGACCTTGACCACATACTCGCCATGGGCCAGACAGTATTCAGCATATCCTCCATTCACAGAATAGCCCGCATTGTGCTGATCCAGACACAGGGTTTCCTGACCTGACAAACAATAGTCGCAATGGCCACAGGCTGAATACAGCCAGGGCACGCCAACACGATCGCCAATCTTCAGGTGATGGATTTCGCTGCCAACCTGAACGATTTCACCCACCCCTTCATGGCCAGGCACCAAAGGCATCTTGGGTTTGACCGGCCAATCACCATGGCAGGCATGTAAGTCGGTATGGCATACGCCACAGGCGTGGATTTTCACCAGAACATCGCGAGGTTTCACGGCAGGAACAGGGATATCTTTAATTTCAAGTTTCCCTTTGAATTCATTCACAACAGCGGCTTTCATGTGTCCGGCTCCTTATGAGTAAGTGAACCGGGATTGTTGCGCAGAAAATCGGAGAAGGCATGGATCTGGATCAATATTCATCCAAATTCATATTTTTTCTGTCCGAGTTGGCTTTCCGATCCGGATTGGTTCGTGAGCGGTTTTGAATGCACAGGCACTATTACCTGCGCATTCAACTGAATCAACGCAGGGTAACTTTTGTCGAGATGCCAGAAGAAACATTCATCTTCAGGGTACCGATCGCAACCCGGGTAGAGGAACGCATTTCAAACAGTGTCTCTTGCTCCGGAATGTAATGACGCGTGATATCGTAAACCATCGTCCCGCCACCAAGAATTTCAGCATGGGTGTTCGAATGGATATTGATGGTCGTACCCGGCTTCACCTTCAGATCAAAATAGGCTTTCTGATCTTTAATTTCGTTGAGTGTATACAGGACGTTCACATCTTCAATACGCTGACCGTCAGCCAGCTCGTCAATCGGCATTTTGACCGAGAGTGTTTCCCCAACCTCGAAAGTTTTCTGATCCAGGTCCGCATACATCACGAACTGTGGCAGCAACTCGAGCACATCTTCGTCAGCCACATCCGCTTGAGCATCACCAAGTGTTTTTTCGAAATGAACCTCACCGGTTGGAGACTGCTTGGCCAGTATGCGAACCCCCTCGAGTTCAACGGCTTCCGGCGACTCAATGGATGAAGGCTCTTCAGTAGAAGAGTTTCGGAACTTCTGAATATCCAGCTCCAGCGGAACCGAGCCATCCGCTTCTGCTGCCGCAGTTGACAGATTCACAATCCTTTCCGATTTCACCTCTAAATCATCAGGAATCATCTCCAGTAAAAACGCCAGTTCCTGCGGTCTTTGTCCCTGATAATCCGAATCCATTTTGAAAGTCACATTTTCTTGGATCGTGAATGCTTGATTCGGCTGATAGCCGAGATCAATGGTCACAGATTCTTTGGGAACATCCGAACAGGCAGCCAACTGAATGCTGCACAGCAAAATTATTTTTTTAAACGCCATCATGACCACTCATTAGGAAAAACATCTCATCAAGTATGCAAATACTTGGATACGCTATAGATGCGTCCACTTGCCGGAAGAAGATAAATCAGATTTAGAATCGGCTAATTCACCGCCAAGTTGACCACGGATCGCTGAATAACCCACCGGCACTTCATCGCATTCTTAACTCAAAAACCTGCAATGCCTTCTCGATAAGTTGTAATTTTACAACAAATGACATGACCCACTTCACAGTTGGCAACTTGAGTTGCCATTTTTTGATCTAACTTTTGGGTCAAATTTTCTTGTCTTACCAGTCAGGTTTTGGTTAAATGCTCCACATTCGGCATCGTTCTTAGTCATTGAGAAGTTAAATGTTGTCACAGAACCAAATTTCACACCTGAAGTTATTTTTCTTCACTGTACTGATTAGCCTGTCTTTCCCGATTGGCAGCCATATCACGGCGACCATGGATCCACTCATCGTGACCTGGGTGCGCTACTTGCTGGCCAGTGTACTCTTTGTCGGCCTGCTGATTCTGAAGGGACAATTTCGTATCCCCTCAGCAAAGGATTTAGGGCGCTACACGCTGATCAGCCTGCCTGCACTGAGCTATTTTGTGGCCATGTTCATCGCGCTGCGTGAAACCAGTCCGCTGGATGCCAGTGCGTTGTACACCACGGTCCCTTTGATGAGCGCCGTGCTGGCGGCGATTGTATTTAAACGCCGGACTTCCCTTGCCGTGACACTGTCGCTTGTCGGGGGCATGCTGGGTGCTGCGCTGATCATTTTCCGGGGGGATATATCTGCGGCCGGTTCCATCGCCATGACAACCTCTAACAAAATCTATTTGCTGGGCTGTCTGGGTATGGCGCTGAACCCAATCATTGTGAAGAAGTGCTACAAAGGTGAGTCCTTTGTTCATCTGACCTGCTGGACTTTGATTTGTGCAACAGGCCTGCTGACCCTTGCCACCGCCCCACAGTTGATCCAAACCCAGTGGACACAAATTCCGGGAGATATCTGGCTGGGCATTGGCTATCTGGCTGTGTTTGCAACCGCAATCAGCTTCTTCCTGTTTCAGCAAGGCAGCGTGGCGCTGGCACCGGAACAGGTCTCGGCTTATACCTATCTGATCCCCGTGCTGGTGATGCTGGTCAATCGTTTTACCGGTGACATGGTGCCCTGGGAAAGTGTCAGCTATGGCGTTGTCACGGTGCTGCTGTCGATGACCGTCATGATCCGCCGCGGCGCTCCGGCTCAGGAGCAACCCGCAGCCCAGCCTGCGCAGGCCATCGCAAAATAAACCCATTTAAGCCGGGCCACTTGCCTGGCTTTCAACTATTTTCCCGCCTTTTTTGTTCTTCTCGCCTGCATCGACAATACTGGAAAAGACTTGGCAACGATTCAGGCAACTGCATGACCTCCAGAACCGATTTTCTCTGCGATCAACTCAGACTCATCGACGGCACCGTGCCTTCCAACCAGCATCCGCTGAACAAACATACCAAAATGACCTGGAGCCCTTTCCAGTTTTTCCGGGGGTCTGCTCAGATCTTCTACGCCGATTTGGCAGGCGGTGTGCTGAAGCTACCCGATCTGCTGTTCGCCAAACCAGGACAGACATTCATCATGGGCGACTGCCATCTGTCTAACTTTGGCTTCATGACCGAAGAAGGCTCGCAAAGCGATCAGGTGATTTTTGCTCCCAATGATTTTGACGATGCCTGTGTTGGCTACGCAGTCTGGGATCTGGCCCGTTTCCTGACCAGCCTGTCACTTGCCGGTGATTTCGCACGCGGTTTGCTGGAAGGAAAATATCTGACCGATGAAACAGATATTGATGACGATCTGAATGCCATCAATGACGACGACGTACGCGAAGCCAGTCAGCAATTTCTGAAGGTCTACCTGAAAACTCTGGCACAAGTGATTGACCGTGAAGAAACACGATTCAATGTCCTGCAATCTTTTGATGATGATCATGTGCTGTATAAATACAGCCGGAAAGCGGCCAAGCGCTCCGCCGGAGGAAAAGACTTTTACAGTAAAAGTCAGCTTGCAAAATCGACGCTGGTTGAAGACGGCAAGTTACGCTTTGCGGATAAGCCCGGTAAATATGTGCGGCTGCCGTCTGAAGAGTATGCCATTCTGAAAACGACCTTCCGGCCTTATCTGGATGATGAGGTGCTGGATATCGTCGTTCGCATTCATGCGGGCACAGGCTCTCATGAAGCCATGCGCTATTACTTCCTGGTCGGTCCCGGTGATTGCAGAAGTATTGAAGATTTACCTTTGTGCCACATTGTTGAAGTGAAGCAACAGCGTCAGGCTGCACCCATTTTCTCATTTCCGGATCTCAGCCCGGTGAACACACTGAACCCGGCGCACCTGACCGCCGACTGCCAGCGGTTTATGCAGCGCCGCCCGGATTTGCTACTGGATGAAGTTGTCTGGAACAATCAGCACTGGCTGGTTCGCTCCCGCCATCATGCGCGCTTATCGGTCAAACCCGAAGCGATCATCCTGAACGATACCAGTCCGGAACAGTATTTTTGCGAGTATGCACAAGCCTGTGGTGAAGCGCTCGCACTGGCCCATGCTCGCGGGGACAGACGTTCAACCCGCTTTGAGCAATTCATGGTTCAGCTCTTGCCGGAACAGACCGATGCAATCATTGAAGCTTGCCTGACCTATGCCCGGCAAGTCATCGAAGACTACGAGATTCACTGCAAGCTGATGGCAGAGTGAGCTTGTCGGCATCTCCTCGACAAGGAACATCATGAAAAACCTTATCGGGGAACGGCGTCATTCCGTGGCAGCACGGCGGGATTTTTTCTGTCGGCGGCAACGTTCTGAGCAATAGATGACCTGATGCCAGCAATCGACCCATTTTCTTCGCCAGGTAAAAGGTCGTAAACAGATCGGGCAGATTTTCTCAGGCAATGGGCGCTGGGTCATCTCGGAGTATCCTGACACCGGAGGCTGACTTTAAATCCAGACCAACTGATCGCTGTCTTTTTCTCGGAGAAACGCATATTCCTGAAACAGCCCGAGCACTTCCCCGCCCCGGCGGTATTTCAAAATCATACCCCGATCTCCCATCGACATCGCACCATCAATATAAATCCGATTACCGCACACTTTCGGTTTTAAGCCTGTGACAATATTATGGCCCATCACGACCGCATCAATATGCGCGATAGCCATCTCAGGATCATGCAGAAATGCTTCGCGATCCCAGATCGCATCCGTCAACGCTTCATCACTCAGCAGCCCTTCGTCGCAACAATGCGTAAAATACTGCCAGTCGAACGGTGAAGGGACCGCCGCATGGATCAGACCAATCTGATGACCATTAATTTGCAGGGTATAACAAACAGGCAGTGCCTGCGCAAACCGTAAAGATGCCTGTAATGCCTCAGGATCGCAGTGTTCATGCCAGCGGCCACCGTTCATCAACCATAAAGCCTGATGATCCGGATTCCGGAATGCACGGCATGCCATGTGCTCATGATTCCCTTGAATGGCATAGACCGCAGGATTATTCTGGACGAACGCCAGTATTGCCATGGAGTCGGGTCCCCGGTCAATCAGATCCCCCAGAATAAACAGCCGATCCCTGACCTGTCCGTTGTGCGGATACCTGAATCCGATTTTCTCCAGAACATCCAGCATCAGTTGATACTGACCGTGTGGATCCGACAGAAAATAAATGTCGTACTGGATATCAAGTTGTAGATATTCATGCATGATTGTGTCCACAGAATTTCCGTGTGCTTTATTTAAGTTTAGCAAGTGGAAATTCTGACTCACAACATTCAAGCAATCACAATGATATGTCGTTCCTGCGGGTGGCACTCGGGGTCAATCTTGCTCACAGCCGAATAGATGTCCCGATTCGCCCAGATTTTATAGTCGAACAAAGCCTTGAACATGAGGCGCCCTCATTCTGCTTTTTCTGAGTCTAAATACTGCTTGGCTTTGCGACCGACAAACCGACGTCCTGCATTATTGCCATTGATCCACTCATCCGGGCAAAATAAATCAAACAGACCAATTTTCACTAAGGTCGGCACTGCCATCTCCAGCTCTGCCTCAACCTCATCCCGATGTCCGGCATTAAAACGTTCAATATTGTGCAGCATGGCTGCAACCGTTCCGGTTTGAACCTGGGTCCCATCCTTCAGCTTGACCGCAGGTAAACGCTCCCCTTCAGCCACGACTTTCTGGTTAACCGCACCCAATTGCTGCGTATTTTCGGTGATCGAGTCTGACATTACATTCTCCCATCCATTCAAACAGCCCGTATTTTACAGGCGGTGCATTCAGTTTCACAAAAGAAATCATGCAAACTGAAAACATGACCTCGCTGACCATGTAAACATGGACCAGAGCAGATTGATACCGATACACCCAAATTGTATCAACAGGACAGACACCGTTTTTAAAACAAAAATCTGAAATCAGAGATCCATCCGTTCAGACAAAAATGGCCTGCTCAGGCAGACCATTTCGACTCATGTGCTGTTATTACCACATCCGGGTCAGCACATCTTCATGGCTTTTTCTGATTCGGTGCCACAAAGCCATCACGATATGACCCAGCGTGAAAGCCAGCAGCAACCAGGCCAGTTCCCCGTGAATCAGATTCCCCAGACCGACCATCCACTCGATTTTTTCACCTTCAAAGCCATCCATCAGCGGGATGCCGAAAGGAGAGAACGCGCGGCCTGAACCATATTGACGAATTAACGCCAGTACAGGAATCACAAACATCAGTCCATACAAAGCCCGGTGGCCCAGCACTGCTGCCCGGCTGACGGATGCCGGGCGACGGGACCGATTCATCAACGCCCAAAGTCCCCGGAGCACCACAAACAGCAGCAGCAAAAAACCCATCGGCTTATGGAGTCCCCATAAAAGCTTGTCCAGCCAGGAGTCCTCAAAGAAAAAACGCGTCAGAGCCGTCAAAAATTGAGCCGACAATACAATCGCCATTCCCCAGTGAAAAAAGCGGCTGACCTTGCCGTAGTGCTGCTGATTATCAAATACTGACATGACATTATCCTTATTTTGCTTCCAGTGAATCCAACCATAGACACTCAGAAATAAAGATCTATCCCGAAGCAGCAGCAGATTTACAATCCCTGACACAATTGCGGGAACTACCGCGGGACCATGAAAAAAACCACAACAAATATTGTGGTTTCTCAGGCCGTTTACAGGGTATCCGTTTCATCCAGTTGCGGGTGATTTTCCCGGAAGTATTGCCATTCTTCGACTCTGCGGCCATCCGATAGCACACAGTAAGTCACGCGTTGACCATCTTCGGTCACCATGTCGAGCTTGCCACCCTTGTCTACACAGTACATTGCCGCCGGGTTCGCCAGTCCGATGGGTTTTTCTGCCACCCGGCCGGCACAGCCAGATAAAATCACAGCCGCTGCGACTGCGGCCAGTAAATGCATTCTGTTCATGCACATCTCCAAAAATTCCCCCAGGGTTTGACAATGATCAGTTCAGGCAAAATATCGCACGATATTCCCACCCGACAACGGCATCAGTGCTTGAATAGTGGCGCGCATCACAGAGAATACTCAGCAGGCGATTTCATTTCATAGACGTCGTCAAAACATCCGTTCAGACCATCATCAGAATCAATAACATCAGACAAAAAGACGATAAAACCAACCCAATCCAGCCCAGGATAATGGTGGTCGTTTCTGAATACTTTGTCTGCAAGCCCGGAAATAAAATCGCCCCATAAGAAGCAAGCGGTGCGAGGTAAAGTAGGACGCCAGCCCGGTGAATCTGTTTGATGATCTCCGGATGAAATACATGATGAACACCGGCATAAATGACCATCACAATGGAAGCCAGCATGACATCGGCATAAATCACGTCGTCTTCCTGAAAAATCAAATAGAACATAAAAAGCCCTACGGCACACAGTGCTAGCATCATCCTTCCTTCAGCAAACAGCTCACTCTGGAAATTACTGGTTTTTACGCAAGGCTTTCAGTGCCTCACTTTCTATCGCACGCGCTTTCCCGGACATCCCGAACATGACGGCAACAGCACCAAACATAATGACCACGTTGAGAGGCGATTCTCCAACAAACAACATGAACATCGCGTTCAGCATCCCGGTCAGTGCCAGCACAATCATCCAGTTTGATAATGACTTCACATGCCGAATCGCATCCGCTTCCGATTCGGCTTCAACTGAATCGGCAACCAGCATCAATCCGGCATCCTGACACGCCTGATACTGGGCTTTCAGATCATCCGGACTCACGTTTTCTCGGGCGCTGTACATCATCCCTTTCTTCATCACAAAATATGTTTTCACGCCAACACCTGCACTTTCATCACCTCAACAACATCTGTCTCTTGGTCTGGTCCGGATTTGGACTTCACCTCTGTCACCAAGGCGACGGAAGAGCGGCCCGGATTTAGCGTGTCAAGCCTCGCAAAATTCATGGTATAAATTTGCTGAATGTATAGCGAGCATATATACATTGTCTATGCGTGTATCATGGTGAACCGGGATGTCCAATCACAATAAAGCCAAAGCAGGTAAGAAAAACAGTCAGTTAGTCATCAGAATCAATGGTGAAGAACGGGATGCTTTTGTAGCTTTATGCGAAGAACTGGACACCAGCGCGGCGCGTGAAGTCCGCCGCTTTATCCGTCAGTTTGTGAAAGAAAATTCACAGGCATCCTGACCGTGGTTCACTCACGCATGTGATCTTAGGATCAGGTTGATACGTAAGGCAAAACTGCAGTTCCTTTCCTGTCAGCCATTCACTCATTGAACCCAAAGGAGAAATGAAATGGCAAAAGTCACCAAGAAAGCGAAGAAACTGAAAAAAGAAATCAAAGTGCGTAAAGCCAAAGTTGCGAAGCACTCCGATAAGCTGAAAAAGCTGAAGAAGAAACTGAAAAAAGCCTGATTTTTCAGTGAAAATAAATCCGATGACCCCGTCATCGGATTTTTTATTTTCCTTGCGAAAGTGAATTAAGCGGTTAACCCTGCCGCATTCATCAGCGTTCGGAACAACCAGGAAACACACCCCAGTGCGACCACGCTGCTGCCCCAAATCAACGCCAGCCAACCGTATTGTTTCAGTGTCTGAGTTTTCATTCGTTGCACTCCGTTAATGATAATGTTCTTCCGGGTCCACTTTGCCGCTGAATACAGCGTAACTCCAGAAGGTGTACAGCAAGATAAAAGGAATGATAAACAGGGCACCCACCAGCATGAACCCCTGGCTTTGAGGCGGCGCCGCGGCCTGCCAGATGGTCACATCCGGCGGAATGATATTCGGCCACAAGCTGATCCCCAGCCCGCTGAATCCCAGAAAGATCAGTCCGAGCGACACGACAAAAGGCTGAATTTCTCTGCGTTTTTTCACCGAGATAACCAGAAGTGCAGCCAGGAATACGGTCAATAAGGGCACCGGGGCGAAATAAATCAAATTCGGCAGGCTGAACCAGCGTTTCGCAATATCCGGATTCGCCAGCGGTGTCCACACGCTCACCACAACAATCACCGCCAGTAATTGAAGCAAGATTTTGGGCGCCAGAAGATACATGGTGGCCTGAAGCTCGCCTTCTGTTTTCATCGTCAGCCAAGTGCATCCCAGCAACGCATACGCAATCACCAGCCCAAGGCCACAAAACAACGGAAACGGGGCCAGCCAGTCAAAAGCGCCCCCGGCAAACTGCCGGCCTTCGACCGGAAAGCCTTCGATAACAGCGCCCACCACAACACCCTGACAGAACGTCGCTACCAGTGACCCCACCATAAAGGCTTTATCCCAGAATCCCAGATGGGAAGGCAGCGCTTTAAACCGGAACTCGAACGCCACACCTCTGAAGATCAGTGCAATCAGCATCACGGTTAAAGGAATCGTCAGCGCATCAATGATCACTGCGTAAGCCAGCGGAAACGCACCAAATAAACTCGCGCCGCCCAAAACCAGCCAGGTTTCATTCCCATCCCAGACCGGTGCGACAGAATTGACCATCACATCTTTTTGTTCCGCGTTTCTCACCAGAGGCATCAGAATCCCAATGCCCAGATCAAAGCCATCCATGGTGATATACATCAGCGTGGCAAATACAATGATGCCAAACCAGATGACCGATAAATCTACACCCATCGCTGTCTCCTTTCTTTGCTCTTATTCAAATGTTGAGGCTTCAGATCCGACCGGAAACGGTTGGCAGATCATGGGGAACGGCTTCGTCACCGGGCTGCGGCCCTTTCTGGATCTGATGCACCATGTAGTAGTAACCAAATCCGAAGACCAGACTGTAAACCACGAAGAACGTCAGCAAACTGATGCTCATATGCAGATCGCCATGAGCAGACACGGCTGCATCTGTTCTCAGTAATCCGTGAACCACCCAAGGCTGACGCCCCACTTCCGTGGTAATCCAGCCTGCCAGAATGGCAATCAGCCCGGTGGGCCCCATCCAGAGAGAAAAGGTCAGGAATCCTTTATGCTGATACAGCTTGTTTTTCTTTCGGAGCCACAAGCTCATCAGCCCCTGTACGATCATCAGCAATCCCAGCGCCACCATGATGCGAAATGACCAGAATACGACGGGCGCATAAGGACGTTCGTCTGCCGGAAAATCCTTCAGGGCCGGAATGGGTTCAGTCAGGCTGTGTTTCAGAATCAGGCTGGCCATGGCCGGAATTTCAACCGCATAATCCGTGCGTTCCGTTTCCATATTCGGCCAACCGAACAGAATCAGCGGCGTGGGTTCTCCGGTGCTGTTATCCCAGTGCCCTTCCATGGCTGCAATTTTGGCCGGCTGATATTCCAGCGTGTTCAGTCCGTGCAAATCCCCCAGGAATGCCTGAATGGGTGCGACAAATACCAGCATCCACATCGACATCGAAAACATCGTCCGAATTGGCCGGCTTTGATTGCCACGCAGCAGGTGCCATGCGGCAGATGCACCCACAAACAGTGCACAACTCAGGAAAGCAGCAACCCCCATATGCATGAGCCGATACGGGAAAGAAGGGTTAAAAATCACCGCAAACCAATCCACAGGCACTACTTGTCCGTCGATGATTTCATGGCCCTGCGGGGTATGCATCCAACTGTTAGAAGCCAGAATCCAGAAGGTTGAAATGATGGTGCCCAGGGCAACCATGCAGGTCGCAAAAAAGTGCAGATTATCTCCGACCCGTTTCCAGCCAAAGAGCATCACGCCCAGAAATCCGGCTTCCAGAAAAAAGGCCGTGAGCACCTCATAGGTCAGCAAGGGGCCGGTGATACTGCCGGCAAATTCAGAGAAACCACTCCAGTTGGTGCCAAACTGGTACGCCATGACTAACCCGGAAACCACGCCCATGCCAAAGTTCACGGCAAAGATTTTCGACCAGAAGTGGTATAGCGTTTTGTAATCTTGCTGACGGGTTTTCAGCCACAGTCCTTCCAGAACAGCCAGATAGCTTGCCAGCCCAATGGTGATGGCCGGAAAAATGATGTGAAACGAAACGGTAAATGCGAACTGTATCCGCGCGAGCATGAAAGCATCGAGTCCAAACATAAGCTTCCTATTGAGTCATTGAAAAGCACGCTTATATTGAAAGAACCCAATCGAAAAAACAGATACAGAACCAGACTCAAAACCTATAACAGTTTTATTAAAAAATTGTTATATTTCCACTTCCTTTCATTCCTCTATTCCGGGACTTGGTTTGGCAAAGTATGAACAGCTGGCGTCGCAGATCCGCCATCAGATTGAATCAGGTATCTGGCGTGCCGGTGAAAAAATGCCGTCGCTGCGTAAACAGGCGGAACACGCAGGCATGAGCCTGATGACGGTGATGCATGCCTATCAGCAACTCGAGTCTCAAGGCTGGCTGGTCGCACACCCCCGTTCAGGTTACACCGTCGCCGAGAGCATCCAAATGCCCTCCCAGCCTCAGAACGCTGCTGTCGAAACGGCCGAGGCGGTCGACATCAACAGTTTCATCTTTGATGTCCTGCAAGCCAGCCGGAAACCCTATATGGTCAATTTCGCTTTTGCCTATCCGGATCCGAACCTGTATCCCCGGCATCAGGTCAATAAATCCCTGATGCATGCCGCCCGCAGCATGTCTGTTTCGAATGCGCTGGATAATTTACCGCCGGGGAACGACTCCTTGCGGGCCATGATTGCCCAGCGCTACGCAGCTAAAGGAATCAGCATTTCACCGGATGAAATTGTGATCACCGCTGGCGCGCTGGAGGCCCTGAACCTGAGCCTGCAAGCCGTCACTCGCCCCGGTGATTGGGTGGTGGTGGAATCCCCCACTTTTTATGGCGCGCTTCAGTCGCTGGAGCGCCTTGGCCTGAAAGCCTTATCCGTCAGAACCGATGCCAGAACCGGCATTGATCTGAATTCGCTGGAACGGGCCTTTCAGTCCCATCCGGTGAGGGCGTGCTGGCTGATGACCAATCATCAGAACCCGCTGGGATTCACGCTGACGGAGGAGAAAAAGCGGCAGCTCATGACCCTGCTGAATAAGTATCAGGTCGCGCTGATTGAAGATGATGTCTACAGCGAACTCTACGGAGGCACGGAGCAACCCCTTCCGGCAAAAACTTTTGATCTCCACGGCAATGTGATGCTGTGCTCCTCCTTTTCCAAATCTCTGGTTGCCGGGTTTCGGATCGGCTGGGTGGCGGCAGGTAAGCGCGCTCTGGACATTCAGAAACTTCAACTCATGAGTACCCTGACCACCAGCGTACCGATTCAGCTGGCGCTGGTTGATTATCTCAGTACCCGAAATTACGAACACCACCTGAGACAGCTCCGGCGAACGCTGGACAGACGGAAGAAAGCCATGTGCAAATTACTGGCACAGACCCTCCCGGCTGAGGTCGAGATCATTGCCGGAGACGGGAGTTATTTCGTGTGGCTTCGCTTACCGGAAACCTCAGATACCATGGCGATTTACGTACAGGCGCTGGCGGCACAAATCACACTGGCACCGGGCAAAATGTTTTCACCCGGCACGCAGTTTAACCACTGTCTGCGGCTGAACACGTCTTTCGAGCTGGATGAACGGCATACTCAGGCGATCCTTCAATTGTCCCGGATCATCCAACTTCACTGCCGCCGTGATTGAGACGCCACTCCCCGTTAACTGACCGGCAAAGAAGCACTCAATCGTATTGATTTAATCAGAATTTCTGATGATTTCCTCTGGTTCATTGCCCACCACACGCCCTCAGATGAATATGGATTCGCACCATAGAAAAAACCGATGACAGTTATTGATAAAACCGTCTTTATTCGATTGCGCTTCAGACTATATTCAATGGTGTAACTTGAAAGGTTGTGATTCAAAACCCGACACAAATACCTGAGTATTCAAGGAGTATGTATGAGCAACGGTAAAAGTGCAGCATCGGGCGGTTGTCCGTTCATGCACGGCAGCAACACCAACTTACGCGGAGAAGGGACCAGAAATGAAGACTGGTGGCCCAATCAACTCAACCTGAAAATCCTGCATCAGAACGACAAAAAGTCAAACCCGCTGGGCGAAGACTTCAACTACGCAGAAGCATTCAAAACGCTCGATCTCAAAGCCGTTAAACAAGACATTGAACACATTCTGACAGACTCTCAGGACTGGTGGCCAGCCGACTATGGTCATTATGGCCCACTCATGATCCGAATGGCCTGGCATGCAGCCGGCACCTATCGTACCGGTGACGGCCGTGGCGGTGCCTCAACCGGAAACCAGCGTTTCGCGCCACTGAACAGCTGGCCGGATAATGGCAACCTCGATAAAGCACGCCGCCTGCTCTGGCCTGTCAAACAAAAATACGGCAATAAATTATCCTGGGCCGATCTCTTTGTGCTGACCGGCAACGTCGCCCTTGAATCCATGGGCTTTAAAACCTTTGGTTTTGGCGGGGGCCGTGAAGATATCTGGGAACCTGAAGAAGATATTTACTGGGGTGCCGAGGATGAATGGCTGGGTAACAAACGCTACAGCGGTGATCGCGATTTAGAAAATCCACTGGCGGCGGTTCAGATGGGTCTGATCTATGTGAACCCCGAAGGGCCGGATGGAAACCCGGATCCGCTCGGTTCCGGCCGGGATGTCCGCGAAACCTTTGCCCGGATGGCCATGAACGATTATGAAACCGTCGCACTGACGGCCGGTGGCCACACCTTCGGGAAATGCCATGGTGCCGGTGATGCCGCGCTGGTTGGCCCGGATCCGGAAGCCGCACCGATTGAGCAGATGGGTCTGGGCTGGAAAAATGCCCACGGCAACGGAAAAGGTCGGGATGCCATTACCAGTGGCCTGGAAGGCGCCTGGACCCCCACACCAACCCAATGGGATCACACCTATTTCGAAATGCTGCTGGGCAACGAGTGGGAATTGACGAAAAGTCCGGCAGGCGCCAATCAGTGGAAAGTCAAAACCGTTACAGATAAAAATCAGGCGCCGGATCCGGAAGATGCATCCAAACGTGTCAACATCATGATGACCACAGCGGATATGTCGATGCGGGAAGATCCGGCGTATCGCAAAATCTCTGAGCATTTCCGGGATAACCCGGATGAATTTGCCGATGCTTTTGCCCGTGCCTGGTTCAAACTGACGCACCGCGATATGGGCCCAAAAGTTCGCTATCTGGGCCCAGAAGTGCCCGCTGAAGATCTGATCTGGCAGGATCCTGTTCCTGAAGTCGATCATGACCTGATCAACGACAACGATGTGGCCACGCTGAAGCAGACCATTCTGGCCTCGGGTCTGAGTGTGCAGGAACTGGTATATACCGCCTGGTCCTCTGCTGCGACCTTCCGGGGTTCAGATTGCCGGGGCGGTGCCAATGGTGCGCGGATTCGTCTGGCTCCTCAGAATCAGTGGGAAGTCAACCAGCCGGATCAGCTGAAAAAAGTACTGAGTACCTTTGAAGGGATTCAGAAAGATTTTAACGCGGCGCAATCGGGCAATAAAGCCGTGTCACTGGCGGACCTGATTGTACTCGGTGGTGCAGCAGCAATTGAAAAAGCTGCACAGGATGCAGGCGTTTCAACGTCCGTGCCCTTTGTCCCAGGCCGGACCGACGCAACCGATGATCAAACCGACGCGGAATCTTTCGACGTACTGGAACCGGTTGCCGATGGCTTCCGAAACTATCTGAAAACGAAATATTCCGTACCCGCCGAAGAAATGCTGCTCGACCGGGCACAATTGCTGACCCTGACCGCACCAGAGTTGACGGTGCTGATTGGCGGGATGCGGGCACTGGGCGCAAACCACGGTGGCTCAAAACACGGTATTTTCACCGACAAACCGGGCGTTCTGACCAATGATTTCTTTGTGAATCTGTTGGATATGAACACCGAGTGGAAAGCAACCAGCAGCGATGCGGATACATTTGAAGGGCATGACCGTCAGACTGGTCAGGTCAAATGGACCGCCACCCGGGTTGATCTGGTTTTCGGCGCAAACTCTCAGCTGCGAGCGATTGCAGAAGTCTATGGCGGCAATGACGCCAAAGAGAAGTTTGTGACCGACTTCGTCAACGCCTGGACCAAAGTGATGCATGCCGACCGCTTTGATCTGAAATAACGCTCCCTCACACAGGCACCCGCAATGGGTGCCTGTTTCAAGCGCCAAATCTGACGCATTACGTCCGCCAACCCGGCAAAAATCACGCCTCTTCGCTCATTTTCACCGTTAAGCCAGCGCATTTTCTGTAAAACTGTGAATCGTGTCATATACTTCAGGTGATGATTCCAGATGAATCCGGTGAGTGACAATAAAGTTAATTGTTGCCACAACCCGGTTGGGGAACGTACAGAAGCGAACAGCGCAGAGGGGAAACATGATCATCAGCTATGCCAAATTTTCAAAACGACATCCTTATGTTCACTTGGGGATTATCATTTCACTCAGCCTGCTGTTTCTGATCTCTGCGATCATGCTGATTGAGTTTGAAGTGGTTGAATTTGCCATTGCAATTGTGGGGATTGGGCTCCTGCTGCCTTTCTTTGCCAAAGCTTCAAAATACAAACAGCAGTACCTGTCGGATTAACACGGTATGTTCCAACCAACATCGGACACAAGCTTCACGCGTGTGTCCGATAACGCATTAACCTCTCTCGCCGTTTGTTTCACCCTTTAATGTTAGGCATCACCCGGTTTCACCTTGCCGCGGAACACATGATATCCCCATAGGGTATACATCAGAATCACAGGCAAGATCACCAAGGTTCCCATCAGTGCGAACATCTGGCTGCCGTTGGAAAGGATTCAGAACATCGCCACTGTTTTCAGAGCGACGCTGAAGGGATTCGGTTGTCTGTCCCCGCTTTTTCCAGTCGGATGGCGACAAATTTAGACGTTGGCGTGTAGGTGCGATCGCCATAGCTTTCCAGTGGGACCAGCGGATTCGTTTCCGGGTAATAAGCCGCAGCCTGACCGGACGGAATATCGTAGGCCACCAGCATAAACCCGGATACGCGACGCTCTTTTCCGTCTTCCCACAATGACACCAGATCCACTCGCTCACCGGGTTCAAATCCGAGCCGGCGAATATCGGCTTCGTTGGCAAACACCACATCCCGCATGCCAAACACACCGCGATATCTGTCATCCAGCCCATAGAGCGTGGTGTTGTACTGATCGTGAGAGCGCATGGTCTGCAAAATCAGATCCGGCTTGTCCCCCCGTGCCAGTACGGCCTCATTCACCAGTTGCTGCGGCAGCGCACAAGGGGTGAACTGCGCTTTCCCGCTCGGTGTGTGCCACTGCCGCTGTGCCGCTGTGTTCCCCAGATGAAACCCGCCCGGGTGCTTGATTTTTTCATTGAAGTTTTCAAAGCCCGGAATGGTCTCGGCAATCAGGTCGCGAATCCGGCTGTAGTCGGCCACCGCCCAATCCCAGTTAATTGGATGATCACCCAGCGTTGCTTTGGCAATCCCAGCAATAATCGCAAGCTCTGAACGCAGCTGCGGGGCTCGGGGTTTGAGCTGACCGTAGGAAATATGCACCATGCTGAAGGTATCTTCGACCGTGACGCCTTGCGGCCCTTCGGCCTGCATATCAATTTCCGTCCGTCCCAGACAAGGCAGGATCAGCGCTTCACGCCCCGTCACCAGATGGCCCCGGTTCAGCTTGGTTGAGATCTGGACCGTCAGATCGCACTGCTGTAAAGCGGCATGGGTCCGCGGCGTGTCTGGGGTGGCCTGTGCGAAATTTCCACCCAGCCCGATGAAGACTTTGGCGCGTTTTTCTTCCATCGCTTGAATCGCCAGTACCGCATTATGTCCGTGCGCACGTGGCACCCTGAATTTAAAACGATCCTCTAAAGCATCGAGAAATGCGTCGTGGGGCTGCTCATCAATGCCCATGGTCCGGTCGCCCTGTACATTACTATGTCCGCGCACCGGCGACAGCCCGGCCCCCGGCTTGCCCACATTCCCGCGCAGCAGTTGCAGGTTCACAACCTCCTGAATCGTCGGTACTGAATGGCGGTGCTGCGTCAACCCCATCGCCCAGCAGATCACCACCCTTTCCGCACGACGGTACATACGGGCAGCCATTTCAATTTCCGCCAGCGTCAGGCCTGATTGTTCAACAATATGGTCCCAGCTTGTGGCATCAACTTCAGCCAGATACTGATCCAAGCCTGTGGTATGGCGTGCGATGAAGTCATGATCGAACACCGGCGGCTCACCTTTTTCCTGAGCATCACGTTCCCAGTGCAGCAAAAACTTCGCCATGCCACGTATCGCAGCCATATCACCCCCCAGTGCCGGCCGAAAGTACGCCGTATTGGTTGGCTCTGATCCATTACTCAGCATTTCAAACGGATGCTGCGGGTGCTGAAAGCGTTCCAGTCCCCGCTCCTTCAGCGGATTGAAACACACCACCTGCGCGCCACGTTTTACTGCTTCGCGCAAAGGTTCGAGCATCCGCGGGTGGTTGGTGCCCGGATTCTGGCCGATCACGAAAATGGCATCCGCCAGTTCCAGATCCTCAAACACCACGGTGCCTTTGCCCACACCGATCGTATCCGTCATGCCAATCCCACTGGCCTCGTGACACATATTGGAACAATCGGGAAAGTTGTTGGTGCCGAAAGCACGCACAAACAATTGATACAGATAAGCCGCTTCATTGCTGGCACGGCCTGAGGTATAAAACTCTGCCTGATCCGGTGATTCCAGATTATTCAGGTGAGCAGCAATCAGCGCGAAAGCATCCTGCCAGCTGATGGGCTCATAATGGTCGCTTTCCGCGTGATAACGCATGGGGTGAGAGAGGCGGCCCTGATATTCAAGCCAGTAGTCGCTTTGTTTGCGGAGTTCAGAAACTGTGTATTGTGCGAAAAAGCCAGGATCCACCAAACGACCACTTGCTTCCCAGTTCACGGCTTTGGCGCCATTTTCACAAAACTTCACCAAACCATCTTCAGGCGACTCGCCCCACGCGCATCCCGGACAGTCGAACCCACCATTCTGATTCGTTTTCAGCATGGCTCTGAGATTTCGAAATGCATTCTCACTTCCCAGCCAGCTTTTGGTCACACTTTTCAGTGCGCCCCAGCCCGCCGCCGGGCCGTGATATTCCCGGATATTTTCCTTGTGGCTCATGAAAGTACTCCTCAAACAGGAATAACAATGAATAGATAAGTCAGTAAGAACAGTTGCGATCGCTAAAACCGAGTGGATTTCTCAATCCATCGTAATTCAGGTGCAATGGAAGACCGACCAGACAATCAGTTCGCAATAAAAATGATCTCAATCAAAGATTATGGCGATTCAAGAGTCAGGTCTAATTGATATCATTGAAGGGTTGATTGACCGGGTCTATGAACCGGGTCTGGTGCCTTTTATTTCGGGTAATTATCTTCATGTACAGCATGAATCAAATTGATCAATCGGATGATAGATAAATTTGATTTGACCCTGAGATTTCAGCTCAATACGATTTTAAATACACATCAGTTGATACTGATTTCAACATTATCCAATAAAAACTTGAAGCGTCAGAAATAAAATTCAGAACAGTTCAGAGACGTCAAAAACGAAATTAATCAGCCGCTGATTAAAACCTGAATCTTAAATAAAAACAACGCGAAATTGATCAGCACTTTCCCAAACAATACAGGTACACCATGATCGTCCATCCAAAGCCGAAACTCACCGATATTCTTTTTTCGTTAAAAGGATCCATTGCGAAACGGATTGCGGGGCGCAGTTTGATGGTGACTGCACTGGCGTCTCTGATTGTGCTGATTGAAGTCCTTTATCCAGCGTCTTTTTCCCGCGTGAATGCTACGCCTTTTACATTGCTTGGGATTTCCCTGTCTATTTTTATGAGTTTTCGTAACAGTGCCTGTTATGGCCGCTGGTGGGAAGGCCGGCAGGCCTGGGGGACAGTCATCATTGAGATGCGTTCCTTTGCCCGAGCCAGCGTCGCGATTTCGGACATTGCACAACGCGAAACCATGCTCAGAGAACTCTGTGGTTATGCCCATGCACTGAATGCCCGTCTGCGGGGTGAAGATGAACTGCATGCCGCGGGCCCGTGGATATCGAGCATGCCGGAAACCTACGGCCAGAACATCAGTGACGGTATTCTGAGAAACATCAGCTGCCAATGTTCCGAGCTGGTCACGTCTCATGCCATCAGTGACTGGCGTTATATCACGCTGGAAAAATGTCTGCATAGCCTGTCCGAAGCTCAGGGAACCTGTGAACGGATTAAAGGGACGCCGTTGCCATTTCCCTATACCCTGTTACTGCACCGGACCATCTATATTTTCTGTCTTCTGCTGCCGTTCGCGATGGCCGAGCCGCTGGGGTGGCTGGCGCCCTTATTCACGACCATTGTCAGCTATACCTTTTTCGGACTGGATGCCATTGGCGACGAGCTGGAAGACCCTTTTGGCCGGGATGAAAACGACTTGCCCACCGATGCGATGGTTCGCACCATTGAACGCGACCTGCTGGATGCACTGGGCCACACCGAGTTACCCCAACCGTTGCAGCCGGTGGCTTATGTGCTGAATTAAGCGGTGTTCATCGATGCTATCTATCAAATCATCAATGGCGTTTATTGGACTGGACGGTGAAAACAATATATTTTTGAGACCGGTAGATGAACAGGCTGTGAATGACATGAACCCAATCTCCGCTCCTTTTTCTGTACTTGTGCTCGCTGGTGGTCAGGGCTCCCGGATGGGAGGACAAGACAAAGGATTGGTCCTTCTTCATGGCAAACCTTTCATCGCTCACCTCGCTGAGATTGTCCGGCCTTTGACCGACGATCTGCTGATTTCCTGTAACCGAAATCAGCCAATGTATGCCCCATACTGTAACAAGACGCTCTGCGATGACACACAGGACTTCCCCGGTCCGCTGGCAGGTATCCTCAAAGGCCTGCAAACAGCCCGGCACCAATGGCTGATGGTTTTCCCCTGTGATGCACCCTGCATTGACCTGGCACTGGTTCAGCACATGGCCACATTCATCAGCGATACAAATCCACGTCCGGCGATGGTCAGACAAGGCACCCAGTGGCAACCCATGTTCAGTCTGATTCCGACAGCTTTACTGCCCGCATTCGAGGCTGCTTGGCAATCGGGTGAACGCAGTCTGATGACGATTCTGAAACAGCATGATGTGATTGCCATCGACTGTGATGAGAACGATCCACGGCTTCAGAACGTCAACACCCCACAGCAATTACATATTTTGCACCATAATTAGGGTCTGTGGACCCTGCCCCAGCCCCCCTGAAGCAACCGTCATTTCGCTGCATTTTCAGGGCGTCGGGGTATTCGCATTTCCCAGATCATAACAACCCCTCAGGGTAAACCATGGATATCAAACAACTGAAGTACCTGATCGCACTGGATCAGACCAAGCATTTTGGTCAGGCGGCAGCGCTCTGCCACATTACGCAGCCGACCCTCTCGATGCGGATCCGCAACCTGGAAGATGAGCTGGATCTGGTGTTAATCACCCGCGGACAACGGTTCGAAGGATTCACAGAAGAAGGCGAGCGCATTCTGGCCTGGGCCCGAACCCTGCTCGCTGCGCATGACGGCTTACAAGCGGAAGCCGCAAGCTGTCGGGGACAACTGGTAGGCAGCCTGCGCCTTGGCATGGTCCCTCTCGCCAGCCTCAATCCCATGCAATTGCTGGAGCCCCTCTCTCAACGCTACCCTGAATTACATTTTCAGCTCACTTCACTAACTTCAGAACAGATCATTGATCAACTCAACCGAAACCAACTCGATCTGGGCTTTTGCTATCTCGACCAGATTGATACGCAACTTTTTGAAGTCCTGCGCCTCACCGCCACCAGCATGGGCTTATTGTATGACATCCGTCATTACCAGTTTGAAGATGCTGAATTAAGCTGGGAAGCTACAGCCGAATTGCCGCTGGGCCTGCTGACCAAGGGGATGCACTACCGTCAGTCGATTGATCTGAGTTACCGGAGCATCGACATCGAACCGCACACCATCTTAGAAAGCGACTCGACATTTCAGCTGATCCAAGCCGTCAGCGCAGGCATCTGTTGTGCCATCATGCCCTTAAGAAGTGGTATCGAAGCAATGAACGAGCACCTGAGGATCCTGCCCATCCATGAGGCAGTTATCCACTCCCCGCTTGGGCTGGTCATGCGTCGCAGTGCGCCCCGTTCTGCGCTTGCTGAAAAATGTTTTGCAGAAGCAAAGTTAATCTTCAACCCAGCAGTATCGTAATCGAGCGGTCCTATCGCCCCATCATCACAAGCCATTGGACAGCAGACAGGCAGTTGCGTAGCCTGTCTGTATTCTTGAAAACCCTAGGTGCAGGCATCAACATGAGTGACTCTGACAACAAAGCCGATGACATGACCGATGTGAATGCAGCTCCGCCTTCACCCGATGCGTTCATTTATGTTGAACTCCTTGAGGATGATTCAGCAACGACGACATACAGTGCCGTGTTAGCCAGCGAAACCGCACTGTCGATCAGTTATAACGGCATCAGTCAGGCCGTCATGATGGTGACACCAGGCAATATTGAAGATTTCGTCAAAGGCTTCAGTCTGAGCAATGACATTGTCCGTTCCGTGAGTGAAATTTACGAAATCACGCTGACAGCCGGGTGTGATTCGCATCATGCTGAGGTGGAGATATCCAACCGCGCTTTCTGGTCGCTGAAGGATCACCGCCGGCAACTGGCAGGCACCAGCGGTTGCGGGATCTGTGGTGTGGAAGCCATTGAACAGGCACTGCCACCCTTAACACCACTCACGCCTGTCCCACCCCCTCAGGCCAGCCTGCTGCACAATTTACGTGCGCGCATCAGCGCAGCGCAGGAAGTCGCCCGCAGCAGTGGCGCATTGCACGCTGCGCTCTACGTGGATGCCGAAGGGGACATTCAACTCTGCCGGGAAGACATCGGCCGTCATAACGCGCTCGACAAACTCATCGGCGCCATGGCGACCGAACGCATCGACCCGCAATCCGGATTTACCGTAATGACCAGTCGCTGCAGCCTGGAGCTGATCCAGAAAGCCGTCCGCGCCAAAATCGGCACGCTGGTTAGCTTATCGGCTCCCACCGCCATGACAGTGCGCTGGGCGCGGCACAACAATCTAAACCTGATTCACTTGCCGCACCGAAGTGCGCCGAGGTTGTATAGCGGGAGTTATAAGAAGCTATAAGGACAGGCATCATACGTGTATAGCGGAGGCGGTAGCGGAGGCGGTAGCGGAGGGACAGGCACCTTAAACCCTTTTCGGAGTCTCTATCGGAGCTATGAGGACAGGCATCTTAATTATCTCAAGCAAAAAACACCTCTATCATTTTCATTAATTTCAGACCGAATTCTCGTCTTCATCATTTGCATCTTTCCCAG
>NZ_JAUORR010000089.1:0-632 GCF_030547945.1 Photobacterium sp. 1_MG-2023 | reverse complement strand
ACGGCATTGAAGCCATTTATCCGGCCAGCAGTCTGCAGCAGGGCTTTATTTATCATCAGCTCAGCCAGCCTGAGGATGACGCTTATTGCGTGCAGTTGCTGATGGACTACCACTGTGCCCTGGATGTTGCGACTTACAGGGAGGCCTGGCAGTTGGCGGTGGAACGTTTCCCTGTTCTTCGGACCGCATTTGACTGGCAGGAAGCGCTGCTGCAGATCGTGTTGTCTCCTATGGAAGCGAGTGGACCTCAGCTGGAGGTCGTGGATCTCAGTCACTTGTCGACAGCGGATCGAGACTTGGAAATCAAACGGTTGCAGCTGGCTGACCGGGCGAAAGGCTTTGACCTGACGCAGCCGGGGCTCTTCCGACTGACCCTGATCCGGCACCATGAGACCCATTACACCCTGCTGAAAACCGAGCATCACAGCATCGCAGATGGCTGGAGCGGTCCGGTGCTCTGGCAGGCCGTGCATGAGTATTATCAGCAGCTCAGCCAGGGGCAAACACCCGTGATCACTGCAGACAAGGCGTATGCCCGGACGCAGCAGTTCCATCTGGCCCATCAGGCGGAGACGGAGACGTACTGGCAGGAACAGCGGTCTGCCTGGGATGGTGGGAATGACGTGACGCCG
>NZ_JAUORR010000088.1:0-650 GCF_030547945.1 Photobacterium sp. 1_MG-2023 | reverse complement strand
GTCATGGTTCCCATCCCCAATAGAATCAAACTCAGTATCAATAGGATCTTGCTGCTGCTCATTGCGTGCCGCTTCCTCTGCTGCTTCCTGTTCGGCCATGGCCGTCACATAGCGGGTGTGCTCGTCAATCAGCCACGCGTAAGCCCGCTCGAACAGATCACGCGTGAGTATCTGATTTCCCCGGTTATCCAGATATTCGATATGGCCGACCCCTAAGTCGGTATCAAAATGCACGGCCCATTCACCGCGCTGCATGTTGTATCCGCCCATTTCGGCCATCAGGGCAGGAATGCCATCAATCAGGATGATTTGGTCTTGTGTGGCTGCTGTAATTTTCATAACTTCATGATCCAAATAACTGCAATTGATTTCTGCCGTGTATCCACGGCCCCCACCTGACCGACAGACACGCTATGCCCGTGTGCCAGAGAGCCCCCGGTGTTCTGTGTGTGCTTCGTGTAGCCACTGTTGGCAGCACCGCCATAACGGGAGTCCCCATAGCCTGACGTCGCACTGGAGAACTTAATCGGGTGGCCGTGACTTGGCATCTGAGACGCCGACAAGGTATGTAATCCGACGCTGACGATTGGTTTTGCAGGCCGAAAACTATCCTCCCCAAACTCATCCCCCGGCTGATAAGCGCCGCCCGC
>NZ_JAUORR010000087.1:0-660 GCF_030547945.1 Photobacterium sp. 1_MG-2023 | reverse complement strand
CTCAAGCAAAAAACACCTCTATCATTTTCATTAATTTCAGACCGAATTCTCGTCTTCATCATTTGCATCTTTCCCAGAGTACCAAACTGAAATACTGTTCATACATCCAGTCCTATTCAGTGAAAAACTATGACCACAGCACGCAGCCAACTGATCAGTGTCGAAGCAACGCCCTATTACCATTGTGTTTCTCGGTGTGTTCGTCGCTCTTTTCTTTGCGGATACGATGAGTTGACTCAGACGAGTTATGAACACCGTCGCGGCTGGGTCGAAAAGCGATTGAAGCGAATTGCCAGCGTCTTTTGCATTGATGTTTGTGCTTACGCAATCATGAGTAATCACTATCATTTAGTGCTGCATATCAACACCAAGCGAGCCCATCAACTTTCTGAATACGAGGTCATTCAGCACTGGCTCACGTTGCACCATGCGCCGGTACTGATTCAGCGGTACTTAAAGGGGGAAATTTCATCGAAGTCTGAGCAAAAGGCATGCCTCGCAATCATCCAAACCTGGCGGGAAAGGCTCTGCTCCATTAGCTGGTTCATGCGGCTTCTCAATCAATTCATTGCCAGTGAAGCCAATCGAGAAGACGATTGTACGGGTCACTTTTGGGAAGGTCGTTTCAAAAGTCAGGCGTTGCTGGATGAAAAAGCGTTG
>NZ_JAUORR010000086.1:0-689 GCF_030547945.1 Photobacterium sp. 1_MG-2023 | reverse complement strand
GCGTTCCGGGCATATTCCATGAACATCAGGAAAGTAGCGCCGTAAGGCACGAAACCGCCGTGCAGGGCGATACCGTTGATGATGGCCGTCATGCCGAATTCACGCACACCGTAGTGGATGTAGTTACCGGATGCATCATCTGCCGTCAGTGATTTGGAGCCCGACCACATGGTCAGGTTGGAAGGTGCCAGATCTGCAGAGCCGCCCATGAATTCAGGCAGGATCTTGCCGAATGCTTCCAGCGCGTTCTGAGAGGCTTTACGGGAAGCGATGTTCGCCGGGTTGGCCTGCAGATCAGCGATGATCTGGCGGGTGGCTTCTTCCCATTGTGCTGGCAGTTCACCGTTCACACGGCGTTTGAACTCTGCGGCCAGTTCCGGGTGTGCCGCTTCATACGCGGCCAGTTTTTCATTCCACGCGGCTTCTTTCGCTTCGCCCGCTTCTTTGGCATCCCACTGTGCGTAAACGTCTGCAGGCACTTCGAACGGACCGTGCTGCCAGCCCAGGAATTCACGGGCGGCTGCGATTTCGTCGTGACCCAGCGGGGCACCGTGGCAGTCGTGCGAGCCGGCTTTGTTCGGAGAGCCGAAACCAATAATGGTTTTGGTACAAATCAGGGTTGGGCGTGGATCGGCTTTTGCCGCTTCGATCGCCGCGTTGATGGCTGCCGCATCGTGGCCGTCTACCGC
>NZ_JAUORR010000085.1:0-695 GCF_030547945.1 Photobacterium sp. 1_MG-2023 | reverse complement strand
GTCAGTCAGTACCTGCTCATTCGTGACTGCTCCCATACCGTCACCTTGCTGGCGAAAACCCAGAACCGGGAAGTCGGCACCGAGCTGAAGAAAAATGATGTGGTGCCGTTGGGTGGCTTCGAAACCATCGAGCTGTACAACCACCATCCGACGGCGGTCACGTTGAAATATCAGCTCACCGATATTCCGGTGAACACCCAGTCTGACGCGGTGGCAATCAGTGGCGCGGTGGAGGTACACAGCATCCGTGAACCCGTGACCATTGATGCCATTCAGCAGACGGTGCCCGTGTCGTTTTCGGCCCCGGTGTCCATTGGCAACTGGCCCGCGGTGCAGCCTGTGAGCGGAAAGATCACCGTAGGCAATTTGCCTGAAGTGCAGGCGGTGCGCGGAGAAGTGGCGATCACCAACCTGCCCGAAGTGCAGACCGTGAATGGTCAAGTCACTGTCGGTAATTTGCCGCAGGTGCAGCAGGTCAGCGGGCTGGTTGCGGTCGCAAGCAGTGATGGGCTGGTCAGTGCCGCAACCACGTTAGACCCGGCGGTGAGTACCCAACTGATTGAGGCGGACAACACGCGCCAGTCTGTACTGGTTCAAACCGACCGGGGGCTTTATGTGGGCGGGGAAGGGGTGGACAACCTGAGCGGGATTTATATCGCCGCCGGGGAGTCCATGACACTGGAAACCGGGGCGGC
>NZ_JAUORR010000084.1:0-714 GCF_030547945.1 Photobacterium sp. 1_MG-2023 | reverse complement strand
GGGTGGCCCGGTGTTTTGGAGTGCAGTTGACGGAAGTTTTTCAGATCGTCAATCGACAGCGCGTAACCCGACAGGTGCAGCAGGGAGTAGATCAGCATGGAGCCGTGGCCGTTGGACAGCACGAAGCGGTCACGGTCAGCCCAGTTTGGGTTTTGCGGGTTGTGGTTCAGGTGGTCACGCCACAGAACCTCAGCGATGTCCGCCATGCCCATCGGTGCGCCCGGGTGGCCGGAATTCGCCTGCTGTACACCGTCCATGCTCAGGGCACGGATTGCATTCGCCAGTACTTTACGTTCCATAATTAATTCTTCTTACTCAATACAGGTTAGTCATAAAACGAGTGAGAGCAGCGATGTGCTGCTCTCAGAAATTGTCGCGGGCTTACAGACGCGCTTCGATCATGGTTTCCAGTTTACCCTGGTCGATGGCGAAGTTACGGATCCCTTCTGCCAGCTTCTCAATCGCCATTGGGTCCTGGTTGTGATCCCACAGGAACTCAGCGTGAGTCATCGGTGCCGGACGTTCTTCAGAAGCCACGTCAGCAGACAGCTTCTGAGCGACGTCGCCCTGTGCTTCAGACAGCTCCTGCAGCAGCTGCGGGCTGATGGTCAGGCGGTCACAGCCAGCCAGCTCCAGGATTTCACCCGTGTTACGGAAGCTTGCGCCCATCACCACGGTGTTGTAGCCCAGGGCTTTGTAGTAGTTGTAGATCTT
>NZ_JAUORR010000083.1:0-734 GCF_030547945.1 Photobacterium sp. 1_MG-2023 | reverse complement strand
AGGTGTGGCAGCAGGTCCTCGGGGTTGAGCGGGTCGGCATTGACGACAACTTCTTCCGTCTGGGCGGGGATTCGATTATCAGTATTCAACTGGTCAACAAGCTGCGTCAGGCCGATTTTAGACTGCAGGTGAAAACCCTTTTTGACCACCCGACCATCAGCACGCTGGCGGGGGTGCTGTCAGAGACGCAAGTGTCGACAGAGATGCTCACCGAGCAGGGCGAACTCACGGGCTCGTTTGGTTTACTGCCCATCCAGCAGTGGTTCTTTGAATGTGAGTGGCCGTCGCCGCAACATTGGAATCAGGCCTTTATGGTGCGGATCCCCGGAGAAATTGCGCCGGCAGACATTGAGCAAGCGTTGGCGGCACTGGCTGCCCAGCATGACAGTCTGCGCACCTGCTTTGTGCAGAGATCGGAAGGCTATGAGCAATGCTACCAGTCTGTGAGCCGACAGCCTGCCCTGCAAACGCTGGATGTGAGCGGGGTCGATGATGCCTCGCTGCAGCAGTATTTGACTGACTTACAGCGTGGATTTGATTATCACGCAGGGAACGTCTGGCAGGCCGCTCACCTGACTGGCTATGCAGACGGTAGTGCCCGGTTGTTTTTTGCGGCACACCATCTGGTGATTGACGCGGTTTCCTGGCGGTTGATTGCAGAGGACATGCAGCTTCTGTTGGCCGGGGAAGCGCTGCCGGCGAAAACCAGCAGTTACCGCCAGTGGGTCGAGACG
>NZ_JAUORR010000082.1:0-766 GCF_030547945.1 Photobacterium sp. 1_MG-2023 | reverse complement strand
GTTGTGACGGGGAAAGGCAAAGATGTGCCGTGGGAAGATGGTTATTGGTTGGGCAAGGCGGCTAATGAGGGGCAAGGTTCTCATATCCCAACCCGAATTGCAGATAAGCTTAGAGGTCAGAAGTTCAATAATTTCAATGTTTTTCGAGAAATGTTTTGGACAGAAATTTCGAATGATCCAGTTTTGTCTAAACAGTTCAATAGAAACAATTTAAAGAAACTGAGAAAAGGTAAGGCTCCTGCGGCGAGGAAAGATTATCATTATGGGGAAATTTTCCGTTTCGAGATCCATCACATAGATGAAGTGAACAAAGGTGGGGATGTCTATAATATTGACAATTTGAGGGTAGTAACCCGAAACACCACAAGAAGATACATTACGGAGAGAAGAAATAGATGACTTTTTTAAAAAATAGTATTACAGAGTATAGTGAATCTGAGTTCTTAAATTTTATTGAGTTAATTTGCGATAATGATTTAACTGAGAAAGAAGAGGACGCACTGATTCGTCATTTTGCTAAAGTCGTTCATCATCCTAGCGGTACTGATTTAATTTTTTGGCCCAAAGAAGGCGATGATGATTCCCCAGAAGGGATTCTTTTAGAAATAAAACGCTGGTACGCTGAACAAGGGTTGCCTTGCTTTAAACCTGAATAATTCCTCAGAAAAGGCCACTTGAGCATATCTGTGATCAGGGCAGGATCGCACTTTGTTAATTGACTGAACTTTTACGAATCTGCGCGATCTGATCATATAAGTTTAGTATT
>NZ_JAUORR010000081.1:0-772 GCF_030547945.1 Photobacterium sp. 1_MG-2023 | reverse complement strand
TACTAACACACGAAAATCATCATTGAACAGATCAAATCACAGCAAGGTTCAGTCATTCTGTCGCATCGTTCACAGCGTTCAGATGTGGCTTCGGCGCATGAACGTCACTGGGTTCCCCCTGCGCGGGAACGACAAAGAATTTATAAATCAGAATATTACCGTCATTCCCGCGCAGGCGGGAAACCATAGTGCGCCGGGCTCAAAGCGCGTTCAAATCATCATGGAACAGATAAAATCACAGCAAGGTTCAGTCATTCTGTCGCATTGTTCACAGTGCTCAGACGTGGCTCCGGCGCATGAACGTCACTGGGTTCCCGCCTGCGCGGGAACGACGAAGACTTTATAAATCAGAATATTACTGTCATTCCCGCGAAGGCGGGAATCCAGAGAGCGCCGGGCTCAAAGCGCGTTCAAATCATCATGGAACAGATCAAATCACAGCAAGGTTCAGTCATTCTGTCGCATTGTTCACAGCGTTCAGACGTGGCTTCGGCGCATGAACGTCACTGGGTTCCCGCCTGCGCGGGAACGACGAAGACTTTATAAATCAGAATATTACTGTCATTCCCGCGCAGGCGGGAATCCAGAGAGCGCCGGGCTCAAAGCGCGTTCAAATCATCATGGAACAGATCAAATCACAGCAAGGTTCAGTCATTCTGTCGCATTGTTCACAGCGTTCAGACGTGGCTTCGGCGCATGAACGTCACTGGGTTCCCGCCTGCGCGGGAACGACGAAGACTTTATAAATCAGAATATTACTGTCATTCCCGCG
>NZ_JAUORR010000080.1:0-786 GCF_030547945.1 Photobacterium sp. 1_MG-2023 | reverse complement strand
AAACACTCAAATTCGTCAAATAGAACCCCGAGTTAAAATTACACGAAAATCATGATTGAACAGATAGAATTACAACATGGTTCAGGTCATTCTGTGGCATCGTTCACAGCACTTAGACGAGGCTCCATCGCATCAACGTCACTGGATTCCCGCCTGCGCGGGAATGACGTTATTTAAGAAAGTCACTTGTCTATTTTAATGGTGATTTTTCAGGGTGTTGTCTGTTATTTGAATAACGAATAATTAGAGTGATATCTGTTTTTTAATATTCTTCTCAGAATCGTAAATCATATTTGATAATAAATCACTACACATCGAAAACACTCAAATTCGTCAAATAGAACCCCGAGTTAAAATTACACGAAAATCATGATTGAACAGATAGAATTACAACATGGTTCAGGTCATTCTGTGGCATCGTTCACAGCACTTAGACGAGGCTCCATCGCATCAACGTCACTGGATTCCCGCCTGCGCGGGAATGACGTTATTTAAGAAAGTCACTTGTCTATTTTAATGGTGGTTTTTCAGGGTGTTGTCTGTTATTTGAATAACGAATATTTAGAGTGATATCTGTTTTTTAATATTCTTCTCAGAATCGTAATTCATATTTGATAATAAATCACTACACATCGAAAACACTCAAATTCGTCAAATAGAACCCCGAGTTAAAATTACACGAAAATCATGATTGAACAGATAGAATTACAACATGGTTCAGGTCATTCTGTGGCATCGTTCACAGCACTTAGACGAGGCTCCATCGCATCAACGTCACTGGATTCC
>NZ_JAUORR010000008.1:0-171255 GCF_030547945.1 Photobacterium sp. 1_MG-2023 | reverse complement strand
CCCGACAAAACTCAAGATTCATCGGATCCTCTTCTCCTCTGCCATCAGCGTTTCGACATTCTGAATGCTGCGCATTCATTGTCGCTGGCCTGGCCGGCCGCGTTAAGTCCAGCAGGGGGAGCCACTTCAGAAGCCCTGGTCGAAAGACCGGGGTTTTTCTTTATGCGTCCCGACAAAACTCAAGATTCATCGGATCCTCTTCTCCTCTGCCATCAGCGTTTCGACATTCTGAATGCTGCGCATTCTGACAATTCCTCTTTCACAAGAATTCTCAGCACGCCATTCTTTTTTGCCTTGATTAAAAAACTTGCGATTAGTCCCAAGTATTTCGTATCTGATGTAAGAAAAACTGACAGGGTTTGAGTCACTTCCTCTCTTAACATACTCCTGATTGCCAGTTCCTTTCGACTCGTCCAAACCATCTAATGCAAATATGCACATAACGCTTTTTTAAGGAGAGAAAATGTTGCTTCAAAATACCGCGTGGCGGAAAGGGATATGGTTGCTGGGCGCCGGTTCAATCATGAGTTCCTTATCAACAACAGCACAGGCACACGGGTACATGGAGTACCCGCCAGCCAGACAGGAAATCTGTTCACAAGACGGTGGCTACTGGGATTCAACGGATGGCTCGACCATTCCGAATGCAGCCTGCCGGGCAGCCTTCCTTGAGTCCGGCTGGTATCCCTTTGTACAAAAGCCGGAATTTGCCAAACTGGTGTCGGACTTTAACAATCAGGCTGCTGTTGAGCTGGCCATCCCCGATGGCAAACTATGTTCTGCCGCAGACAGCAAGAAATCCGGGATGGACCTCCCCTCCCCTTACTGGCAGAAAACAACCATTGATACGACCAATCAAGGTCAGCTCAGTGTGTTATATCGCGCTGAGACGCCCCACAACCCGAGCTTCTGGAAGTTCTACCTGACCAAGCCAGGCTTCGACAGTGCCACACAGGTGCTGACCTGGGGCGATCTGGAGCTCATCGCGGATGTCGGCAATATCCCAACCACCACCATTAACGGCCTCAAGTATTATCAGATGACCATCACCTTACCCACCGACAGAACGGGCGATGCGATTCTCTTTTCCCGCTGGCAGCGTGATGACCCGGCTGGTGAAGGCTTTTACAACTGTACCGACATCCGGTTTGCAGGTTCGGATACCGGTCAGCCGGATGCATGGACCCCAGCAGGTGCTTTTGTGAAAGCGACAGACATTGCCCAGCCGGATGAAACCGTCTGGTTCCGGATCTTCGACCAAAACGGTGTTGAAGCTGTTTCTGAGCAACTGGCCATCACAGCCGCCAACCAGTCCCAGTCGGTCTGGGCGGCGACTTTAGCAGACACTGTCAATCAGACCTACCCGCAGCAGGTGCAGGTCGGAAAACAAGGGACGGATGGCAGTATTGTGTTTGACGCTCAGGATCTCTATGGCAATCAGATCTTCCTGAAAAACAGGGATTACACTTACCAGCTGGATATCAAGCTGCTGCCAGCAGCGCCCGCCTGGGATGCCAATCAGGCGTATGTCGCAGGTGATAAAGTACTGTTTGAAGGTCTGGTCTATACCGCAAAATGGTGGACCAAAGGTGAACAACCCGGACAGGCAGCAGTCTGGGCACTCAATTAACCCGCCAAACTTCGGATGGGCCATTACTGGCCCATCTTTTTCACCCAGATATGCCACCAATAGCACTAAATGCTAGTTCTCACGTTTCACAATAATATTCATTGGTAAATGACGAATATTGAACCTCTTAAGCAGGATCATATTTTGTCACTTTTCTTCTCTTCACGTTACACAACCTGATCTAGTATTTTTGCGAAGAAAAATAACCCCGATTCAAAATAATGATACGGGTCTCATAAGCATGATGTAGAGAGCAGGGAATGAAACTCAGAACACAAACTTATTTGCTTTCCGGAATTATTCTGGCCGCAATGCTGGTCATTATGATCACCGGATTATGGACATTACGCGTCGCCAGTAATCAGGACAACGAATCCAGAGTCACACAACTCTTCACCAGTACTTACAGTACGCTGGTGGAATTCGAGAAGATGTCCAAAGAAGGTTTACTGAGCGAATCAGAAGCCAAGGCGATGGCGACCCGGCTATTGCGCAATAACATTTACAAAGACAATGAGTATGTTTATGTCGCGGATGAACAACTCAACTTTATCGCCGCACCACTGGATCCGCAATTGCACGGCACCAGCTTCCACGACTTCAAAGATGGTCACGGAAAAAGTGTCGGCTCCATTCTGGAACAGGCCGTTGCGACCAGCGGCAATCAGCTGGCGCAGTATATCTGGACCCAAAAACAAGCGGACGGCAGCATTGAAGAGAAACGCTCAATCGCCCGTCGTTCCCCCCTGTGGGGCTGGTATGTTGGCACCGGAATCGGCTATAACGAAGTCAATCAGCGTTTCTGGTCTACCGCGAGCTGGCAGCTCATCTTGTGCATCTTTATCACAACAGCCATTCTGGCCGTCCTGATTTTCGCCAGTAAGCGGATTCTGAATCTGCTGGGCGGAGAGCCTCATGAAGTTCAGACCGCCGTTCAGGCCGTTGCAGATGGCCGGATTACCACTCGTTTTGAGACCCGAGCGATCCCAGGTAGTATTTACTTCGCCGTCCAGACCATGAGTCTGTCACTGGCAGAACTGGTGAATCAGCTCAAACAGTCGATGGCGGAACTGCGTCAGGAAATTGATCACGTCTCGTCCCGTTCCGAAGTAATTGCCAATCTGACCGATGACCAGCAGCAGTCCACGGCCATGATCGCAACGGCAATGACTGAAATGGCCTCTTCTGCCAACAATGTGGCAGCCTCTGCCAGCGATACGGCCAAGAACACCGAACGCGCCGACGAACAGAGTCAGGTCACCCAGACGCTGATTCTGTCGACCGTTGGCAATATTCAGGGATTGGCGGATCAACTGGGCACAGCCAGTCAGGCGGTTGCACATCTGGATACCGAAGTGAACAGCATTGCCCGGGTGCTGGAAGTGATTGGCGATATTGCCGAGCAGACCAATCTGCTGGCGCTGAACGCTGCAATTGAAGCAGCCCGTGCCGGTGAGCAGGGCCGCGGCTTTGCCGTGGTGGCCGATGAAGTCCGGAATCTGGCGGGCAGAACACAAAACAGCACCAAAGAGATCCAGCAGATGATCAGCCGTCTGCAAAGTGGTTCCCGCAATGCGATTGAGACCATGGAAACCTGTGCAGCCACCAGCCAGACCACAGTGCAGCAGTCGCAAGAGGCTTCGGAAGCCTTGCAGCAGATTGTCTCGGCGCTGGAGAGCATCACCCAGATGAGCCATCAGATCGCAGCCGCGGCCGCAGAACAGACGCAGGTCAGCGACGATATTTCAAACCGGATCAATACGATAGAAGACAGCGGCAGACAGTTGTCTGAGGTGGTCGGTCAGAGCCATCACAGTACCCGCTCATTACAGGGGCTGTATCATGAGCTGGAAAAATGGACCGGAAAATTCAGCCTAAAATCCTGAACCAGGCCTCAGCCCTGATCATAAAAACCCCACGTTGCCGTGGGGTTTGTCTCAGATGCACCATTCGCTTACTGCGCGCCGTCACTCACCAGCAACACACCCAGCTCAAAATCCTGATAGCCGTAATGCATCACCATGCCATCATTCAGGCCTAGACTCAGAATCGTCTGACTTGCGGCATGCGGCGTCGACGACCAGACATTGGTGGTGACTTCCCATTGTTCATCTTCGGTCCGGATCAGGCCCGGGAAAGCTTTGAGGTTCAATGCCGGTGAAATACAGGCGACCTCACGCAGGCTCACCAACTCTTTGATGTTGGGCAACCGCCACCCGGAAACCCCATCCACCACTTTGTGCTTCTCGTTCAGATCAATCTGGAACAGCGCCTTCTTCCAACTGTAACCTTCCCGCGCACCTACACAGGTTTGCTGCACCGAATCCCACGATGTGCCCATCAGGCAACGACGCCAGACCAGATTAGTCTGCAGATCCGTCACAGTCCCATGCTTGTTTTCCTGAAAACGGATATCCGGGGCGCTGCCGGACATATCCTGATAGCAGGACTGAAATGCAGCCATCGCATTGGCTGAGCACAGCAGCGCACAGAACCATACGCCAGCAATTTTTTTCAACATCATTTGATTCCTTATTCCGCAACCATCCGAACTGCCATCACATTTGGCGACAGACATTCTTCACCCGGCACACACAGTGCCTGATAGGCCGTGATTTCGCCCAATCCTGTGCCACCGTCAGCACCCGTCATCTGCGTCAGATAGGTAATCGCTTTACCTGAGGTATAACCGGGATCCGTTCGCAGCAGGGTTGAAGACCAGTAGAAGCCATAAGGTAAGTCTTCACTGCCGATCCACAGATCGTTGAAGAATGTCACCGTCAGGCCATAAATGTTGTTGTTTACGTCGGTTGCCGTTTCACTGAAATCGAGCAAGTCATACTGTTCATGCATGGTCGGCAGACGCCAGTTTGTTTTCCCGCACAGTGCTGATTCATTCAGTTTCTGGCTGTACGCCAGAGTTGTGCAGGCTTCCAGTTGATCCGAGCTGCAAGACGCCAGCGCGAGTTCATCGGCATGTGGCTTCACGGTCTCGGTTTCCAGTGCAAACAGACGGTGTTTGTCGCGGAATGAGCCCGTATCATCCGCTTTGATTTCCCAGACAAGGCCACTGCGCTCATCTTTCACACAATGCCAGGTCGCACTGTCTTCAGGCAACGGCTGCCCCTTGGCGTCCAGTTTGGTGAACTTGAAACCGCCCTCGGTCACATCCAGTCCGAAACTGGCATCCTGTCCCGGTGCACCGGGATCCGGCTCATCGGTCAAAGCACCTGTCGACAGATTCAGATGCTGAACCATGCCAGTATCATTGAGCTGTTTGACCGACATCCGGCCCAGTGCCAGGATTTTCTCCAGCTTCTCTTCATCCAGCGTATCGGCCATCAGATCGGCACCATACATGCCCAGACCTTTCGCAGCACCGGCAACCACAACGCCATAATCTGTATGGCGGCTGCTCAACTGGCTGAGCAGAGACAGCACCTTGCCATCCAGTTCTGCCAGTACGGCATCATCACTGCCTGCCAGCAAATCTGATGGCGGCGTCATTCCCAATGCTGTCAGGTGATTTTTCACCGAAGCAATCGCTGTATTCAGGCTGGCACCGGACAGCATTTCACCGACCACCAGAGTAGTGACTCCATTGATCAGCGTGTGCGCATTTTCACGGGCAGCGGGCGCAGCCAGATTCAATGCCGTCGTTGCCGTTGAGCGGGCCGCAACCACTGGCGTGGCCTGAACCAGCAGCGGGGAAGTTTTCACCCGGATGTCTGTACTGGTCAGGGTAAAGTGATATTGCGTGGCTTTGAGCGATGGCTCATCGGTGCTGCATGTCCAGTCTCGATTGACATCCGCACATACTGTCATCGGCAGGTCAACCGATTCAGAAGAGACACGACCGCTGACGTCATAGGTCGGTTGATGCTGATCACCTGAATTGCTGCTGCCGGAGCCCGAGCCATTACATCCGCTCAGAACCATGGTCAGCGCAACCGGCAAGACCGCAAGTTGGATTGAATTCATCTGATTCTCACTTCTTTCGAATTAAAATGGGCGGCGTCTCAGAAACGCCATCGCCAGGCCAAACAGCAGGCTCAGCACCCCGAGCGCCCCCCCGCCGGATGTGCCTTGGTTGTCTGGTTTTACGGTGTTGTCTTTGTTCGGTTGGGCGGTCTCTGCATGGCCGCAGTCATACCCGGTCACTGCACCAATCCCCCAGGCTTTGAGGGTGCCGCGCTGCCCTGTCACCCGGTCGGTCACTTCCAGCACCCAGTTTCCGGACATCGGCTCCCCCACCAGCGTCGACAGTGCCGGGGTACTCCCTTGGGTAAAGGTGTAGGTTTTTTCGGTCAGAGGCGATGACTGGTAAGTCATCAGCGGAAAGCTCCGGCCTGACGGTGTACGGACCACCACCCGCAGATCAGAAAAACGCGGATGCGATACAGACAGCTGAATACCAAAGTCATCCGATACCAGCCCGGCACCTGCTGGCACTTTCAGAGCATCCATGGATTCACCCAGTAATATCTTGCCGCCGTCATTGATCTGACGGGCATCCGACAGGGCTACATTCAGCACTTTCAACGGCTGTGACAATGTTGGCACGCCGTAGGTAAAGCTCAGTTGCTGCTGACTATGACGGGATTTTTGGGCCGCATGCTGCGTCACCGTAATATCAGCAGTCAGTTGAATGGCTTCACCGCATTGCAGCGAAGCAGGAACCTGAATGGCTTCTCTGGCCTCAGTCACGGCACCTGGCACAACCTGCGTTGCCTGTACCTGCTGATGCCAGTTCAGCGCAGGCATGGACAACTGAGCACTCAAAGCGGCCAGTGTCTGCTCACTGTCATTGGCCAGCGCGACAGAGAAGTCCGTCAGATGCTTTCCGGTCACTGCCAGCGCAGAAGTTGCCTGAGCCAGAACAACGGTGTCATTCAGAATGCCATGGTGAAGAAAACGAGCGGTGAGCCACTGGGCATAGTCTTTCTGCGGATAAAGGCGCTGCGCCGCATCCACGGTGGAGCGGGCCAGATCGTCCATCTTCATGCCATAGCCCATCCCGGCCATGCCTTCGATCACCACCCGATTGAATTCATCAAAAGCCGCCTCGCCATAGACGGCTTCCGCCTGCTTCAGGGTCTGAAACAGAGGCGTTGACCACAGTTCATCGCCCAATGTGCCGGCCACGGAAATATGGGCCCGGTATTCCATGTCACGGTTGTAGCGGGCATCGTCATCATGCAGCGATCGACGGGATTTCACCGCGCCTGCTGCCCCATCCCAATTGGCAAAAACATCCAATTCAAAGCGTTCATTCCGATGACGCTGAACCCAGAAACTGTAAGCCCCGGCCCAGTAATCGCCGAAACCTTCACCAATGGCGCCGGTGTCTCCGCCTTTCCAGTCCGGCACCAGCATATCGTTGATGGCGTGGCCGAATTCATGCAGCACCACATCCGCATCTTCACTGTCCGGCACGCCACCCACCCCCATCGACAGGATGCTGACGTCATCCAGATAGGTCGAGTTATTGGTGCTCTGGCCCTGCGCATCAATTTTCAGCGGCGCCGTAAACAGAGCCCGCTCTCCCGTAAAGCCCAGGCTGGCCAGATATTGCAACGACTGATCCAGGTGATAGAACGCATTGACATCCCGAAACGCTGCAGACTGCCGGGTGAAATCAAACGGCTGTCCGTCTGCAACGGTCACCAGACCTTGCTGCGGCCCGACATCCAGTGCTGTCATCGACTGAATATCGATTGCCATTACCCGATCATTGCTCAGATACAACTGGCCGTCTTTTCGCGTGACTTCCACGCCGGACACCGTGGTGTAAGCCTCAGCCGGAATCACAATCTCATCCACATCTGAATGATCCGCTTCAAGGGCACGACCCGTCGCGGTGCGCGGATCCGGATCAAACACCGTCATCGCTGTCTGAACAATGTCGCCCTGCGGCGGCGTCAGTAAGGTGTGCGGACGCGGTGGCAATGGCACATTCAGCGCGCACTCGTCGACGTTATCCACCAGATGATTGAACAGACGGTGAAGCTGACCATGACTGTCCGTGGTCACCACGATGGCGCCTTCACAGAACTGACCTGAAGCCTGCTGCTGCACAAAATGATAATGCGTACCCAGCAGGCTCTGACGGGTGCCCCGCAGCGCCAGCCGGTCGGTTTGCGGATATCGCGCCTGAACATACGCCAGCGCGTCATCACTGTTGTGAATCGCCGGGGTGTCCAGCGGGTAAATCAGGTGCTGGGCCTGAAGCGGCGCACACAAGATCGCCGCCAGAGTCAGTAAAGATCGTTTCATCCCGGCATCCTTAAAAACGGTACTTGGCGTTCACGCTGAAATAGCGGCCCGGCTCGGTCGCAAAGGTGGTTTGTGCTTCTGTCACACCGGCCACGTCCTGATATCGGGTGTATTCACGATCAAACAGGTTATGCACCGCCGCATTGATCCGAAAATCTGGCGTCACGTCATAGCCAACGCCCGCATCCATCGTCATCCAACCCGAGGTTGTTGCGCAGTTCTGACGGATCCCCAAACTGTCTGCACAACTGGGGACCTGATCCATCGCCGCAGCGTAATTCACCCGCATGAAGCCATTCAGACTGTCCTGCTGGTAAATCAGCATGGAGTTGCCTTCCAGCGGCGTCAGGGTCCGAATCGGTTCACCGTGCTCATCTTCGCCATCAACAATGCCCAGTTGCGTGGCCAGATTCAGACGGTCGTTGAACCAGTAGCTGACCGTCATCTCGGCACCATAAGTTTTCACGCCATTCAGGTTCTGATACTGCACCTCGGCGTACTTGCCGGCGTCATTCCAACCGATGGTTTTTTCACTGATAAAGTTATCGAAAACGGAATAGAACAGCGCGCCGTAGACAGCCAGCTGACCGTCGTCGTATTTGGCTCCCAACTCCAGATTGTCACTGGTTTCCGCATCCAGATCCGCATTGGGCCGGATGACGAAATTCCCCAGATCGCTCGACAAGTGCGGGACAAAGCCATACGCCTTGGCATAAGACGGCGCCAAAAAGCCATGGGTGTAACTCAGGTAAGATTTCAGTGCCGGCGTCCACTGGTAAGCCAGAGACAAGCTTGGAGAAAGCTCGCTGCTGCTGAGCTCATGCAGCGGGTAGCCGCCAATGGTGTCCTCCACCTCAGACGACATCTGTTGGACGTCGAAACGCAGCCCCGGTGCCAGATTCCATTTGCCCCAGCGAATGTCATCATGCACATAGATGCCAAAAGTGTTCGTTCTGGCCGTCGCAAAAGGTTCCGAGTCCGTCAGCATGTTCCCGGTCCAGTCCACGACACGCACATTGATCGGGCGCTCATGCAACATACTTTCCAGTGCAACACCCCAGGCAAATGTATGTTCAACATCACCCAGGCTGACCTGCTTTTGCAGATCAGACGACACGCCGATCAGGTGATCATTAAAAGCCCGGTTTTCAGACTGACGGCGCTTGAATACCAGCCCTTCCTGCGTACGCTGCATGCCAATATCTTTGTCACTGGCTGTGTCGGTCTGACGGTAATACAGATTGATATCCGCCTGATCAGCCAGCAAACTTTCACCTTCCCACTCAGCGCCTGCGCGCACGGACAGCGTGGTAGTATCCGCTTCTTCCAGAAACGAAGTCGCTTCCCAGATGCCGTCCATCTGAGTCGGGGCAATCCCCTGCGCCCGGCGAACCTGCTGGTTGTAATAATCCACCTTGCCTTTGAGCAGCCAGCTGCCATTGAGGAACCATTCACTGGTCAGCGCCGCATTGATCCCGTCAATATCGCGGACATACAGGGACTGCTCATGGTTTTTGGTCTCGCTGCCCTGCCAGTAGCTGAGGCGCACCAGATGCGCGGTGTCACCCATCCGGGCTGCTGTGGTCAGCGTCGAGATATATTTATCGCTGATGCCTGAATATCCCCCTGTCAGGCCAACATAATGATCCTCGCTGCCCAGATAATCGCTCGGGGTTTTCGACGTCAGGACCACCACACCGCCAATCGCGCCAGAGCCATAGAGCGACGAGTCAGCCCCTTTCACCACCTCAATCTGTTTGACGTCACCCAGATCAAAACTGTTATGACCTGCGACATCGTTCAGATCGCTGGCGCCATAACCATCTGCCACTTTGACACCATCTTTGATCACCGCGATCCGGTTGCCGCTCATCCCCCGGATCGTGATATTTTGCGGACGACCGGCACCACCACTGACACTCACACCCGGTTCATGCGACAGTACATCGTACAGCTCGGTCGCCCCCTCGCGCTCAATATCGTCACGGGTGATCACGGCGACAGAGCCGTTGGTTTCAGACAACGGTTGCTCAATGCGGGTCGCCGTAACGACCACGGTTTCCATCTTTTTCGCATCTGGCTGCTGGGCGGCCAGGCTGTGAAAACTCATCAGGCCAGTGGTACTGGACAAGGCATACAAAGCCAGGGGGATAGGCTTTAACTGCATGGTGCAAACTCCGGTTCTCAACAAAAAATTACAAGTGAAGGTTGATTCAGGTAAAAGCAGCCCCTCCGGCTTCACAGGAAGCCAGACGGGACTGATTCAATTTCATCTCAGGGAGACTCGGTCCCGGAGGACACCAGACTCAGCAGGAAAGCATACTCGCGGGCTTGCTGCTGTTGTGCCTGCCGGGCATCCTGGCGGTGTCCGCCAGACAGATCGGTCTGAAGCAAATACGGCCCCGGATTCAGACTGTTTTCACGCACGCGCATCACCCACCGGGCGGGCTCCCAGTAAGGCACCTGCGTGTCATACAATCCGGCCGTCACCAGCATCGGAGGATAAGCCTGAGCGGAAATATTGTCGTTCGGGCTGTAACTCGCCATCACGGCGCGCTGCGCCGGATCACTCGGATCGCCCCACTCCGCATATTCCTGACGGGTCAGCGGCAAACTGGGATCCGACATCGTGGCGATCACATCCACAAAGGGCACCTGAAGCACGGCACCGGAAAATAAATCAGGCTGGCGATTCAGGGCGCCAGCAACCAGTGTGCCACCGGCACTGCCGCCCAGTGCCAGAATCGGGCGGTTCTGGCCATGATGAAAAGCTTTCATCACTTCAGCCACAGCCAGAAAATCATCGAAAGCACGGGGCTTATTGACCCCTTTCCCTTGCGTATACCAGTCCGGTCCCAGATAACCGCCGCCCCGGACATGGGCAATCGCATAAATCACGCCCCGATCCAGCAAGCTGATGATCTGCGGCATGAAATAAGGACGAACCGGCGTGCCGTAAGCGCCATAACCGTAAAGGATGACCGGCGATGTCTGCGTCAAACGATCGGCTCGATACGCCAGTGTAACCGGGACAGAAACGCCCTGATGGCGAACCTGAATTTGCTCCGTCCGGTAATTGTCCGGTGCAAAATCGGGATAACGATCTTCTGCCACAACCCTGAAGGTCTGCTGCTTCAGACTGAACGCTTGCCACTGCGGCGGCTGTGTCATCGACATCCTGCGGATCATCACCGACTGGCCGTAGCGGTTCGTATTACCCGACAGCCAGGCGACACCGCCCGCAGGGGTGATCGGGCTATCGTTCTGGACGACACCCTGATAGTTCAGCACCACCAGACGGCTCAGATTCTGCGCTGTCACTTCCAGCACAATATGCTCCGGAAACAGCAGCCAGTTCTTGATGTGCTGATTGTTTTCCGGTTGCCAGAGCGGTTGCCATGCAGCCTGAGACGACGCCCCCCGATGGGCTGTCTTCGGAAGCGCGCTCTGGTACAGCGCAAAATCACCGTTCAGATTGCTGGACAAAAATAAACGGCCATGACGGACATCGGCATAATATTCAATGCCGGATTCCCGTGGGCGAATCACCCCCAGCGACTGACCCCTGTTACTCTGAATCAGCCACTGCTCGCTGGTGTTGTGATTATTGGACTGAATCAACAGGTATTGATCTGCAGTGGCGGCATACACGGAAACGAGCCAGGCCGGATTGTCTTCCCGGAAAATCGTGGTTTGTGTCGCCGTAGTCAGCGACCAGCGACGCACCGCAAATGGCCGGTACGTGCCGGATTCATTCTCAACAAAGTACAGGCTTTGGCTGTCCTGACTCCAGGCCAGATCCGTGCTCGCCGCCTCAGTCAAGGTTGCCTTGATCTGACCCGTGCGCAGATCCAACACAGTCAGTGCGTAATTTCGGTCGCCACGCCGGTCTTCAGTGATCGCCAGCAGGCGATGATCCGGGCTCACCTGCCAGCTGCCGAGGTGATAATAATCCGAATGCTGACTGCGTTTGCTCAGATCGGCAACAGTCTTCACTGTCCCGCTCTTAGCGTGCTGTTGCCACAACACCCCCTTGCTCAGCCGGTAATTGTAGGTCCCGGCCAGATGCCAGGGTCTTTCAGCGATCGTTGCCTGACGAGACTGCCACTCATGGCGCAGTGCTGTTTCCAAAGGTTGCTGTGGTGAGAGAGTTTTCGCCGTGTGCTGATTCTCAGTACGAAGAAAATTCAGAACCCTTGCCGATTGCCGCGAATCATCGCGCAACCACGCATCGGATGGATACTGGCTGGCCTGAACTACAGGTTCTGCGGCTTGCGCAGATCCAGCCCAGGACAGAGCCATCACAACGGCCTGCGCCATACCTATCAAGAAACTTTTCATCCCCAAATGACAACCTATTAACAACGCAATCAGGAAAAGCAATATTCTGCCCATTAAACAGGGCGCACATCATGCCGACAGAAGATAATGAGATCAATTATCAGTTTCATTTATATTTGCGAAATAAGTAAGCGAAGTGATATTGATCACAATTATCATCCGATGTAAGGATGACACCGGATAAAAATCGACCAACAAATCAAGTGAACTCAACAGAGGTGTTTTCCAGACTTCAGGATGGCAAGAGAAATGACGCAAAGTGAAGAAATGAAATCACAGCATTCCCCGTGTTGCTTAGGCTAACGCCATGAATTCAGCTCAAAATACGGACAATCAGCACAAAAAAAGGGAAGTTGCATTTTTTTTTCTAGAAAACCGTTGACGATAGTCCGGAAAACCTTTTTAATGCGCCCCGTTGCCTCGATAGCTCAGTCGGTAGAGCAGAGGATTGAAAATCCTCGTGTCGGTGGTTCGATTCCGCCTCGAGGCACCATCATTTGATTTGTGGTGTTCTGGTAACGTCATAATAAAGAACAATTCCCCCTTAGTTCAGTTGGTAGAACGGCGGACTGTTAATCCGTATGTCGCTGGTTCAAGTCCAGCAGGGGGAGCCAAATTAATTACATTGCCAAGATGCAGTGTATGCCCTTTAGCTGGGTGAGCACGATGTGCTCAATGTCGCTGGCCTGGCCGGCCGCGTTAAGTCCAGCAGGGGGAGCCAAATTTAGTTATTTAAGAATAACTTAAGAACAAAAAAACGCCGACTTAGCTCAGTAGGTAGAGCAACTGACTTGTAATCAGTAGGTCACCAGTTCGATTCCGGTAGTCGGCACCATCTTTTAAACCTCGCTTTTTGCGAGGTTTTTTTTATCTTCATTTCCCATAAGCATCTTTCATTACTTTCAGCCTATTTCTTTACTGACGTTATTCTTATTCATCGATTTTTCGATGGCTTTGTGATAAATATTCTCTTTCTTGTTTCGGCAATTTTTACCCAGCCCTGCCCCACTGTCGCAGCATGACATGCACAGGGTGGTTATCGTCCTGCCTGACATTCAATTTGATAGAACAAGGTAATGACAAGCGTAAGACTCCCGACAGAGTGTTTAACTCCCGGCCTGTATATCAAGCTGCCACTGCAATGGACGGAGCATCCCTTTATGCTGAATCACTTCAAAATAAAGGATGAACATCAAATTCGCCTCATTCGTGGACTGGGCCTGAAGTTTGTTTTCCACTTTCCGGACAAAAGCGACAACCCGCCCCTCTCAGAAAATCACGCACCGCAACACGCCATTTCAGATCAAGAAACCCGGTTTCTTCACAAACTGGCAGATAAGTTATGGCAGGAAAAGCAGCGCCGAATTGAACACCTGAAAAACTACAAAAGAAACCTGCAGCGCTGTGAGAAAAGCTTCCAGCGCTCTTTATCTCAGTTACGTGCAATTTCTCAGAAAATTAAAAACCGGCCAGTCACGGCCTTTAAAGACGCATCGGAACTGGTGAATGATATGGTTGATGCGTTGCTGGATAACGATAATCTGGCTTTGCATCTGATGAACGATGTCAAAGAGTCGGAAGATATTTACTACCACTCCCTGAACGTGGCTGTTCTGTCGATGTTGCTGGCAAAATCACAGGGTATGCCCGCCAACGATATTAAGATCATTACGCTGGGGGCCCTGTTTCACGATATCGGGAAACACAAAATCCCGACCCATATTCTGCGGAAAATCTCGCCCCTGACAGAACCGGAGGCAAATTTCCTCAAGCTACACCCGAAATACAGCCTGGAGCTGGCAGAATTAGGGGAGCATTTTCCCGAAGCGGCCAAACCGATCCTCAGCCAGCACCATGAGCTCATGGACGGCACCGGCTATCCTCTGGGACTCAAAGGACATCAAATTAACCGGTTTGCCCAACTGGTGGCTGTGGTGAACGCTTATGATAACCTGTGTCACCCGATGGACCCCTCGAAAGCCAGAATCCCCTACAGTGCACTGTCCTATTTGTTCAAGCATAAAAAAGGGCAATACAGCGAGGAGTTTATTGCGCAACTGGTCCGGATGATGGGTGTCTACCCGCCGGGCAGTGTGGTACTGCTGTCTAACCAGCAAATCGGGATGGTGATTTCCGTGAACGCCAAACGGCTGCTTTACCCGAATATCCTGCTCTATGAACCCAGCGTACCGTCAAACGAAGCGCCGATTCTGGATCTGGAAGAAAGCGAACTGACCATTGAACGGGCGCTCTTGCCCCACAAACTGCCAGAGCCCATCCGTCAGTACCTGAATCCGAGAGCCCGGATTTCTTATTACTTCGATCCGGAAAGCTAAACTCAGTACGGTGCATCCGGTAAGGCCCATGGCCTTACCAGGTAAACATCTCTTTGATCCAGCCTTCCGGCTTGCTTTCGCGACACTGTGCGGCCATCTGCCCGTTTGGATCCCAGGCCGGTAGCGACTGCTCGCCCCGGCAATCCAGCCCCAGCGTGCCATTATTCAGGCGGTGGTATTTCAGCGTGCTCAGTTTTTGCGGCCAGTTCAGCTGTAACCGCTCCGGCTGACGCCGTTCCAGATAACCACTGTATAACCGCAGTGCACCGCTGGCCCCGGTGAGTTTCACCGGCTTGTTATCATCCCGGCCAATCCAGACCGTGACCACTTCCCGGCCATCCGCGCCGACAAACCAGCTATCCCGGGTATCATCGGTGGTGCCGGTTTTACCGGCCAGCGTTGCCCAGCCGAACCTGGGTTGTAGATAGCGCCCCGTGCCCTGACTGACGACCTGCTTCATGGCGTACGTCGTCAGCCATGCTGCCTGTTCCGGCACGACCTGACGGCCTGAGGGAATGTGGCGATACAACATCTTGCCCTGACGATCGACCACGGCGCGCAAAGCCGTCTGATCCGCCCGGCGTCCGCCACTGGTCAGGCTCTGATACATCTGACTGACTTCAAATGGTGACAGCGTGATCGCGCCCAGCAAAATCGATGGCAGACGCGGCACTTCATTTTCAGACACGCCTAAATCCGTCAGCGTATGAATAACCTGATCCAAACCGACTTTGAGGCCCAGGTTCACTGTCGGGACATTGAGAGAACGGGACAGCGCGTAATAGAGCGGCACCTGACCACGGAATTTCCGATCGTAGTTCTGTGGCCGCCATTCACTGCCCTGATTACCTTTAAGCAGGATGGGTTTGTCATCCAGCGTGGTCGCCAGACTGAATTGCTCCGGCTGCCGCAACGCAGCAAGATACACCGCGGGTTTCACCAGAGAACCAATCTGGCGTCGCCCGTCCAGTGCCCGGTTAAAACCGGCATAACCCGGACGGCTGCCGCCGATCATCGCCCGGATTTCACCGGTATGACGATCCACGGCCACCATCGCTGTTTCAATGTCGCCACCGGCTTTTTTCTCCAGCGCCGGTATCCAGGTCGCCACCGCCTGCTCGGCTTCCTGCTGAGAGACCGGATCCAGCGTACTGAAAATCCGCAGCCCGACGCCCGGCGTAAAACGGTTGCCCACTTTCTCTTTCAGCTCGCGCTGCAGCAACTGGAAATAGGCAGGCTGACGACTCGCGATCACCGCCTGCTTCTGTAGATCCAGCTTCCGTGTGGCCGCCTGTTCGTATTCTCTGCCCGTCAGAATGTCCTGATCCAGCATCAAGCGCAGCACCAGATCCCGCCGATCTCTCGCACGCTCCGGGTGACGCCACGGATTGTAATATGACGGCCCTTTCACCATCCCAACCAGCATTGCCAATTGATCGATGCGTAATTCCTGTAGCGGCCGTCCGAAATAGAGGCGCGCGCCCAGCCCGAAGCCATGGATCTCACGGCTGCCACTTTGTCCCAGATAAACCTCGTTCAGATAGGCTTCCAGGATCCTGTCTTTGCTGTACCGGTAATCGATGATAATCGCGATGTAGGCTTCCTGAATTTTTCGCCACAGCGACCGCTCACGGGTCAGAAAAACATTTTTGGCCAGCTGCTGAGTCAGGGTACTTCCCCCCTGCACCGTGCGTCCGGCTTTCAGGTTCACCAGTGCAGCGCGCAGAATCGCCATGGGCGACACCCCGCCATGGTGGTAGAAATCACGGTCTTCCGTCGCGAGCAGCGCATCCACCAACACTTCCGGAAACTCATTCCGGGGCGTAAAGATACGTTGCTCTCCTTCTTTGGTGCCCAGCATCCCGAGCATTTTGGGCTCGATACGCAGATAGCCCAAAGACTTCTCGCGGCCCAGATCAAACACCTGACGCAAACCACTGTCATCAAAGGTCAGCATCACGTGACGCTGGCTTTCATAGCCGTCCTCAAACTCAAACGGACGACGGATCAATTCAATCCGGGTGGACGAAGCAGAATACTCGCCCGCCCGCTGCGGTGTTCTGACCTTCTGATACTGCAGGGTATCCAGTTCGCGGCGGACCTCACTGAGCGTCACCGCCTGCCCCGGCTCAAGATCCAGAACCCGGCCATACACCACGGCTGGCAGGTCCCAGAGCTGACCCTCAAATTTATCCCGGACCAGATTATCGAGATAGATCCCCATCACGAACACGACTGCCAGAATAGCCAGCCCGAGTTTCAGGCTGGAGAAGAATACCCAGCGCCCGATCCGGGACAGCCAGTTGCCTCTGGCTGGCGCTTTCGCCGAGGGTTTGGTGGTTTTCTTCGCCGTCGCAGCCTTAGTCCCTTTTCTGGCCGGTGTTTTGCGGGGTGTGGCCGGTTTCTTGGGAGCCGGCTTTTTCTCAGTTGTTTTTTTCGGAGCCGCCTGACGGCACTTCAGCGCTTGGGTCATCATGATTTCTTTTTGGGTCTGGACGGACAGTGTTAGAGCTGTACGTTATAAATATTTTTTCGTTTTTCTCGTGGGTGCATGGGTCGCCGGATCATCCGGCCAGACATGCTTCGGATAGCGGCCTTTCATTTCTTTCTGAACATCCTTGTATGCGCCCTGCCAGAATGCGGCCAGATCGGCCGTGATCTGAAGGGGCCGCTGGGCCGGAGACAACAGCTCAAGTACCACAGCCACGTTGCCATTGGCGATCAAAGGTGAGGCCTGTTCTCCGAACATCTCCTGCATCCGCACCGCAAGCACCGGCGCCTGTCCCGGCTGATAGCGAATGGGGTAACGAGAGCCTGTCGGGACTTCATAATGCGTCGGCAGCGCCGCGTCTAACAGCCTGGCCTTATCCCACCCCAGATACGCTTCCAGCGCGGCCACCAGATCCAGCTTCGCCAATCCCTTCATGGTGCTGATGCCCGTCATAAACGGCAGCAACCATTGCGACAGTGCCACCAGCAGACTGTCTTCATCCAAGGCCGGTAATTCAAGCTCCGGCAGCCACTCCCGGGCACAGCGGGCCCGAGTCAGCAAATTTTCGCTGTGCGCTTGCCACGGGAGGACCTGCAAGCCTTGTCGGCAAATGGCATTCAGCAAAGCTTCACTGGCCCGTGCCGGATCGGGGTTCTCCATCGGGGTTCGCCGGATGATCAGCTTGCCACAACAGCATTGCTTTTCTGCGACAAGCCGCCCTTTTTTATCATCCCAGTCCAGCCACTCCTGTTCATGGAACAGTTGCGGCAGTGTCTGTTGCAACTGATCAATGTCCGCGGCCACCGCACTGAACACCCGGCTGTCTCCCTGACGGGTTTTCACCACATCCGCGACGACCAGCGCCGACTCTCCGGCCAGCACCTGCGCATCATCAACACTGACGCCCTGCCCGTTTGCCAGCTGAAAGCGTCCGTTCTGACCGCGCGACAAGGCGATCCGGTCGGGATAACCGGCAGCCATCAGTTCAGCTAACCAACGGCTCTCCAGCCGCCATTGCGGCTTTTGAGCGGCCTGGCCGGTGAGCTTATGCCAGTGTTGCCCGGCACGCTGCAGATACTGTGAGGCACGCGGTAACTTGCCCGATTCCATCAGATGAAGTTGCCAGGACAAATCCGGATTCTCCACGCCTCGCACCGGCTCTTCCAGCAAAGCCACCAGCATGGCTGCCGTGATCTGAGCTGGCGCCGGTAACGACTGTGCATGGGCCAGAATGGCTGCCAGCCGGGGCTCCGCCCCCAGTTGCTGAATGACCTGACCTTTGGCGGTCAGTTGTCCGCGCGCATCCAGTGCGCCGAGCGACAACAATAAAGCCTGTGCCTGCTGCATGGCAGCATCTGTCGGTACATCCAACCAGCGCAATTCGCTGGCCGCAGCACATCCCCATTGTGCCAGTTCCAACGCGAGTGAACTCAGATCGGCCCGTAAAATTTCTGGCTGAGGAACTGCGGGCTGGCGGGCCAGCAAGTCTTCACTGTACAAACGCAGGCAAATGCCGGGCGCCAGTCGTCCGGCACGGCCTGCCCGCTGCTCTGCCGAAGAGCGGGCAATCCGCACTAATTCCAGCCGACTGATCCCGGTTTTCGGATCCCATTGCGAAACCCGTTCCCAGCCGGTATCCACCACCAGCCGGATCCCTTCAATGGTCAGACTGGTTTCCGCAATGTTGGTTGCCAGCACCACTTTTCGCTTGCCTGCCGGGGCAGGCTGAATCGCCTGTTGCTGGGGTTTGCTGTCGAGCTGCCCGAAAAGCGGCGCCAGTATCACATCGGGTGCAACAGCCGAAGTCAGCCATTCCGCCAGACGACGGATCTCGCCCGCGCCGGGCAGGAAAACCAGCATGGATCCCGCTTCTTCGTCCAGCAGCCTGAGGAGCTGCCGTCCCGTCCACTCAATCGACACACCCGGTGTCTGCTGAGCCGAGGTGCCCTGACGCTGATACCGAAACGCCACCGGATAACTGCGTCCCTGAGATGACAGATACTCAGCATCCGGGAGCAGTGACTGCAGCGCCTGATGATCCAGCGTGGCGGACATCACCAGCAGTTTCAGATCGTCCCGGAACGCTTCCTGCACTTCCAGCGCCAGTGCCAGCGAAGTGTCCGCGTGCAGACTGCGTTCATGAAATTCATCAAAGATCAGCATGCCGATCCCGGACAATTCCGGATCCTGCTGCAGCATCCGGGTCATCACCCCTTCAGTCACGATCTCCAGCTTTGTTGCCGCACTGATCCGGGTTTCTCCCCGAACCCGCAGCCCGACCGTCTGACCCACACGCTCACCCAGTTGCGATGCCAGATAGGCAGCAATATTCCGCGCAGCCAGCCGCCGGGGTTCCAGCAAAATGATTTTGCCGTCAATGCATTGGCTTTCCAGCAGAAACAACGGTAGCCGGGTCGATTTACCCGCACCGGGTGGTGCTTTCAGAATGATCTGAGTCTGGCGCTGAAGCGTCGCAGCGATATCAGGCAGAACAACTTCAATGGGGAGCTGTGACAATGTGAACACCTTGTGTCATCTTTGATTGAGGGGTTGGATTTGCTGAGGTTTGAACCGGTTAGCAAAAACGCTTCTATTGTATACCCATGTCGCCGCAAGATGTAAGGTTCAGCACCGGGCTGCCCAACCGCAACCATCGGCGTATTCGAGTCAGTCACAAGTGGATTGATCGCCTGTCCCTGTCAGGAGTAGCAACCATGACTTCAACAGATGCTTTTGTGCCAAACGAGCCCGCCGTGTACGGCCAGCAGACAGACGGCAAACGGATGTTTTTTGCCCTGCCGCTGACCGAACCACCGGCAGAAAATCTGCAGCCTTATCAGCAACTCTGCTATTTCAAAGACCACTTTCCCGGCCGTGGTCGGGTCGTGCCTGATGCAAACCTGCATCTGACACTGGCGTTTCTCGGGCAGGTCACCGAGGCGCAACAGCAGCAACTGCTTCAGGCAACTGATCAACTGACCATCCCAGCTTTCAGCGTTGTATTCAATTTTATCCGCTACTGGAAACGCAGCCGGGTGATCTGGATGGGCGCAGAGCAATCGCCGCCTGCGCTGTTACAACTGGCAGAACAACTGGGAAAAATTGCCGAAGCGACTGGCCTGCCGCGTGATACCCGGCAATACACACCGCACATCACCCTGAAGAAAAATGTACGCCAGCGTCCGGTACTGGAAAACCTGTCGCCCGATTTTCATTTTCACTTTCAGCGTTTTGGCCTGTATATTTCTGAAGCCGACGGACCCGGAGTCCGTTACCGATTAGTCAACCAATGGCCACTTCATCACGCTTCACAGGACAGTCCATGATTTTCAACCCGCCCCTGCAACCCGCAACCCTGATTCGTCGCTACAAACGATTTTTGGCCGATGTCACCCTGCCCGATGGCACGGAAATGACGATGCATTGCGCCAACACTGGCGCCATGACCGGATGCGCAGAACCGGGGGCAACCATCTGGTATTCCACCTCTGATAACCCAAAGCGAAAATACGCTCACAGCTGGGAACTGACCGAGACGCAATCCGGTGACTGGATATGCATTAATACAGCCAGAGCCAACCAGATTGTGGTCGAAGCGCTCAAAAATGACCACATCCCTGAATTATCGGGCTATGCTTCATTGCGCACGGAAGTGAAGTATGGTACTGAAAACAGCCGGGTAGATATTGTACTGGACGACCCTTCACTCCCCGCCTGCTTTATCGAAGTAAAAAGTGTGACACTGCTGGAAAAAGACGGTCGCGGATACTTCCCCGATGCGGTCACCACCAGAGGTCAGAAGCACTTAAGAGAGCTGGCGGAAGTGGCGGCAAACGGACAGCGTGCAGTCTTATTTTTTGCGGTTCTGCATTCAGGGATTGAAAATGTCGCTGCAGCACACCATATAGACCCGGTCTATGAGGACTTACTAAAACAAGCAGAAAAATCGGGTGTTGAAGTCTTCTGTTACCGTGCAGACATCAGCCCCACGGCGCTGACGTTAAGCCAGCGGGTAGAATTTGCGCAGTCTTAAGGAAAAATGATGCTTTCTTCACATTGGTATAAAATTGAAGAGATGCAGCAATTGCCACGTTATATCCTTTCTGCTATAGATACCCGCCAAAATTAACCAGTGACGGTTATTCGGTATATGTTAGGAGATGCTATATGCCAGAGAGCAAGGTTAAAAAATCGCTAGGCATCCTGGCTATTGCTGGGGTTGACCCATATCAGGAAAAAGCCGGCGAAGAATATATGGGTGAAGCTCAGCTTGAGCACTTCCGTAAAATTCTTGAAGCTTGGCGCAACCAATTGCGTGAAGAGGTTGACCGTACTGTAAACCACATGCAAGACGAAGCCGCTAACTTCCCGGATCCAGTTGACCGTGCAGCACAGGAAGAAGAGTTCAGCCTGGAACTGCGTAACCGAGATCGTGAGCGTAAACTGATCAAGAAAATTGAAAAGACGCTGCAACGTATCGAAGATGACGATTTCGGTTTCTGCGATTCCTGTGGTGTTGAAATTGGTATCCGCCGCCTGGAAGCACGTCCGACAGCCGATCTGTGCATCGACTGTAAGACACTGGCAGAGATCAAAGAAAAGCAAATGGCTGGCTAATCTGCCCTTTGTCACCAGAATGAGTAAAAGGGGGCCTTGGCTCCCTTTTTTATTTTCCAGTTCCGACAACGAAAACCATGCCCATGCAATCTGCTTACACTGGCCGTTTCGCGCCCTCTCCTTCCGGTCCGTTACATTTCGGTTCACTGGTCGCTGCTGTCGGCAGTTATCTGCAAGCCCGGGCCAGACAAGGACGCTGGCTGGTCAGAATGGAAGATCTGGATCCGCCGCGTGAAATGCCGGGTGCTGCGGACGATATCCTGCGCACCCTCGAGGCCTTTGGCCTGCATTGGGATGGCGAGGTGATCTATCAGAGCCAGCGTCATCATCTGTATCAGGCACAAGTCGATGCGTGGCTGGCCAGCGGAGACGCGTATTACTGTCGTTGCAGCCGCAAAGCCATCAAAGAAGCCGGTGGATTTTATCCCGGTACCTGCCGGACGGCTCATCACAGTGCTCAGGACAGTGCTGTGCGCTTGAAGGTTGAATCTGCGGTGACCGGATTTGAAGATCTGCGCCACGGCTGGATCAGCATTCCGGAAGCACTGGCTCAGGAAGATTTTATTATCCGCCGCCGTGATGGCCTGTACGCGTATAATCTGGCCGTGGTGCTGGATGACATTGCGCAGGGCGTCACTGAAGTCGTCCGGGGCGCCGATCTGATTGAGCCGACTGGCCGCCAGATTGGCCTCTATCGTCAGTTGGGACAACCCGAAGTGCAGTACCTGCATCTGCCGCTTGCCGTGACGGAAAACGGCAATAAACTGTCCAAGCAAAATCATGCGCCAGCGATCAGCCAGCATCAGCCAGGCCCATTGCTCTGTCAGGCCATGACCTTTCTGGGCATGTCGCCACCCGCTGCATTACAGACCGCAAAACCCCATGAAATTCTGGATTGGGGGATCGCGCATTGGGATGTCGCGAACCTGCCGCCAACAACAGCGATCACCCTGAACCTAGCATCTTGAGGTGACTTGGGTATATGATATGCGGCTGTTCAGTCCGGCCAGTTCATAATTACGAGGTGTGTTATCTTTAGTCGAGTCGCCAGCTTTTGCCGTAAAGTATTGACCCGAGAGCAAAATGCTTCGGGTAACGAGGAGCCAAGCTTGCAAGTTTATCAACGTGAGGAGCACGGTATCTCCCGCAAAGACATCAGCGAAAACGCGCTGAAGGTACTCTATCGCCTCAATAAAGCCGGATTCGATGCTTATTTAGTCGGTGGCGGCGTCCGGGATTTACTGCTGGACAAAGAACCCAAAGATTTTGATATCGCGACCAATGCGACGCCAGAAGAAATTAAAGCGCTGTTCCGTAACTGCCGCCTGATTGGCCGCCGTTTCCGTCTGGCTCATATTCTGTTCGGCCGTGACGTGATTGAAGTCGCGACCTTCCGGGGCCACCATGATGCCAGCACCGCCAAACTGCCGGCCGGAAAACAGGCCGTTGCCTCCAGAAACCACGAAGGTATGCTGCTGCGCGACAACGTCTACGGCACCATTGATGAAGATGCTGAACGACGCGATTTCTCAATTAACGCCCTGTATTACAATATTCGGGACTTCACCGTGGCCGATTATGCCAATGGCGTGAATGACCTCCAGAATCGTCTGGTGCGCCTGATTGGCGATCCGGAAACCCGTTACCGTGAAGATCCGGTACGGATGCTGCGTGCTGTTCGCTTCGCCGTGAAGCTGGACATGCAGATTGAAGCAAAGACTGCGGCCCCGATTCAGCCATTATCAACACTATTGCTGGATATTCCGGCTGCGCGCCTGTTTGAAGAAAGCCTGAAGTTGCTGCAGGCCGGTTGTGGTCTTGAAACCTATAAAATGCTGCGGGAATACAACCTGTTCCAGCAACTGTTCCCGATTCTGTCGGAGCACTTCACGGAAGATCACAGCAGTCAGACCGAGAAGATGATCGAGCACATTCTGGCTGCGACCGATGAACGAATTGCCGACGGCAAACGCGTGAATCCAGCCTTTATGTTCGCAGCAATGCTGTGGTATCCGGTGATGATCCGTGCTGAGGAAATTTCCAGCACCGGGGGCCTGAACGATTATGATGCCTTCATGATTGCGGCCAACGATATTCTGGACGAACAGGTCAAAACTCTGGCGATTCCACGCCGACTGACCACTACAGTCCGCGAGATCTGGCAACAGCAGCACCGCTTCAGCCGACGCTTCGGCAAACGTGCATTTGCCATGCTGGAACATCCGAAATTCCGTGCTGCATTCGATTTTCTGGAAATGCGTGGCCAGTTTGAAGGGGAAGACGTCGCAGAACTGGCAGCCTGGTGGCATCAGTTCCAGTTTGCCGACCGGACTGAACGCGCCAAAATGGTTCAGGCGCTGGGTAGCAGCGGCCAGAAACGCCGCCGTCGTCGTCCGCAACGCCGCAAGCCTCAGGCCAAATCAGCATCATGACACGCGTTTTTATTGCGATTGGCAGTAATCTCAATGATCCGGTCAGCCAGGCACGTCAGGCCATGGCTGCCCTGCATGCGTCCCCGGATGTCCGGGTGATTACAGAATCATCACTCTACAGCAGCACCCCTATGGGACCGCAGGATCAACCGGATTACATCAATGCTGTGGTTGCCATCGACACCGAACTGGCACCACTGGCACTGCTCGATCTGACTCAGAACATCGAGCAGGAACATGGAAGGGTCCGCAAAGCGGAACGCTGGGGCCCGCGTACACTGGATTTGGATATCCTGCTTTACGGCGATCTGCAACATCACTGCGATCGCCTGACGATTCCGCACTATGGCATGAAAGTCCGTGAGTTTGTGCTTTATCCACTGGCTGAAATTGCCCCTGAACTCGTCCTGCCGGATGGGACAGCGCTGACAACGCTGCTCACTGAAGTGGACCGTAACGGCCTGCGAGTGTGGCAAGACTGACACACGCAGGATAAGGGAGACAAGATGAAGAAAATAACGATTAACGACCTGATGAAATGGAAGCAGGATGGTCGTAAGTTTGCGTCACTGACTGCCTATGACGCGAGTTTTGCCCAACTTTTTGAGCAACAGGAAGTTCCCGTCCTTCTGGTCGGCGACTCTCTGGGAATGGTCTTACAAGGCCGGACCGACACTTTGCCTGTCAGCATTGAAGACATGGCCTATCATACCCGCAGTGTCCGTGCGGGCAGCCCGAATGCGCTGCTGCTGGCTGACCTGCCTTTCATGACCTACGGCACACCGGAGCAAGCCTGTGACAATGCGGCACAGCTGATGCGTGCGGGTGCCAATATGGTCAAACTGGAAGGCGGTGCCTGGCTGGCGGAAACCGTTCGCACCCTGACTGAGCGTTCCGTACCTGTGTGCGCGCACCTTGGCCTGACACCACAGTCGGTCAATATTTTTGGTGGCTATAAAATTCAGGGCCGCGATCAGGCACGTGCGGATCAAATGCTGGCAGATGCCCTCGCGCTGCAAAAAGCCGGAGCGCAAATCGTGGTGCTGGAGTGCGTGCCAGCCTCCTTGGCCAAACGCATCACAGACGCACTGGATATCCCGGTGATCGGGATTGGCGCCGGCAACGTGACCGACGGTCAGATTCTGGTGATGCATGACATGCTGGGCATTTCGGCCAACTATATGCCACGCTTTTCAAAAAACTATCTGTCTGAAACCGGTGATATCCGCAAAGCGGTCTCTCAGTATCTGACAGAAGTGGAAGCGGGAACTTTCCCGGGTCCAGAGCATACCTTTGAGTAAGGAAAACCCACCATGCAGACTTTTGCTGAAATTTCTCCTGTCCGTGAACAAGTCCGGGCCTGGCGTCGCGATGGACGCCGTATTGCCTTTGTTCCGACCATGGGAAATCTGCATCAGGGGCACCTGACTCTGGTTCGTAAAGCCCGCGAACAGGCTGACGTTGTGGTTGTCAGTATTTTTGTCAATCCAATGCAGTTCGATAAAGCAGATGATCTGAACAATTATCCGCGCACGCTGGAAGATGATCTGGCCAAACTGAACGGTGAAGGCGTTGAACTGGTCTTCACACCCACACCTGACATTGTTTATCCCAACGGGATGGATCGTCAGACCTATGTTGAAGTTCCCGGCCTGTCTCACATGCTGGAAGGCGCACTGCGCCCGAGCCATTTCCGTGGGGTTTCGACGGTTGTGACCAAGCTGTTCAATATCGTTCAGCCGGATGTGGCCTGTTTTGGTGAAAAAGACTATCAGCAGCTGGCCCTGATCCGCCAGATGGTCATCGATCTGGCGATGCCGATTGAGATCATCGGGGTGCCGACCGTGCGTGAGATGGATGGTCTGGCGATGAGCTCCCGTAACGGCTACCTGACCCATGACGAACGACAGCGCGCACCTGTGCTGGCCAAAACCATGCGTTGGATCAGCAGCCAGATCCGCGGTGGCCGCCGTGACTTTGATGAAGTCATTCTGGATGCCAATGATCAGTTGCGTGCTGCCGGTCTGGATCCGGATGAGATTTATATCCGTGATGCCCGCACGCTGCAGGTGATCAGTGAAGAAACGACTCAGGCCGTAATTCTGATGTCGGCTTTCCTTGGCAAAGCCCGCCTGATCGATAATCAGGTGATTGAGCTCGCCCAGTCATCAGACGCAGCGTCCGCTTAATACCAATCAAAGTAAGTAAATGATCAGAAGTAGCGCCGGAAAAATGTTTGAGAACAAGGCGGATTTTTTAGATAAGTAGTTATTCTACAATCAAAAAATCTAACGCAGTTATCGAACATTTTAGCAAGCTAGAATGACCAGTTATTTACTGCGATTGGTATAACACATCGCGACAGACAGCGTTTTATCCAAAAGCCCCGGCCATATATGCCGGGGCTTTTTCGTCTGTGCCTGCCCATTACGAACGCAATCCGATCCCTTTCGAAATCAGGTAATGCGCGATGCTGTACAGCACCACAACGAAAGCCAGCAACACACTGAAGGCAGTACCAATCCCAACATCAGACACGCCCAGAAAGCCGTAGCGGAACGCATTCACCATGTAGACGATCGGATTCAGCTTCGAGACCCATTGCCAGACTTCCGGCAGCAGAGTCAGCGAATAAAAGACGCCACCCAGATAAGTCAGGGGAGTCAGCACAAACGTCGGAATAATGCTGATGTCATCGAAGGTCTTGGCATACACTGCATTGATCAGGCCACCGAGCGAAAAGACAATCGACGTCATGATCACCGTGGCCACAATCACGCCAAAATGAGCAATCTGCAAATCCACAAACAGCAGCGAGACAGCGGTCACGATCACGCCAACTCCCAGACCTCGCAAGACCCCGCCCCCGATATACCCGGCAATAATGACAAAGTTCGGCACTGGCGCGACGAGTAACTCTTCAATATTGTGCTGAAACTTGGCGCTGAAAAAAGAAGACGCCACATTGGAATAAGAGTTGGTGATCACCGACATCATGATCAGACCCGGGACAATATATTCCATATAAGTAAATCCGCCCATCTCGCCAATCCGGCTGCCGATCAGGCTGCCGAAAATGATGAAATACAGGGTCATAGTGATGGCTGGCGGCACCAGCGTCTGCACCCAGATCCGGGCGAAACGGTTCACCTCTTTTGCGATCAGACTCTGAAAAGCGATCCAGTACTGATACCTCATGATGACGCGCCTCCCTTGCTTTGTGCCACCAGCGTCACGAACAACTCTTCCAGACGGTTGGCTTTATTTCGCATCGACCGAACTTCTATGCCTTGCTCGGTCAATTGACCGAAGACCGCATTCAGCCCTGTGCCTTTCTGGATATCAATTTCCAGCGTGTGGTTATCCGGCATGGTCCACACCACGCCGTCCAGTGCCGGCGTATTGCCATTCACGGCAACATCCAGGATAAAGGTCTCGACCTCCAGCTTGGCCAGCAGCGCTTTCATGCTGGTGTGCTCGATCAGCTCACCATGATTGATGATGCCGATATTCCGGCACAACATTTCTGCTTCTTCCAGATAGTGTGTGGTCAGAATGATGGTTACGCCTTGGCGGTTAATCTCGCGCAGAAACGTCCACATTGAGCGACGCAGCTCGATGTCCACACCCGCTGTCGGTTCATCCAGAATCAGCAGCTTCGGTTCATGCATCAGTGCCCGGGCAATCATCAGACGACGCTTCATCCCGCCGGACAGATTTCGTGCGCGCTCATTCCGCTTCGGCCACAAGTCGAGCTGCGTGAGGTATTTTTGGGCTCGCTCTTTGGCCAGCGCACGCGGCACACCATAGTAACCGGCCTGATTGATGACAATCTGCTCAACGGTTTCAAACTGATTGAAGTTAAACTCCTGAGGCACCAACCCCAGCTGATTTTTTGCCTCGACCAGATGGGTATCAATGTCGTACCCGAAGACTTTTACCTGGCCTGAAGTTTTGTTCACCAGCGAGCTGATGATCCCGATCGTGGTGGATTTACCGGCACCATTGGGACCCAGCAGTGCAAAGAAGTCGCCTTCCTCCACCGTCAGGCTCATATCCTTGAGCGCCTGCACGCTGGGATAGACCTTATTTAAATGAGTAATTTCTAATGCATTCATACAATACGCTTGAGATTTGTTATAAATCGTTAAATTATCAACTAATCGGATTTGCAAGTCGCCTTGCAGGTGTATAGTAATGACCTGTTTATCTTTGGCGCTGTCTTTCAAGGCGTCAGAACACACCAAAGATAAACAACCCAATGTAGCAAACTAAGGTGTTGTCATGGCAGAAATTAAACAGTTATTCGCAAATAACTTTTCTTGGTCTGAAAAAATCAAAGAAGAAAATCCAGAATTTTTCTCACATCTGGCGAAAGCACAGCACCCTGAGTATCTGTGGATTGGCTGCTCAGACAGCCGTGTTCCAGCCGAGCGACTGACCGGGCTGGATTCCGGCGAGCTCTTTGTGCACCGGAACGTTGCAAACCAGGTGATCCATACCGATCTGAACTGCCTGTCAGTGGTTCAGTATGCGGTCGATGTCCTGAAAGTAAAACACATTATCATCTGCGGTCACTACGGCTGTGGCGGTGTTGCGGCCTCCATTGATAACCCGCAGCTGGGCCTGATCAATAACTGGCTGCTGCACATCCGTGACCTGTATCTGAAGCACCGTGACGCACTGGGCCTGCTGCCACGTGAGGCATGGGCAGACAAGTTGTGTGAAATCAATGTGGCGAGTCAGGTTTATCACCTGGGGAACTCCACCATTCTTCAGCAAGCCTGGGAACGCGGCCAGCAAGTGAAAATTCACGGTTGGGTGTACGGGATCGGCGACGGTAAATTACGTGATTTAGGCGTCACCACAACCAGTAAAGCTTCGCTGGAAACCGCTTACCAGAATTCCATGACTGAAATTCTGCCGAAAGCCGGCGAGTGATCCAAAAGAAAAGCGACCCTGAGGTCGCTTTTCTTTATTCTGTCAAAGTCGGGTCAGGTTCAGCCTTCCAGCGGAACGACTTTGCCGATAAATGGCAGATGGCGGTATTTCTGTGCGTAGTCAATGCCCACACCAACCACAAACTCATCCGGAATTTCGAAACCAATCCACTCGGCATCAACCGCCACTTCGCGGCGCTCTGGCTTGTCCAGCAGCGTACAGATACGAATCGAGTTTGGATTCCGCAGGGCCAGAATTTCACGCACCTTGTTCAGGGTGTTCCCGGTGTCGATAATATCTTCAACCAGCAGGACATCTTTGCCTTCAATTTCATCATCCAGATCTTTCAGGATGCGCACATCACGGCTGCTTTCCATTGCATGGCCATAGCTGGAAGCCGTCATGAAATCCACTTCGTGCGGCAAATCAATCGCACGGGCCAGATCGGCCATAAAGATAAAAGAGCCACGCAGCAAGCCAACCATAACCAGGTTTTCTGAGCCCTGGTAGTAGGCGCTGATTTGCTCTCCCAGCTCTTTGATCCTAGCCTGAACATCCTGCTCAGAAATCATGACTTCGATGGTATGCTTCATTTCTTTCTCCATATGCGCATTTGGCATGCGCATGGGTTCTCGGTAATCACTAAAAAGCTATTCTATCATCGTTGCGCAAGAAAAGTTATCCATCCATTCTTCGAGCCATATGGCACCTCGGAACAAATCAGGATTGAACCCATGGCCCTGCTGAGGTAGAGTTATTAAGCAAAGTGCATATAAAACGATTGGCTAGGGAATTTGTAGCATGGACACCATAGTTAAAAAAACGAGGACACGTCTCTCACCCGAGAAACGCAAACAACAACTTCTCAAGTGTGCGCTGGAAGTATTTGCCCGCCGGGGAATTGGTCGTGCAGGGCATGCCGACATTGCTGATATGGCCAATGTCTCCGTGGCGACCGTCTTCAATTACTTTCCAACCCGAGAAGCGCTTGTGGAGCAAGTTCTGAATCAGGTTGAACGTAAGTTCAATGAACTCTTAAATCAATGTCTGGGAGAAGAACACAGTTCTATTCATGGCCACCTCAGCTGTATGACTGGCCACTTAATTGACGCAGTGATTGACCAGCAGGACTGGCTGAAAGTCTGGTTTGAATGGAGTACTTCTGTTCGGACAGAAACCTGGCCGCAATTCCTGGATGCAAACCGCCCGAACCTGAAGCAAGTGACCAATATTTTTGAACAGGGCAAACTTGACGGACAGCTGAGTACAGAGATCACCTCTTACGATCTGACCTGGTTGCTGCACGGTTTGTGTTACGTGTTGTATCTGCGTGCTAACATTGAACCCAACAAGGTCAGTATGCAGGCTCAGGCCGACGCATACATCAGCCTGATGTTCCCGCAGGCGTAATTGCCGCAGCGACCACTGTTAACTGGCTTCAGCCATCAAACAGGGCTGAAATAAATCCAGCTCGACAGAAACTCGCTGGCCTGTCTGCAGGATCATAGGGGTATTCACAATCAGGTGATGCCCCTCATAGTCCACGGTATAGCGACAACTGTCTCCCATAAACTGTTGTTCCAGAATCACCCCCCGCCCCGTTTCTTCCGGATTGAGTTTCAGATTCTGCGGCCTGACTAACCATTCCACCTGATGCCCTTGACCAAAAGTAACGGCTTGCGACATGACCACTGTCCCCAGAGGTGTGTGTAACTCATCCTGATGAATGGTGGCAGGCAGATAAGAGCCTGTGCCGAGAAAGTCTGCAACAAACCGGCTGCAAGGTTGATAGTAAAGCTCGGCGGCTGTACCGAACTGCTCAATCACACCGTTATGCATCACCGCCAGTCGATCCGCAAAAGCAAATGCTTCTTCCCGACTGTGGGTGACAAAAATCGCAGTCACACCCTGTGCCTTGAATATCCGCCGGATCTCGCGAATCAGTCCGTGACGAACCTGAGTATCAATGTTTGAAAAAGGCTCATCCAGCAAAATCAAATCCGGCTCGCAGGCCAAGGCACGGGCAATGGCAACGCGCTGCTGCTGACCACCGGAAAGCTGGTGCGGATAACGCTGTCCAAGGCCATCCAGCCGGACGAGTGCCAGCATTTCTGCCACTTTGGTCTGCGCTCTTTTCTTATCCCAGTCCCGCAGGCCGAAAGCGATATTCTCAGCGACCGTCAGGTGCGGGAACAAAGCATAATCCTGAAAAATCATCCCGATGTTACGGTGCTCCGGTGGCACCCAATGGTCCTGATCCACCATGGTATGGCCATTGATGTGCAACTGCCCCTGCTCCTGAGGCAACAAACCGGCGATGGCTTTCAGCAAGGTTGTTTTCCCGCAGCCGCTGGCACCGAGCAAACAGATAATTTCATTGTCTTCCGCGACCAGAGACAAATTTTCCAGTATCGCCTGGCCGTTATACCGGCAAGTCAGTTTTTGGACAGATAACGCATGACTCATCAGTGTGATTGCTCCAGTGAACGGTTCACAACAACCAATGGCACCAGACCAACCAGCACCAGCAAAATTGCCGGAAGTGCCGCCAGTTCCAGTTGCTCATCGGAGGCGTAATTAAAGACATAAGTGGCCAACGTTTCAAAGTTAAACGGACGTAGCAACAAGGCCGCATTCAGCTCTTTCATGGATTCAATGAATACCAGCAGACCGGCCACCAGACAGCCACGTCTGATCAACGGCAGGTGCACCCGGCGCAGCATCGCTGCCGGTGCGCATCCCATGGTTTTCGCAGCCATATCCAGCGAAGGCGGGATTTTCGCCAGACTACTTTCAATGCTCCCCACCGCGACGGCGCCAAAGCGAACCACAAAAGCAAAAATCATGGCGAACATGGTCCCGGAGAACACCAGGCCGGGACGTCCCCATCCCATCGCCTGAGTAATCGTGTTCAGCAGATGGTCTGCCGACGTCAGCGGAATCATCACACCAATGGCCAGGACGGTACCAGGCACGGCATATCCCATGGTGGTCATACGCATGGGGGCCAGACTGGCCCGACGGCCATCCAGCCGGTGATAAAAGTTCACCAGCAAAGCGACAACCACGGCAATCAGCGATGCGGTCAGCGAAACCATCAGACTGTTGAGGCTGTAATCTCTGAATTCTGTCGTCCAGCTTTGCGCCAGATAATGCCAGGCGTAGTACATCAGCTGCATCAGAGGCATCGCGAATGCAAATCCGATCAGCCCCCAGCACCAGCACAGAGCCAGCCACTTTTTCCATCCCGATAACGGATAGCGCAGATCTTCATTCGGCTCACGGTGCTGCTGGAAGAGTTTTTGTCGTCTGCGGCTGAATCGCTCTGCACTGATCAGCAGAAAAATTGCCAGCAGCATCATCGCAGAAATCTTTGCAGCAGCATTCAGATTCGAATACCCCAACCAGGTATCGTAGACCGCTGTGGTGAGGGAGTGCACGGCAAAATAGCTGACGGTCCCGAAGTCACCCAGCGTTTCCATGGCCACCAGCGAGAGACCGACCGCAATAGAAGGACGGGCTAATGGGAGAGAAATCCGGCGAAAACTCTCGAAGGGCGAGCACCGCAACAACCGTGCAGATTGCAATAAGCTGGCACTCTGTTCCATGAACGCGGTACGAGCCAGCAGGTAAACATAGGGATAGAGAACCAGCGCCAGAATCAGACAGGCCCCGCCAAGGGTGCGGATATCCGGAAACCAGTAATCCTGATAACTTTGCCAGCCGAAAAGATCGCGAAGAAAAATCTGAACCGGTCCGGCGAAATCAAACCAATCCGTATAGATATAACCGATGATATAACCCGGCATCGCCAATGGCAGGACCAAAGCCCATTGCAGCCATTTTTCACCAGGCAGGCGGCACATGGCCATCAGCCAGGCGCAAGGCAGGCCGAATAAGGCAGCCAGAAAAGAAGTTCCCAGCACCAAGCCCAAAGTATTGAGGGTATACACCCCCATGACGGTATCCATCAGGTGAGAAAACACCTGATCCGTAGCGCCGAGTGCGGTATAAAAAATGGCGAGAATCGGCAGAACGAGTAAGAGGCCGAACCCCCAGCCAGTGGTGAGCCAAAGCGGGAATCTGTATTTCATTGTCTACAACTTCGTATCCTTGAGCTTTCACGCCCTACACTGTTGCCCGATAAAGCAACCTGTTGCCTTCCCGGCAGTTCGCGAAAAAAACGCCCCCAAAGATACCAGACAATCGAGCAAAAGGGGCCAAACGGCCCCTATTTTTCTTTCACTTACAGGTCGAACTGTACTTCATCCAGCAGCTTGGTTGCAGCGCTGTGATGGTTGGCAATCTCTTCCAGCGATACTTTATCGGCACGGAAGTCACCCCAGGATGCCACCAGCTCTGAGCGCTCGACGCCAGGTTTCACCGGGTATTCGAAGTTCACTTCAGCGTACATGTGCTGGGCTTTGTCAGATGTCAGGAACTCCATCAGCTTCTGCGCATTGGCTTTGTTTGGTGCATACTTCGCCATCGCCATACCACTGATGTTGACATGGGTGCCGTTCACTTGCTGACCCGGGAAGTTGATGTAGACAGCCTCAGCCCAGGCTTTCTGGTTTTCATCATTGACCATTTTGCCCAAGTAGTAACTGTTGCCGATAGCCAGATCACACAAGCCTTCTTTCACCGCTTTCACCTGAGCCCGATCGTTGCCCTGTGGCTTACGTGCCAGATTGGCTTTCACACCTTCCAGCCAGGTTTTCGTTTCTGCTTCGCCGTAGTGGGCAATCATGGATGAAACCAGAGAGATGTTGTACGGGTGCTTACCCGAACGGGTACAGATTTTGCCTTTCCACTCTGGTTTTGCCAGATCCAGATAATCAAAGCTGGCTGGCAGACGGCCCACACGCTCTTTTGAAGAGTACACACTGCGGGTCCGCATGGTCAGTGCAAACCACTCGTCATCTGAATCACGGTAATGCGCAGGTACGTTTTGCTCAATGATGTCACTGTTGACCGGCTGGACCAGACCTTTGTCGGTCAGTTCTGCCAGTCGGCTGATATCCACGGTCAGAATCACATCTGCCGGGCTGTATTCACCTTCTTGGGCCAGTTTCTCTGCAATACCGTCTTTGGCAAACTTCACATTGACTTTAATGCCGGTTTCATCAGTAAACTCTTTCAGCATCGGCTCAATCAGAAAAGGCTGGCGCAGCGAATAAACATTGACTTCTTCAGCAGCGTTAACCATTTGAGGGGCAGATAAGCCAAGCAACATGGCAGAGGCGAACAGCTTTTTCATTGAGCAATTCCTTAATACTAAAATGAATGATAACGTTTATCAGTATCGCTCAATTATACTGTAGCAGCCTGACCGGACAATGCGTTGAAACAAATGAACACAAAAAAACGCTGCACAAAGGCAGCGTTTTTAATAGTTTTGTGAATAAGCGCAGAGTTTGAGCAATTACTTCACACTGACAAACTCTGGATAGGCATCGATGCCACAATCGTGCAGGTCCATCCCCGCCATTTCTTCTTCTTCGGTCACACGGATACCCATGGTGACTTTCAGGATGCCCCAGACCGCCAGGCTTGCCCCAAAGACCCAGGCAAAGATAACCGCTGCACCCAGCAGCTGAGCGCCAAAGCTTGCATCACCGTTGCTGAACGGAACCACCATCAGGCCAAAGAAACCGCACACGCCATGGACAGAAATCGCACCGACCGGATCATCAATCTTCAGCTTGTCCAGACCAATGATGCTGAAGACCACAATCGCACCGGCAATCACACCGATGATCACCGCTGACATGGGCGATGGCGACAAGGGATCCGCCGTAATCGCAACCAAACCCGCCAGCGCGCCATTCAGAATCATGGTCAGATCCGCTTTACCCCAGGTCGTTTTACACACGGCCAGTGATGCCAGCGCACCGGCAGCCGCTGCAGCATTGGTGTTCAGGAAAATCTTGCCCACCGCGGTCGCATTCTCAAAATCCGAGACCATCAGCTGTGAGCCGCCGTTGAAGCCGAACCAGCCAAACCACAGGATAAATGTACCCAGCGTTGCCAGCGGCATGTTTGAACCCGGAATCGGCAGAATTTCACCATTCTTACCATATTTCCCTTTTCGGGCACCCAGCAGCAACACACCAGCCAGCGCCGCTGCTGCACCCGCCATGTGAACAATCCCTGAGCCTGCAAAGTCGCTGAAACCAGCCGCAGACAAGAAGCCGCCCCCCCAGGTCCAGTAACCTTCAACCGGATAGATCACACCGGTCAGAACCACAGAGAACACCAGGAAAGCCCACAACTTCATCCGCTCGGCCACTGCGCCGGAAACCACAGACATCGCGGTTGCCACGAATACCACCTGGAAGAAGAAGTCAGATTCCAGCGAGTGATCCGCGCCTTCAGCCTGAGTGCCAAACAGGGTGCCGAATGAAGGCAGCCAGCCCCCCTCACCATTATCGACATACATGATGTTGTAACCAATGATCAGGTACATGGTGCAGGCAATCGCGTAAAGGCAAAAGTTTTTGGTCAGAATTTCAGTGGTGTTCTTCGAACGCACCAAGCCTGCTTCCAGCATGGCGAAACCTGCCGCCATCCACATCACCAGCGCGCCGGAAATCAGAAAAAAGAATGTGTCGAGTGCGTATCGCAGCTCTGTCACCGTTGTTGATAATTCCATGGTCATAGTCCTCTTATCACATCTGGTTGTTATAATGCTTCTGCGTCTGTCTCGCCGGTACGGATACGTACTGCGTGGTCCAGATCGTAAACGAAAATCTTACCGTCACCGATTTTGCCGGTATGAGCCGCCTTGGTGATGGCCTCAATGATCATCTCCAGGTTCTCCGACTGCGTCGCAATCTCCAGTTTGACTTTCGGCAGGAAATCAACCTGATACTCTGCGCCACGATACAGCTCGGTATGACCTTTCTGACGGCCGAATCCTTTCACCTCAGAAACTGTCATCCCCTCAACACCGACATCTGCCAGTGCTTCACGAACATCATCTAACTTGAATGGTTTGATAATTGCGTTGATGAGTTTCATTCCCCTGCTCCTTAACCTGTGCGTCCCTAAACGAAGTACACAGATGAATAAACAAGCTCCGTGCCAACTTTTAAATAACAAACAAAACAATCACTTAAGTGAGAGCCAGAAAAGTTGCACAAAAAAGCCGCACCATCATGGTGCGGCTGATTCCCTAAGAAGAAGCAAGGCAGAAAAATGCGTGCTGACGATCTTGTTAGCGGCCTCTGATAAATGCACGCCAGGCATGCAGTACCTGTTCCAGATCTTCAAACCCGCACAGAGACATGGCTTCATCATCGTAATGGCTCATGTCCTCTTCCATTTCATCTTCCGTGCTGAAAAACAGATAGTTAGCCTGAACAATGGCTTCGTTGTCCTGCAAGCTCAAGGTCATTTCTTCGCCGATGAGTTGCCATTCAGTCATGGTGCCTTTCAATGCACCAAGTTGATTCAGGATCAGGGCAATCTTTGCCTCATCATCCTGCACCTCTTCAATCAGCCAGCGACCCAGCGCTTCATGCCCCATCGAGAAAACGACGTGATAACTGCCATCCAGCATATTTTTCTTAAATTCGTAATCCATAGCCACCCTTCTTCTGATGTTTGCTGTTCAGGCATTTGTCGATACCGTCTGAGACAAATACACTGAGGACAGGCGCCAGAGCCCGCCTGTACCTGCCATCGACCGCGCGCACCATGTCAGGAACGCCGTCAAATTGCAACCAGTCTGCGTCTGCCTCGTAACAGATACGAGGGCAACACATTCAACGAGGACCCTATGAAAATCATCATTGCACCCGATTCCTATAAAGAAAGCCTGCCAGCACTCGCGGTTGCCCGTGCGATTGAAGCCGGGTTTCGTCAGGTACTGCCCGAGGCCGATTACCGGCTGTGCCCCATGGCCGATGGCGGTGAGGGAACGGTGCAATCACTCGTCGATGCCACACAGGGAAAAATCATGCAGGTCCGCGTGACCGGGCCTCTGGGCACCCCGGTTGACGGTTTCTATGGCTTGCTGGGAGACGGTAAAACGGCGGTGATTGAAATGGCGGCGGCTTCCGGGTTGGATCTCGTTCCCACAGCAAAACGCAATCCGATGCGGACGACCAGCTATGGCACGGGGGAATTGATCACAGCTGCACTGGATCAGGGCAGAACGCATCTGATCATCGGGATTGGTGGCAGTGCGACCTTAGATGGTGGCGCTGGCATGCTGCAGGCACTGGGTATCCGGTTACTGGATCGGCAAAACCAAGACATTGGCTTGGGTGGCGAGGCACTCTCAGATTTGGCCCGTATTGATACCACGGGATTGGATCCCAGACTGGCACAAGTCTGTCTTGAAGTTGCTTGCGATGTGGATAACCCGCTGTGCGGCCCAAACGGCGCGGCGCGAGTCTTCGGTCCGCAGAAAGGTGCCACTGAAGCCATGATCAGGCAACTGGATGCCAACCTTGCCCACTTTGCAGACTGCATGGCAACGCAGCATCAGTGCATGGTCAGAGATAGCCCGGGTGCCGGTGCTGCGGGGGGCATGGGTGCTGCGCTGATGGGGCTTTTGAATGCACACCTTCAGCCAGGGATTGAGATTGTGATACGCGCGACCGGACTGGCCGATATCATGTCGGACGCGGATCTTGTGATCACGGGAGAAGGCCGCATTGACAGCCAAACGATTCATGGCAAAACACCCATTGGGGTCGCCCGCTGTGCCCAACAATTCAATGTAGCGGTGATCGGCATTGCGGGCAGCCTGTCGCAGGATCATGCCATCGTATTCCAGCATGGCCTGGACGCGGTGTTCAGCGTGGTCAACCATCCCTGCGATCTGGCAGAGGCACTGGCGGACGGTGCACAGAACCTGACCCTCACGGCCCGAAACGTCGCCGCACTGCTGGTGCTTGGCGGCCAGTTGTCCGCCCTGAAATCCCATTAAAAAAGGGAGCCTGAGCTCCCTTTTGTGTGGTGTCTTGCTTCAATCCGGCAGATTAAACTGCAGCCTGAACAATCACTTCGTCCGCACGCTTGGTGTACTGATCCATGCGGTGGAAATTCAGATAACGGTAAGTATCTGCTGCCGTGGCATTGATCTGTTTTGCGTATTGCAGGTATTCATCCATCGTTGGGATACGGCCCAGAATCGCACCCACAGCCGCCAGTTCTGCGGAAGACAGGAAGACATTGGCCCCTGTCCCCAGACGGTTCGGGAAGTTACGGGTCGATGTAGACATGACGGTTGCTTTATCAGCCACGCGCGCCTGGTTACCCATACACAGTGAACATCCCGGTGTTTCGATACGCACACCCGCACGGCCAAAGATACCGTAATAGCCTTCTTCAGTCAGTTGATCGCGGTCCATCTTCGTTGGTGGCGCAACCCACATCCGGGTATTCAGCTGACCGCCGAACTTATCCAGCAGTTTACCGGCAGCACGGAAGTGACCGATGTTCGTCATACAAGAACCGATGAAGACTTCATCGATGGCTGTGCCCTGAACTTCAGACAGCAGACGCGCATCATCCGGATCGTTTGGCGCACACAAAATCGGCTCTTTGATCTCTGCCAGATCGATTTCGATCACATGGGCATATTCTGCATCTTTATCCGCTTCCATCAGCGCCGGATTGGCCAGCCAGTCCTGCATTGCCATAATACGACGCTCGATAGTACGGCGATCACCGTAACCTTCAGAGATCATCCACTTCAGCATGACGATGTTGGATTCCAGGTATTCAGCAATAGATTCCTGAGACAGTTTCACCGTACAACCCGCAGCACTCCGCTCAGCAGATGCATCCGACAATTCGAACGCCTGCTCAACCGTCAGGTGTTCAACCCCTTCGATTTCCAGAATACGGCCAGAGAATTCATTGATCTTACCGGCTTTCTCAACCGTCAGCAGACCTTGCTGAATCGCGTAGTAAGGAATTGCATGAACCAGATCACGCAGCGTGATCCCTTCTTGCATTTCACCCTTGAAGCGCACCAGAATCGACTCTGGCATATCCAGTGGCATCACCCCGGTCGCCGCAGCAAACGCCACCAGACCAGAACCGGCAGGGAAGGAAATTCCCAGCGGGAAACGGGTGTGCGAGTCACCGCCTGTACCCACGGTATCCGGCAGCAGCATGCGGTTCAACCAGGAGTGGATGACACCATCTCCCGGACGCAGGGAAACACCGCCACGGTTCATGATGAAATCTGGCAGGGTATGGTGCGTGTTCACATCAACCGGCTTCGGATACGCGGAAGTGTGGCAGAACGACTGCATGGTCAGATCCGCTGAGAAGCCCAGACAGGCCAGATCTTTCAGTTCATCACGAGTCATCGGGCCCGTGGTGTCCTGAGAACCCACTGTGGTCATTTTCGGCTCACAGTATGTGCCAGGGCGTACACCTTCAACACTGCACGCTTTACCGACCATTTTCTGAGCCAGTGTGAAACCTTTGCCTGAATCGGCCACAGGTTGCGGACGACGGAAGACATCAGAAGGTGCCAGGCCCAGCGCTTCACGCGCGCGGTCGGTCAGACCACGGCCAATGATCAGCGGAATACGGCCACCGGCACGCACTTCGTCGATCAGCACATCTGTTTTCAGTTTGAACGTTGACACGACTTCGTCTGAGTCGTGACGGCGGACTTCACCTTTGAACGGATAAACGTCAATCACGTCACCCATGTTCAGCGCGGTCACATCCACTTCAATTGGCAGTGCGCCGGCATCTTCCATAGTATTGAAGAAGATTGGGGCAATCTTGCCACCCAGCACATAACCACCGGCACGCTTGTTCGGCACATAAGGGATATCATCACCCATGAACCACAGCACTGAGTTAGTCGCAGATTTACGGGAAGAGCCCGTACCCACAACATCACCCACGTAAACCAGCTGATGACCTTTGGCCTGCAGGGCTTCGATTTGCTTCATCGGACCCACAGAACCCGGCTGATCCGGTTCAATGCCTTCACGTTCGTTTTTCAGCATGGCCAGCGCGTGCAGCGGGATATCCGGGCGAGACCAGGCATCTGGTGCCGGAGACAGGTCATCGGTGTTGGTTTCACCCGTCACTTTAAAGACGGTCAGGGTAATTTTTTCAGCCAGTTCAGGCTTGGACAGAAACCACTCGGCATCCGCCCAGGATTGCAGCACCTGTTTGGCAAATGTATTGCCTGCTTTCGCTTTCTCTTCCACATCATAGAAAGCATCAAACATCAGCAGGGTGTGAGACAGGGCTTTGGCAGCGATTGGCGCCAGCGCGCTATCATCCAGCAGGCTGATCAGAGGCTCAATGTTATAACCGCCCTGCATGGTACCCAGTAATTCAGCAGCTTTTTCTTTGCTGACAATCGGTGAAGCCGCTTCACCTGCTGCGATCGCGGCCAGGAAACCTGCTTTCACGTAAGCAGCCTCATCCACACCCGGTGGGATGCGGTTTTCCAGCAGCTCAATCAGAAAGTCTTCTTCACCAGCAGGGGGATTTTTCAGAAGTTCAACCAAAGCAGCAGCTTGCTCGGCATCCAGAGGCTTGGGGACAACCCCTTCGGCAGCACGCTCTTCGACGTGTTTACGGTAGGCTTCAAGCACGACATATTCCTCTTTTTTCGGTTTAACCAGACGGTTAAACATCCTTGGAAGTGATTGCCCTCTCCGGTTTGCTCGCACGCATTATGCTTGATTCGATTCAGACCTTTATGGCGTGCAGGAGAGACCAAAACCGGTTACGGAGCATATCATTTTTAACGAAACATTAAAATCAGGCTGACTTTTACAACATTCACAAAACAGGAAAAATCCGTTTGCTACAGTTCTCCTCCAAATAACAAATAAAACGAACTTAAATCTTCTGCAGTTTGGCCATATGCCAGAATAAACGGGCCAAACGGTGTCGTAATCCCCGTAAATATACTCCCGGCGTAATAACCCGGCAGATCAGAAAACGATAAATCTGGATTGTTATATACCCCGCCCCACTCCAGAGAGGTCCCCAGATAAACAGAAGAGTTAAACAAACCAAAGTCGTTATCCGTCAGGTGATAGCGATACACCAACGCAGAGAACACTTTGTTATTACCGGACAGGCTGTTTTTAGGAATGCCAGACAGGTTCAGAAAACCACCCAGCTCTTTGGGATCAAGCCGCAGATCTTCATCCGAACTGACTTTCCCGTATTCCGCCTTTCCCATCATAGTATGGCGACCAAAAGTATAGGCACCTTTCCATGCGAAATCGAAATGCAGCGCCGTATCGGATAAACGCTGCCCCTGAAAGGTCGCACTGTCGTCTGATGAAGCCACTTCGGCCAGCAGGTAATGGCCTTCTTTCGGCAAGGTGAAGTCGTCCAGCGTGTCGAGGTTATAGCGAAGATACAATCTGCGGCTGCTGCGCTTTTCATTACCGAGACGCAGGATCCCGGGAAACTCGGTGTCGCCGTCGCCAATCAGGTAGCCCGCCCGGAATTCCTGCCACAAAGCTGGCTGCCAGCCAATCGAACCGTCCAGGTGAAAATCGCTGAACCGGGCCGCGATAAAGTCGTCAATCTTCTTCAGATCCGGCTCTTCGCCCGTAACCGTCACATTGGTGTTGACGACGTCATAATCGAGCCCCAGCACGGAGAACCACTCCTGATCGCTGGTAAAGGGAATATACAATTCAGTGGCAATGCGTTTATCGGAGCCATATTCGAGCTCGGTTCGCCACTCGGCCCCTTTTTCCGATAACCCGGTTGCGGTCAGTGCCAGACCGATGGAAAAGTCCGTATTGTTGTCAAAGTCATCTTCCAGCGAGAAGCGCATATCAATAAAATTCGGTCCCCAACTTTTGGCTTTGACATCCAGAATCAGAATATGGCGCTCACCGAGGCGCTCAATGCGGTAGTCCACCCGCTCAAACCGATCCAGGGCATAGAGATCACGAACACTTTTTTCCAGTTGCTCGGAATCAACTTTCATCCCAGGCTTGAGTTGCAAGCGATCCAGCAACACTTCATTGGCATAAGGACTGTTGTTGATCAGCTCAATCTGATCAATCCGCCGTCTTTCGAGAAAATCCAGCTGTCGCCGGGCGGCTTGTTTTTGCTCAATATAATCCTGATAGATGGTCGCACTGCCCAAAGCAGCCAGTTGCAGGCGCTGCATCTGGACCGTGTGATAACCGCTGTCGAACGCTTCCGGCATCCGGTTGAAATCTGTGGTCGTGATCCCCTGAATATCCGGCCGCAGCAAAATATCCGCCTGCCCCAGCAGCGCTTCCTGCCTTGCGGCATTATCACGTACCATAAAATCTGTGAGCTGATCCATCACCACCAGATAATCCGTCAGCTCATCCGCCGTTTTGAAATCGTTACTGATATCCACGGCGATTACCACATCGGCGCCCATCTCTTTCACCACAGAGATCGGCAGGTTATTGGTGATCCCGCCATCCACCAGCAACTTGCCATCCAGCATCACCGGTGGCAGCAGTCCCGGCACCGACATACTGGCCTGCATCGCTTCAGCCAGATCGCCACCGGACAACACAACGGGTTTCAGATTTTCGATGTCCGTGGCGACAGCACGGAAAGGAATGGGTAAGGTATCGAAGCTGATCATCCAGGGCAGATTACCAGACGTGGTACGCAGAATTTCTCCCATAGTCTGGCCCTGCACAAAGCCTTTGGGCACTTTCACTTCCCAGAATTCGACCCCGAGATCGGTGACAATCTGAAAGCGGTCTTCCTGCTGTTTTTCACGAACCCGGCGCTCACTGCGTTTCACCCGGTCTTCGTAACCGGATGCCCAGTCGACCGTATTCAGGATGGCTTCGATTTCATCCGCACTCATACCCGAAGCGTACAATCCGCCCACATAAGCGCCCATACTGGTGCCGACGATGTAATCAACAGGGATTTGCAACTCTTCCAGGGCTTTGAGGACCCCGACATGGGCCGCCCCTTTTGCCCCTCCGCCACCCAGCACAAGTCCGACGTGTATACGTTCAGCACTTTTTTGCGATGGCTGCGCTAAAGCAGCGGGAATCGCTGCCGATATCACAAGAAACAATGCAATAAACCGAAACATCCTTTTTTAAACACCACTTTGGTCACATGGCCAGTTCCAAGAAACTGGCAAATAAATCACAACGAATCCGAACACTTATACCGCAGATATGTCGGTAGCAACAGAGAATTGATGCATGAATATCAAGCACCTTTCCATCAGACAAAAGCTGACGCTGGCGATGAGTATCGCTGTCATCGCTTCCTGTGCACTGGTCAGCTATCTCAGTTTGAGTCAGTCACAACAAATTATTCAGTCCAGATTACTCACCAGTGAACTCCCCACCCGGCTGACGCATTTTCGCGATCAGGTAGAGTCAGAAGTCAAGCTTCTGCAAAGTGCGACCGAGCAACTGGCGTCCAATCACGCCACCCTCAAATTACTTGAACAACCCGTCAGTGAGGCGGACAACCAGCAACTGGTCGATTTGCTCAATCAGCTAAAGGCGCAATACGGGCTGAATGATGCTTCGATTGCCAACCGGGACACCGGCGATTACTGGAACCAGAATGGCTTCCTGCGCCGCCTGAACCGCAATCAGGATAACTGGTTTTTTGGTTTTCGTGACAGTAACGAGTCAAGAATGGTTCAGGTCTTTCGGGAAGCCAATGGCGAACTGAAACTCTTTGTCAATTTCCAGCAGATCAACGGCAAAGGAATGTCTGGTTTTTCCCGCTCTTTCAATGATATGGCGAACTTATTGTCTCAATTGAAATTAGAGCAGAGCGGTTTTGTTGTCCTGACTGATGCCAAGGGTGTGGTCCAGCTCGATCCCAACAACCGCAATCCGGACAAATCTCGCTTAACCGACCGCTTCGGTGCCGACAGCCGGATTCTGCTCGAAAAGCAATCCTTTAACCTGTTCACGACAGAGCACAATGGCGAGCAACTGCTGCTGGCTTCCAGCTATATTCCGTCCATGAACTGGTTTGTCATTGCTCAGGTGCCTGAGCATGAAGTGTTTGCTGAACTGAATGAAACCCGGAATCACGTCATTTTACTGGTGATCCTGACCACGCTGGCCTTTATCGGTCTGGCCGTCTATTTGAGCCAGACCATTACCCGCCCGATTCAGCAGGCCGCCAACACCTTCCGTGAACTGGGTGAAGGCGATGGCGATCTGAGCCGGCGAATCCCGGTTTCCGGACGAGATGAAATTGCACAGCTGGGCGAAGGATTCAACGCCTTTGCCAACAAGATTCATGCACTGGTGACCGACATTGCCAGCACCGGGACCGATCTGCGGGTTGCTGCAGAGCAGGTTTCTGAGCATGCACAGACGACGCTCACGCACAGTCAGTATCAGCGTGATCGCACCGTACAGGTTGCAACCGCGATTAATGAAATGGGGGCAACGGTCAGCGAAATCGCCGGAAACGCCGCTTATGCTGCTGAATCCGCATCACAGGCAACCTCTGCCACCAGCAATGGCCAGCAGGTCGTTCTGAGTGCGCAGGACAGTATTGAACAGTTGGCCAGCGACATGAACAACATGGTCCGGGTCATCAGTGATCTGGCCGATAACACCGTAGCGATTGGCGGTATTCTGGAAGTCATTCGTGGGGTGTCGGAGCAAACCAACTTGCTGGCACTCAATGCCGCGATCGAAGCAGCCCGTGCCGGAGAACAGGGCCGTGGCTTTGCAGTGGTTGCTGAAGAAGTCCGTAATCTGGCCAGCCGGACAGCGAAATCAACAGATGAGATTCAGACCATGATTGACCGTCTGCAGCAGGAAGCACAGAACGCCGTTCAGGCAATGCAGAACAGTCAGCAGCTCACTGAAGCCGGGACGCAGGCATCTCACGATGCCACCAAGGCTCTGCAGTTGATCAATGACCAAATCATGCAGATTTCGGATCTGAATACTCAGGTTGCGACCGCAACCGAAGAGCAATCCACCGTAGTCAGCGATATCAATGTCAACATCGAAGATATCAACGAAAATACCCAGCGGACGTCCGAAACGGCCAACGACATGGTGACGGCCAGCCAGAATCTGCACGCACTGTCCGTTCGTCTGGAGCGTATGGTCAGCAGTTTCAAACAGTAATCAGTTTTTACAGCCTCTGATACGAGCCCTGAACACTCCTCCGCCATTACACATGGAAGGAGGAGCAAAAGCGGCGAGCCAGAGCGCCCTTCGCAGGCATCTTTCGCCACAAGATAGCAGGCACCGAAAGCCATAACGCAGGCTCAGAACGTAAAAAAGCGCCCGATGGGCGCTTTTTTCATGCGTTCAGAAAAGGTAAGAACTTACTTTTTCTTCTTCGCTTTTGCGTTTGGCAGGTCAGTGATCGAACCTTCGAACACTTCCGCAGCCAGACCAACAGACTCGTGCAGCGTCGGGTGCGCGTGGATGGTCAGCGCGATGTCTTCGGCATCACAGCCCATCTCGATTGCCAGACCGATTTCGCCCAGCAGCTCACCACCGTTGGTCCCCACAATGGCACCACCGATGACGCGGTTGGTGTCTTTGTCGAAGATCATCTTCGTCATACCGTCGGCACAGTCAGAAGCAATCGCACGGCCAGAGGCTGCCCATGGGAAGGTTGCAACTTCGTAGTTGATGCCTTCTGCTTTCGCTTCTTTCTCAGTCTTACCAACCCAAGCCACTTCTGGCTCAGTGTACGCAATAGAAGGAATGACTTTCGGGTCGAAGTAATGCTTCTTACCAGCAATCACTTCAGCAGCCACGTGACCTTCATGCACACCTTTGTGCGCCAGCATTGGCTGACCCACAACGTCGCCGATTGCGAAGATGTGTGGGACGTTGGTCCGCATTTGCTTGTCGGTGTTGATGAAACCACGCTCATCAACAGCAACACCCGCTTTCTCAGCGTCGATCAGCTTACCGTTTGGTGTACGGCCAATCGCAACCAGAACTGCATCATAACGAACAGGCTCAGCAGGTGCTTTCTTGCCTTCCATTGATACGTAGATGCCGTCTTCCTTCGCTTCAACCGCAGTCACTTTGGTTTCCAGCATCAGATTGAACTTCTTGCTGATACGCTTGGTGAAGACTTTCACGATGTCTTTGTCTGCCGCAGGGATCACCTGGTCAAACATTTCAACCACGTCGATCTGAGAGCCCAGTGCATCATACACAGTTCCCATTTCCAGACCGATGATACCACCACCCATGACCAGCAGTTTCTCAGGAACTTCTTTCAGTTCCAGCGCATCTGTAGAGTCCCAGATACGTGGGTCTTCATGCGGGATAAATGGCAGCTCGATCGGACGAGAACCTGCAGCGATGATCGCGTTATCGAAGTTCACTGTGGTGGCTTCTTCGCCTTCAACAACAATGGTGTTCGGACCGGTAAATTTACCGTAACCGTTCACAACCGTCACTTTACGCATTTTCGCCATACCACCCAGACCGCCAGTCAGTTGGTTGATGACTTTTTCTTTCCAGATGCGGATCTTGTTGATGTCCGTTTGCGGCTCACCGAAGACCACGCCGTGCTCAGCCATGGCTTTTGCTTCTTCGATGACTTTCGCCACGTGCAGCAGTGCTTTCGATGGGATACAACCCACGTTCAGGCAAACGCCACCCAGCGTGCTGTATTTTTCAATCAGAACCGTTTCCAGACCTAAGTCTGCGCAACGGAAAGCGGCAGAGTAACCGGCAGGACCTGAGCCTAGAACTACGACCTGGGCTTTAATTTCTTTACTCATTATTGACCTCGTTGTAAGTCATCTATCCCTAAACTGGCTGTAAGGCAGAATGCATTATTTTTTATTTTCAGACCGCGCAACAGTTTACAGACCTGTTATCACCCTGAAAAGGAAAATGGCATTCCCTGTGAGCCAGGCAACAATTCCTTGCCCGTCATACGGGCAAGGAATCTCGGGTCACACCTTTTACAGCACCAGGCGACGAATGTCGGACAGCATGCCGTTCAGGTAAGTAATGAAGCGTGCACCTTCTGCACCGTCGATCACGCGGTGATCGTAAGACAGTGACAGTGGCAGCATCAGGCGAGGTTCAAAGTCCTTGCCGTTCCAAACAGGTTTCATCTCAGACTTAGACACACCCAGGATGCCGACTTCCGGTGCATTCACGATTGGTGTGAATGCAGTACCACCCAGGCCACCCAGGCTTGAGATGGTGAAGCAGCCGCCCTGCATGTCTGCAGCCGTCAGTTTACCAGCACGCGCTTTCTTAGAAACAACCATCAGTTCTTCAGATAGCTCGTAGATGCCTTTCTTGTTCACATCTTTGAACACTGGCACAACCAGGCCGTTTGGTGTGTCTACCGCGATACCAACGTTCACGTATTTCTTCAGGATCAGGCTCTCACCGTCTTCAGACAGAGAAGAGTTGAAGGCAGGGAAGGCTTCCAGCGACTTCGCAACAGCTTTCATGATGAACACCAGCGGGGTGATCTTCATGCCTGAATCTTTCTTCGCTTCGATGGCATTCTGCTCTTTACGGAATGCTTCCAGCGCCGTGATATCAGCGTTATCCCACTGAGTCACATGCGGGATCATCACCCAGTTACGGTGCAGGTTCGCGCCAGAGATCTTCTTGATGCGAGACAGTGGCTGAACTTCAGTGTCACCGAACTTGCTGAAATCAACTTTCGGCCAAGGCAGCAGACCCAGAGCGGCGCCGTCGCCTTTACCAGATGCCGCAGCACCAGATTCCAGACGCTTCAGTGCTTCTTTCACGTAGCTCTGTACGTCTTCTTTCAGAACGCGGTTCTTACGGCCAGTACCTTTGACTTTCGCCAGGTTCACGCCGAATTCACGCGCCAGACGACGCACAACCGGAGACGCGTGAGCGTACTCGTTGTTTTCAACGAAATCGCCAGTCGCTGCTGGTGCTTCTGCTTTCGCAGCCGGAGCTGCTGCAGGCGCTGCCGCCGGAGCTGGTGCTGCTGCCTGAGGCGCTGCCGCTGGGGCTGCACCGGCAACTTCGAACACCATGATCAGAGAACCGGTTGACACTTTGTCGCCCGTCGCGATCTTGATTTCTTTCACTTTACCTGCGAATGGTGCAGGAACTTCCATTGAAGCTTTGTCGCCTTCCACAGTGATCAGAGATTGCTCTTCTTCCACCATGTCGCCAACGGCAACCATGATTTCAGTGACTTCAACTTCGTCGCCACCGATATCCGGTACATTCACTTCTTTGTCAGCCGCGGCTGCTGGTGCAGCTGCAGGCGCTGCTTCAGCAACTGGTGCCGGTGCTGCTGCACCAGAACCTGCCACTTCGAACACCATGATCAGAGAGCCAGTAGACACTTTGTCGCCGGAAGCGATCTTGATTTCTTTCACGGTACCTGCGAATGGCGCAGGAACTTCCATCGATGCTTTGTCGCCTTCAACCGTGATCAGAGATTGCTCTTCTGACACGCTGTCGCCAACAGCAACCATGATTTCAGTGACTTCAACTTCGTCGCCACCGATATCCGGTACGTGAACTTCTTTCAGTTCAGCAGCGGCTGGTGCTGCAGGCGCTGCGGCCGGTGCTGCTTCTGCAGCTGGCGCAGGTGCAGCCGCGGCTGCACCCTCTGCTTCAAACACCATGATCAAAGAACCGGTCGATACTTTGTCGCCCGCAACCACTTTGATCTCTTTGACAGTACCCGCTTGAGAAGCAGGCACTTCCATAGACGCTTTGTCACCTTCAACAGTGATCAGCGACTGTTCTTCTTCGATCTTGTCGCCAACGCTGACCAGGATCTCAGTAACTTCAACCTCATCAGCACCGATGTCTGGTACAAAAATTTCGATTGCCATGTTTATTGCCTCTTACGCGAATAGCGGGTTGATCTTGTCTGCGTCAATGTTGAATTTCTTGATTGCTTCTGCAACAACAGATTTCTCAACATCACCACGCTTGGCCAGTTCGTTCAGAGCTGCAACAACCACGTAGCCAGCGTTCACTTCGAAGTGACGACGCAGGTTCTCACGGCTGTCAGAACGGCCAAAGCCATCAGTACCCAGAACCTTGTAAGATTCAGCCGGGATGAAAGCACGAACCTGATCCGCATAGTTCTTCATGTAGTCAGTGGCTGCAATGGCAGGTTCAGTTCCCATCACTTCCGCAATGTAAGAGACTTTCTGCTCTGCTTCCGGGTGCAGCATGTTGTAACGCTCTGCGTCCTGACCGTCGCGGGCCAGTTCGTTGAATGAGGTTACAGAGAATACGTCAGACGCGATGCCGTAGTCGTCACTCAGGATTTGAGCGGCTTTACGTACTTCGTTCATGATGGTGCCTGAGCTCATCAGCTGAACTTTCGCTTTATCGCCCGCGTAAGTTTCCAGCTTGTAGATACCCTTACGGATACCTTCTTCAGCGCCTTCCGGCATCGCTGGCATTGCGTAGTTTTCGTTCATCAGCGTCAGGTAGTAGAACACGTTTTCCTGATCGCCATACATGCGACGGATACCGTCTTGCATGATAACGGCCACTTCGTACGCAAACGTCGGATCGTAAGAGATACAGTTCGGGATGGTGTTCGCCAGAATGTGGCTGTGACCATCTTCGTGCTGCAGACCTTCACCGTTCAGAGTGGTACGACCGGCCGTTGCACCCAGCAGGAAGCCACGTGCTTGCTGGTCACCCGCCATCCACGCCATGTCGCCCACACGCTGGAAGCCGAACATAGAGTAGTAGATGTAGAACGGAATCATTGGCAGGTCGTTGGTGCTGTACGAGGTCGCCGCAGCGACCCACGAAGACATCGCACCCAGCTCGTTAATCCCTTCCTGCAGTACCTGACCTGCGGTGTCTTCTTTGTAGTAAGACACAACGCCACGGTCTTCAGGGGTATACGTCTGGCCGTGCGGGTTGTAGATACCGATTTGACGGAACAGGCCTTCCATACCGAACGTACGGGCTTCATCCGCAATGATTGGCACAACGTTCTTACCGATGTTCTTGTTCTTCAGCAGCACGTTCAGTGCACGCACAAAGCCCATGGTGGTTGAGATATCACGCTTCTGCTCTTCCAGCAGCGGCTTGAACTCTTCCAGCTCAGGCGTGATGAACTCTTGGGTGAAGTTCGGCAGACGCTTAGGCGTGTAACCGTGCAGCGCTTTACGGCGTGCGTGCAGGTATTCGTGCTCTTTCGACCCTTCTTCCAGTTTCAGGTAAGGCAGGTTCTTCACGTCTTCTTCAGACACCAGATCTTGCAGACCCAGGCGATCACGCAGGTGCAGAACATGCGTCATGTCCATTTTCTTCACCTGGTGCGCAATGTTCTTCCCTTCGGCCGCTTCACCCATGCCGTAACCTTTCACGGTTTTGGCCAGAATCACTGTTGGCTTGCCTTGGGTGTCTTGCGCGTTTTTGAATGCCGCGTACAGTTTGGAAGACTCGTGACCGCCACGCTTAAGCGCGAAGATTTCGTCATCCGTCATGTCAGCAACCAGAGCCGCTGTCTCTGGGTATTTACCGAAGAAGTGCTCACGCACGTAAGCGCCGTCTTTGGACTTGAACGTCTGGTAGTCACCATCGATGGTTTCGTTCATCAGCTGCAGCAGTTTACCAGTGGTGTCTTTGGCCAGCAGAGAATCCCAGTTGTTACCCCAGATCACTTTCACGACGTTCCAGCCTGCACCTTTGAACAGACCTTCCAGTTCCTGGATGATGCTGCCGTTACCCATGACCGGGCCGTCCAGACGCTGCAGGTTACAGTTCACCAGGAAGCACAGGTTGTCCAGTTTCTCACGCGCAGCGAAAGAAATTGCACCACGTGATTCTGGCTCATCCATCTCACCGTCGCCCAGGAACGCGTAAACGCGCTGAGCAGAGGTATCTTTCATACCACGGCCGTGCAGATATTTCAGGAAACGTGCCTGATAGATAGAGGCAATCGGACCCAGACCCATAGATACAGTCGGGAACTGCCAGAATTCAGGCATCAGTTTCGGGTGCGGGTAAGAAGACAGACCTTTGCCGTCCACTTCCTGACGGAAGTTATCCAGCTGCTCTTCAGTCAGACGACCTTCAAGGAAGGCACGCGCGTAGATACCCGGAGAGATGTGGCCCTGGTAGTACACCAGATCGCCGCCGTCGGTTTCGTTCGCTGCACGGAAGAAGTGGTTAAAGCACACTTCGTAGAAAGCCGCAGAAGACTGGAAAGAAGCCATATGGCCACCCAGCTCCAGATCTTTCTTGGAAGCACGCAGTACGATCATCACAGCGTTCCAGCGGATAATTGCACGGATACGGCGTTCCAGAGTAGTGTCACCCGGGTACGCAGGCTCTTGCGCCGAAGGAATGGTATTGATGTAGTTGGTGGTGATGCCAGTCGGCATGTCGACACCATCCAGACGAGCTTTTTCCAGCACTTGCTCCAACAGGTACTGTGCGCGCTCTACACCTTCTTCACGAACGACGGACTCCAGGGCTGCTAGCCACTCTTGAGTCTCCAGTGCGTCCACGTCATGCTTCATGACTTCAGACATGCGATCTATCCTTTCGTTGATATTCTACAAAACTAGGGTTTTTAGTTGCCCCTAACAATGTCGCGACTGTTTGATACCGACCTCGGCTTATATGAGGGAGGTATTAATCCAGCCCATCCTTGCGTTGTTGAATCCTGCGAAGAGAGCGTTCACGTCGACTGTCTTCCAGGGTTAAATCCAACAATGTTTCCTCGATATAAGCCAAATGTGCATGCGATGCTTCTCGCGCCATTTCCGGCTGACCGGAAACGATCGCTTGCACAATGTCGGCTCGGTGCTTGCTCACCTTCTCCACCACCTCAGGGCGACGGTTCAGGAGTTCAAAGTTTTGGTATACGTTTTGCTCCAGCAATGGGGCGAGACTGCGGATGATATGCAGCAAGACCAGATTATGAGCGGATTCTGTCACCGCAATCAGATATTGCATAACTGCGGCAGCTTCAGACTTCAGATCTCCCTGTTGCTGGGCTTCCTGTATCCGACTGTGACAGTCACGGATACGGTCAAAATCTTCTTCGTTGCCTCGCAGGGCTGCGTAGTATGCCGCCAACCCTTCCAGGGCATGACGTGACTCGAGTAAATCAAGCTGTGTTTCAGGGTGTGCTGCCAGTAAATCCAGCAATGGATCAGAAAAGCTTTGCCATAACTGATTGGAGACAAAGGTGCCGCCACCCTGACGACGGGTCAGCAGATGCTTGGCTTCTAAGCGTTGAATTGCTTCGCGGACTGAAGGACGAGATACGTCAAATTGCCGCGCTAACTCTCGTTCGGGCGGCAGTTGGTGTCCGGGGGACCAGATCCCCTCCAGAATCAGTCGCTCAAGCTCCTGCTCAATGACATCCGAGAGCTTGGCTTGGCGGATACGCTTATAAGTCATTTAGATGCTTCTGCTTCTTGTATTTTTTTGTCTGACTGCTCGACCCTGCGACCGGTTAATTGGTCATACCAATTTAACTATATACAGAAATTTTACAGAAATAATTGAGGATGTCTACCGACAACTTGATACAGGTCAAAGCCAAAGCGAGGTGCAAAAATCCTCTCGCACAGGCTGAAAAGCCAAAAATTATGGCAACTTTAGACTAAATTTCCGTATGTTGCGAACCAGAACCGGATAAAAAGTTAATGGTCAGACCAATTTATTAACAAAAGATTCACAATAAGAAATGTGTCAATTTTTGTAAAACATCCCAAAAATTTTTTAATCTTTCAGCGCTGTTTTATAACGATGCCAGTCAAACGCCAGTCCGGGATCCGTTTTCCGACCCGGTGCAATAAACTCATGGCCGGTAATTCTGGGGCGGGTAATCGCCGGATAGGTTTTCATCAGTGCAAGCGTCAGTGCTTTGAGCGTGTCGTATTGCGCCGGGGTGTATGGCATCGTATCTGTGCCTTCCAGTTCAATGCCGATCGAAAAGTCATTGCACTTCGCCCGCCCCTCAAATTCAGACACACCAGCATGCCAGGCGCGTGCATTGAATGGCACGAACTGAATGACTTCACCATCACGCCGGATCAGACAATGGGCAGATACGCGCAACTGATGAATTTCCGCAAAGTAAGGATGTTCTGCCGGATCCAGCTGGCCGGTAAACAACTGCTCTATATAAGGGCCGCCAAACTGGCCTGGTGGCAAACTGATGTTATGGATCACCAGCAATGTGATATCAGCCTCTGTGGCTCTGGCATCATGAAACGGAGAAGGAACCTGCCTGACCGCGTTCAGCCAGTGGTCATTATTGATAGTAAACGCCATCGCTTTGCCTGCCTGTAATGATTCAATCTGCGCCAAGCATAAAACCACAGTCGCCCGCACTCAACCCGTGAATGCCTTCCCCTTGTCTGCATCTCACAGTATGATCAGCATTCTGCGCTTCAGTCATGACGGAAAAGACAATGAACCCTACAGAACAAAAACACGATTCTGAATCACGCCTTGCCTACCTGCGCCAGCAATTGCCGGAAGATATCCGCCGCAGCGTGGCCGATGCCCTGCGGGAAGATTTGGGCGGCGAGATTGATGCCAGCCGCGATATCACCGCCAGCCTGATCCCGGCAGACAGCCAGGGAGAAGCCACAATCATTACCCGCGAGCACGGCGTATTTTGCGGCAGCCTGTGGGCGGATGAAGTCTTCCGTCAGCTCGGCGGCGAAGTTGAGATTGAATGGCAGGTCAGTGACGGGGATCCGGTGGCACCCAATCAGGTGCTTTGCATACTGCGTGGCCCTGCCCGTATCCTGCTGACTGGTGAGCGCAATGCTATGAACTTCATCCAGACCTTGTCCGGCTGCGCGACGCAGGTTGCGCATTACGCCGACCTGCTGGACGGCACTGAGACCCGCCTGCTGGATACCCGTAAAACGATTCCGGGTCTGCGCAACGCACTGAAATATGCAGTCGCCTGCGGCGGTGGCTACAATCACCGCATCGGTGTCTTCGATGCCTATCTGATCAAAGAAAACCACATCATTGCCTGCGGTGGGATCAAACAAGCGATTGAAACCGCGAAGCAACTGAATCCGGGGAAGCCTGTTGAAGTAGAAACCGAGAGTCTGGATGAGCTGAAACAAGCCATTGAGGCCGGTGCCGACATCGTCATGCTGGATAATTTCTCCACCGAGATGATGCGCGAAGCTGTGGCACTGAATCAGGGGCGGGTCGCACTGGAGGTGTCCGGCAATGTGACCGACGAGACCCTGCGGACGTTTGCCGAAACCGGTGTTAACTATATTTCTGTTGGCGCGCTGACCAAGCATGTACGGGCCATGGATCTGTCGATGCGATTCAAGTAAACCCTATCAACTGAAAAACAAAGGGAGCGCCGATGCGCTCCCTTTTTCATGATGAGACAGTTCCGATTAACCGCGATTCAGGAAAGACACGGCTTTGTCCGGGAAGTCGGTGAAGACACCATCCACTTTCACTTTGTTGTAAAACACGTCCAGCATGCCATCAAAGTTCTCTGCGTATGGTGCAATCCGGCCCTCATCAGCACGGAAGGTATACGGGTGAACCACCAGACCGGCAGACTTGGCTGCTTTCATCAGTGGCAGGATGATCAGGTTGTCTTGGGTTGACTTGTCATCCACCAGCATGGGTTTCCATGGACCGATGCCGTCTGCATACTCAGCCACTTTCTTCATGCCGCCTTTTTCATACATCCAATCGTAGTTGTACGGCGTGGCTTCTTTGCCCTGATACACCATGGTCTCGTTCCAGTCGGTGTAGGCCATCAGCTGAACCAGCTTCAGATCCATCTCCATTTTCGGCATCAGCTCGTGATGAATACGCTTGAGCTCAATCGGGTCAAAACATTGCACAAAAGCTTTGTCGTCTTTGCTGTCGTAGCCGTATTCTTTCAGGACTTTCAGCAGTGCTTTCGAAATGTCTTTCCCTTCATGGCGATGGAACCAAGGCGCTTTGATTTCAGGATAGATACCGATGTCATAACCCAGTGTTTTGTTCAGGCCCTGAATCAACTCGATTTCTTCTTGCAGGGTCGGCACCGTAAAAGAAGACTTCCACAGCGGGAAACGATTCGGATAGCCTGCGACTTTGTTGCCGTCCTGATCAATGTTGAAACCTTCCGTCAGTTTCAACCCCTTGATTTCTGCCAGCGTAAAGTCAATCGCGTAATAGCGGCCATCGGCACGCGCACGGTCTGGATACTGCTCTGCTACGTCCGTCACGCGGTCCAGATAATGATCATGCAGCACCACCAGTTGGTCGTCTTTGGTCATCACCACATCCTGCTCGATGTAGTCCGGCTTCATGGCATAAGCCATCGCTTTGGCTTCCAGCGTATGCTCCGGCAGATAACCTGATGCACCCCGGTGCGCAATCACCAGTGGATCCGCAAAAGCTGCTGAAGAAAGAGTCATTGCAACCATTGATAAGCCAATTAGGTTTAATTTCATATTTTTATCCATATTTTGTTTGTCAGACGCCATAAAACAACGGGCCGTCACTCATATGAAACGGCCCGTATATATTGAAAATTAAAGTAAAATCTTAGGCAATCGCTTGCTCACGTTCTTTTTGCTTATGATGTGCGCGTTCGCCCACAAAGGCGTACATCAGGAAGATAATGGATGCGACACAAGAGCCAACCAGCACCATGAAGCCGCCATCCCAGCCGAAGTGATCCACGGTGTAACCCAGGATCGCATTCGCCGCGACGGCACCACCCAGATACCCAAAAAGACCCGTCAGACCTGCCGCTGTACCCGCCGCTTTCTTCGGTGCCAGCTCCAGAGCATAAAGGCCGATCAGCATCACCGGACCGTAAATCAGGAAACCGATGGCCACCAGAGCCAGCATGTCCACGGTCGGGTTACCTGCCGGGTTGAACCAGTACACCAAAACAGCAACCGTCACCAGCACCATAAACAGAATCCCTGCTGGCGCACGACGGCCTTTGAACAATTTATCGGAGATCCAGCCGCACAGCAGGGTGCCCGGAATACCGGCCCACTCATACAGGAAATAAGCCCAGGACGACTTATCCACGGTAAATTCTTTGGCTTCTTTCAGATAAACCGGCGCCCAGTCCAGTACGCCATAGCGGATCAGATAAACAAAGGCATTGGCAATGGCAATAGACCAAAGCAGCTTGTTTGAGAAAACATACTTGAAGAAGATTTCTTTCGCCGTCATCTCGGTTTCATGCGACTGATCGTAATCATCCGGATAGTCGTTTTTGTACTCTTCAATAGGCGGCAGACCGCAAGATTGCGGGGTATCTCGCACAGTCATCCAAATGAAAACAGCAACCAGTACGGCGAAAAAAGCAGGAACATAAAATGCAGCACGCCAATCTTCCTGGAAAGCCCACAGACCCAGCAGGAACAGCGGACCAATCAGACCCCCGCCCACGTTATGGGCAACATTCCAGACCGAAACAATTTCGCCCCGTTCTTTGCGAGACCACCAATGCACCATCGTCCGGCCACAGGCTGGCCACCCCATGCCCTGAAACCAGCCATTCAAGAACAGCAGGATAAACATGGCGGTAATACTGCCGGTCGCCCAGGGCATAAAACCGAAGCAGAACATCACCAGTGCAGACATCAGCAGGCCAGCACTCAGGAAATAACGCGGGTCCGAACGGTCAGACACGCTGCCCATCAGGAATTTAGATAAACCGTAAGAAATGGACACTGCAGCCAGCGCCACACCCAGATCACCACGGCTGAAGCCCTGCTCAATCAGGTATGGCATGGCCAGACTGAAGTTTTTACGAACCAGATAATAACCGGCGTAGCCGACAAATATTCCGATGAAGAGTTGCCAGCGAAGGCGGGTAAAGGTGCTGTCGACCTGATCAGCAGCAAGCTGTGGCCGATGCGCCTTGGGTTTGAATATTCCAAACATTCAGACGAAACCTCATTATTATGTTTATTTGCGATGGTGTTTTTTGAGCGAGTGAGCGTATTCATTAGTAAGAAGAATGTAAATACTTTCGTTTTTGCTCATCGCTACGCTGTGATCTGAGTTATATATTCACAAACACACATAAATAATGAGTGTTTTTCAGCAGTTGAAGTGTCCCCTTCAAAATGCGGCCTGATGCATGCCAGACGGAATCAATCTGCGAAACGCTCAGACATGGAACCAGGCAGGCATTGCAGCCTGCGCTTTCGAAACATCTCCAAAAAAGCCCTGCAACATCCTTCGTTTTTACTTTTAGGTTTGAACAGAACCGGGAAACGGCCTCGTCAACTTTCCGCCAGAAATTATCCTGCATAAGCTGGCAGCCCAATTGAACTCATGGAGAGAACCTGCAATGCCTGTCTCCCGCGGATTTACCCTGATCGAGCTGATGATCGTTGTTGCCATTGTCAGCGTTCTTGCTGCTTTCGCCATGCCCGCTTATCAAGGCTATACCCAACGCGCGCATGCGACAGAAATGCTGCATGCCAGTACGGCCATGAAAACTGCCGTCAGTCTGTGCCTGCTGACCCGCCCGGTGTCCGGCACCTCCCAGACCATTGACTGCCGGAGTGGCCACAATGGTGTGCCACCCAGCCAGCAGTTCCGCAAAGCCAACGGCGAAGGCTTTGACATCGAATCCAGAGTCACAGCAATCCGCTCCGGCACAGCGCTGACTTTTAGTGAAGAAGCCATGGTTGTCGCACAGATTCCAACCGGATTCAGAAAAGGAACCTTGCCCGCCAACCTGCAAGTTCAGTTACATCCTGCCGGGGGTGAGCATGGCCTGATCTGGGAGACTCGCTGTGAGGGTGATGAGCATGCCCGTTTCTGTCCGGGGAACTGATGAATGACACACGCATTGTTGTCTGCCTTAACGCACGCCAGTCTGCTGACAACCACCGAGCGCCAGCAGGTCAATCTAGCCGCTGAACAAAACGGTACAGGTGTGCATGCGTCTTTAATCGACACCGGCCTGTTTACCGATCGTGAGCTGGCCCGTCATTTAGCACACCTGTTTTCTTTGCCGCTGACCGACGTACATCAGTACGATTACCAGTCTCTGTGCCTCCAGCTGGCACTCCGGCCATTAATCGAAAGACACCGGGTGCTGCCCCTCTCGCAGGATCAGGATGTCCTGTATCTCGGCATTGCCGATCCGACTGAAACTCAGTGCATCGACGAGTGCCGCTTTATCACCGGATTGTCGGTGCGTCCGCTGCTGTTACCGTTGCAGCAACTGGAACATGCGATTCAACGTGTCTACGGACAACAGATCACCAGTACGCTGACCACCGCCCCTGTCCGGAGCGACGAGTTTGTTTCCCAGGATGCGCTCCCTGAGGTCACAGCCGAACCGGACACGCAGGAAGATGCACCCGTCAGCCGTTACCTGAACCAATTACTGCTGGATGCGATACGACGCAAAGCTTCAGATATCCACATTGAACCCTTTGAGCAGAACTGCCATATCCGATTCCGCTGCGACGGCCTGTTACTCCGCTACGCCTCGCCTCCACCCGAGTTTGCCGTTCGTCTGGTCGCCCGGCTGAAAATTCTGGCGCGACTGAATATTGCCGAGCGTCGCCTGCCACAGGATGGCCGGTTTCGCCTGCCGCTGAGTCAGGATCTGACCGTAGATATGCGCCTGTCCACAATACCGGCGCAATGGGGCGAAAAAGCCGTCCTCCGGCTGCTCGACCATCAGCATGTCCCGCTCTCTTTTGAACATCTGGGGCTCACCGCAGCCCAGCAGCATGCACTGCAGGAGGTATTGGACAAACCCCAGGGATTAGTTCTGGTGACCGGCCCGACCGGCAGCGGGAAAACCCAGTCCCTCTATGCGGGTCTGAATTACCTGAATCAGGAACATCGCAATCTCTGCACCGCAGAGGATCCGGTTGAGATCCAGCTGACCGGCGTGAATCAGTTGCAAATCAACCCGGCCATCGGGCTGGATTTTTCATCCGCCCTCAGATCCTTTCTGCGACAGGATCCGGATGTGATGATGATTGGAGAAATCCGGGATCAGGAGACCGCAACCATGGCTATACGTGCGGCGCAAACCGGCCATCTGGTCCTGTCGACCCTGCACACAAATTCAGCCGCCGATACCCTGAACCGGCTAAGGCACCTCGGGGTTACTTCCTATGATCTCGGTACCTCCCTCAGCCTGATCATTGCCCAGCGGCTGGTCCGCTGCCTGTGCCCGCACTGCAAACAGGCAGGCCAAGTCCCCCCTTTTCTGCAACCGCACCTTCCGGCGGATACCGCAACGCTCTTCGTATCCAGGCCGCAAGGGTGTGAACGCTGTAATCAGGGATACCTCGGCCGAACCGGTCTCTTTGAACTCTGCCTGCCGGAAAAACAGCGGACCGACACAGCCCCCCCCACCCCCTTGATGCGCTATCAGTGTGTGGCACAACACACCCTGACCGCCGCGGGGCTTCGACTGTTGAGTGAAGGCACCACCAGTGTGAGCGAGCTCCAGCGTGTGATTGGGCTGGACGACTTACAGACTTCATCGGGTGAGGTTGCCTGATGACCACAGGGCAATTGAACTATTACCGATGGCGGGGCCGTCAGCACAATGGCCGCACAATTCGTGGACTGACTGTTGCCTACCATCCCCGGGACATTGCGCAGCAGCTCAAAGCACAGCAAACGGTTCTGCTAAGTGCCCAGAAGCGACAGCCGGGCTGGCTGACCCGCCGACGCCACCAGTTTCGTTCACAGGACCTGACCCGAATGCTGCGCCAGCTGGGTATTTTACTCAGTGCCTCGCTGCCGATGTCCAACGCGCTGACACTGCTGGCACAAGAACAAACCCGCATGGAAGCCGCTGCACTCCTTCACCGGGTTCAGTCTCTGGTCGCCACCGGGATCCCGCTTTCGGTTGCACTTCGCCAGTCTCTGCCAACGCCAGACAGCACCGTGGACAGTTTACTCACAGCGGGAGAACACGCGGGTCTGCTCCCGGAAATGCTGCAACAAATCGCCGCCTACCGAGAACGCTTCCATGCCCTGCAACGTCAGTTACAGCAGGCCATGATTTACCCGGCTGTCGTCTGTCTGGTTGCACTGGCTGTCACCCTCCTGATGCTGCTCTGGGTCATGCCGCAATTTGTCAGCCTTTATGCCAGTATGGACCAGCAATTGCCCGGGTTAACCCGCACCGTTTTGGCTCTGTCTGAAATCATTACACACCGGGGACTGCCCTTCAGCCTGTTCGCCATCCTGCTTGGCTGGCTCTGCCACAGACAGTATCGGCGTTCATTATCATGGCAACAAAAGCTCCACTGTCTGGGGTTAGGGATGCCTGTGATCGGCCCGCTCTGGCAAAGTGCCGTCCAGGCCAGATTCACCCGGACACTGGGGCTGACCTTTCAGGCAGGCGTCCCACTGCTGACCGGCATCCGGCTTGCCGCGGCCACCTGCGGAAACTGGGAACTCACGCAGGCTTACCTGAATGCAGCCCATCAGGTGGCCGCCGGGCAGTTCCTGAGTCAGTCTCTCCGGCAGCATCCCCTGGTCCCGGAACGCCTGATCCAGATGATCCGGGTGGGCGAGGAAACCGGCCAGCTCGGCGAGCTGCTGCTCAAAATTGCGGAACAAGAAGACAGTGCTCTCACTCATCGTCTGAAAACCCTCACCACTTTGACTGAACCCATCCTCATCCTGACCATCGGCCTGCTGGTCGGCACCCTGTTACTTGCCATGTATCTGCCGGTCTTCGATTTAATGAAAGTGGTTGGATAACTCGCGACAAACAACACAATCAGGCTAAAATAGCCTTTTATTGCGCAGACTTGACGGAAGATGAACTCACTCATGGCATTGCTGATCGATTATCCCTGGCTTTATCCGCTTGCTGCAGCCATTTTTGGCCTGATCATCGGCAGCTTTCTGAATGTGGTCATTCACCGCCTGCCCATCATGATGGAAAGACAGTGGCGGGCAGATTGTGCCGACTGCTTTCCCGAGCATGGTCCGGTACCGCCACAACAACCCTTGAATTTAAGTGTTCCGGCCTCACACTGCCCCCATTGCCAGCACCCGATCCGAGCCTGGGAAAACATTCCGGTGCTCAGTTGGATACTGCTGCGCGGTAAATGTAGTCACTGTCAGCAAAAGATCAGCGCCCGCTACCCTGCCATCGAGCTCCTCAGCAGTCTGGCCGCACTGACGGTTGCACTGGTACTTCCTTTTTCGGCGTGGAGTCTGGCAGTGATCGTCGCCAGCTTCGCACTCATTGCCCTAACTTTTATCGATATCGATAAAATGCTGTTGCCAGATCAGCTCACGCTCCCACTCATGTGGGGCGGGTTGCTGCTGGCACTGCTGGAAATCAGCCCGGTCAGTTTAGAGTCCGCGCTCATTGGTGCCATGGCGGGTTATCTGTGTTTATGGAGTCTGTACTGGGCCTTTAAACTTCTGACCGGAAAAGAAGGGATGGGTTACGGCGACTTCAAACTCTTAGCTGCGCTGGGAGCCTGGGCTGGCTGGCAATTGCTGCCTTTCATTGTGCTGTTGTCTTCCCTGCTTGGCGCCCTGTGTGGCATCATTTTACTGCGTCTGCAACACAATGAATCCAACGCGTCACAGACGCCGTTTTCTTTTGGCCCATATCTCGCGCTGGCTGGCTGGCTGGCCTTATTGTGGGGCACACCGGTCCTGCACTGGTATGTGGGCAGCTATTTAGGATATGCACAATGACTTTGGTAATCGGCCTGACGGGTGGGATCGGCAGCGGTAAAACAACAGTCGCCAATCTGTTTGCAGACTATGGCATTGATATTATTGATGCAGACATCATCGCCCGGGATGTGGTCGCGCCAGGCTCTGATGGCCTGCAAGCCATTGTAGACCGACTCGGTCATGACATCCTGCTGACAGATGGCCAGTTGAACCGCAGTAAACTCAGAGAAGCAATTTTCAATGATCCTGAGCTGAAATCCTGGCTGGACGGGCTGTTGCATCCCATGATCCGCCAGCAAATGACCCGACAAATTCAACAGGCAAATTCGCCTTATTGTCTGTTGGTTGTACCCTTAATGGTAGAAAACCGACTGCAAACCATGGCAGACCGGCTTTTGGTCGTTGATGTCAGTGAAGCCGTCCAGATTGCCCGGACAACCGCCCGGGATCAGGTGGATGAAGCGCAGGTTCGCAAGATTCTGGCCGCTCAGGCCAGTCGGTCACAGCGACTGGCGGCCGCAGACGATGTCATTGATAACAACGGCGACAGCCACAGCCTTCGCGGTGATGTTGCCCGTCTGCATCAACACTACCTGCTGCTGAGCGAGCAAAACAGTCCGAAATGAAAGCGGAACTAAATCAGAGACGAATGACAGGGCACCCCATGCAGACAACCCGTTTTGAACACCCGTTAAACGAAAAAGTCCGTATTTACCTGCGACTGGAGTACCTGCTACTTCAGATGAATCATGCCAGCGATTCCGACGATCTCTGGCAACACCAGATCTTTTTCCGGGCACTGTTCGATGTGCTGGATATTCTGGATCAGGTCCAGGTCAAAAGTGAGCTAGCAAAAGATCTCGACAAGCAACAGTTACAGATCAAGCAATGGCTGAACGTTGAAGGGGTTGATCAAACCGCGGTCTTGTCTCTGCTGGATCAGATTAGCTCTGTCCATCACCACCTGATTTCCGCACCGCGTCTGGGGCAGGTGCTGCGGGAAGACCGCTTCCTGGCGGGCATCAAGCAACGCTTTTCCCTGCCTGGCGGCAGTTGTTGTTTCGATTTACCCAGTTTGCATCATTGGGTCCATCTGCCCATTGAGCGCAAACATGCCGACATGGCCTATTGGTTTGATCAACTTTGCCCGATGGCGCAGGCGCTGCAACTCTGGTTGAGAGTCACCCGTGAATCCGGCCAGTTCAGACCGCAGACAGCACGGAACGGATTTTTTCAGCATGACGCTGAGAATGCCAGCCTGCTGCGGCTTCAGATTTGCCCGAGCTATGGGGTTTACCCTATGATATCCGGCCACCGCAGCCGGTTTGCCGTTCGGTTTCTGCCTTTTGATGAAGGACAGACCTCAGCCGCAACACCAGTTGCAGAATGCATCGATTTCACACTAGCAATTTGCTGAGGTTATTGTGTCGCAAGAAAGAACACCGACGATCGTCAAATGTCCAACCTGTCAGGCTGATGTCGTCTGGGGAGAAGCCAGTCCGTACAGGCCCTTCTGCTCCAAACGTTGCCAGCTGATAGATTTAGGTGAATGGGCTGCAGAAGAAAAGGCGATTCCGGGTGCACCGGATTTGTCTGATGCGGATGGCTGGTCTGAAGAAATGTAACCCCGCCAAATTCTGTCATTGGTTTAGCTAGTCACGCTGACAAGACGAATCGGGAAACACCTGTCTTGTCAGCGTGCTCACTCAGCGAGCCAGTAACTTATCAATCACCGGATAGTTTGCTTCCGGAAAAGTAAACTCCCGCAGCGCTTCCAGCGCCACCCACTGACCGGGTTGACCTTCACGTCCATAAGCTTCGCCATCGAAGGCTTTGATCAGAAAAAAGTCGAATTTTAGCGCTTTTTCCGGATAGTCGTGTTCCAGCGCAATAAAATGTTCCAACTCCGTGGCAACAATACCCACTTCTTCGTTGAGTTCACGAACCACGGCTTGCTCTGCCGTTTCACCCAGTTCGACTTTACCGCCGGCAAATTCCCAGAAACCGCCTTTGTGCGCTGTTTCGGGACGACGGGTAATAAATACTTGATCCTGCTGGCTGTTGAGGATGATGCCAGCAGAGATCCAAACTCGTTTTTTATTCACGCTGCCTTTCCTGTTTTAACGCTTGATGACACCCATAAGCATTCGGCCTTTATTGTATCGACCCAACTCAAAAAACAAAGGCCGCAATTGCGGCCTTTATTGAGATCACAGACGATCAGCTGATTCGACCGTGACACTGTTTATATTTCTTACCCGAACCACAAGGACATGGCTCATTTCGGCCAACCTTGCGCTCACCGGACGTTTCGCTTTCACCAGCGCCCGTGGTTTCGGCCACAGCGCTGGTCGCTTCCTGATGGTTAAACTGCTGGCGACGGGCCATTTCTTCCGCCATCCGCTGACGCTCAGCTTCAACGCGATCCACTTCTTCCTGCTGCTGCACACGCACCTTGCTCAGAATTGAAATCACATCTGATTTCAGATTTTCCAGCATGCCCTGGAACAGCTCAAAAGACTCTCGTTTGTATTCCTGTTTCGGGTTTTTCTGTGCGTAGCCGCGCAAATGGATGCCCTGACGCAGGTGATCCATCGCAGCCAGATGCTCTTTCCACAGGGTATCGAGATTCTGCAGCATGACGGTTTTTTCAAAGTTGCGCAGTACTGGTGCACCGACGGCCGCTTCTTTGGCCTCATAGACTCGAACCGACTCAGCGACAATCCGCTCACGCAGCGCTTCTTCATACAGCTTGTCGTCTTTTTCCAGCCAATCCTGAATCGGCAGTTCCAGATCGAAATCGAGTTTCAAACGCTCTTCCAGACCCGGGATATCCCACATCTCGTCCAGTGACTGAGGCGGAATATAGTCATCGATGACACTGTTCAGCACATCTTCACGGTTATGACTGATCATCTCGCTGATATCCTCAGCATGCATCAGTTCATCGCGCAGCTCATACACCACTTTACGCTGGTCGTTCGCGACGTCATCGAACTCCAGCAACTGCTTCCGAATATCGAAGTTACGGCCTTCAACTTTACGCTGAGCATTTTCAATCGCTTTGGTCACCCATGGGTGCTCAATGGCTTCGCCTTCTTCCATACCCAGCTTTTTCATCATGGCGGATACGCGGTCAGAGGCAAAAATACGCATCAGGCCATCTTCCATCGACAGATAGAAACGAGAAGAACCCGCATCCCCCTGACGACCGGCACGGCCCCGCAACTGGTTATCGATACGACGGGATTCATGTCGCTCGGTACCAATAATATGCAGACCGCCAGATGCCAGCACGGCTTCATGGCGTGTTTTCCAGGCTGCTTTAATTTCAGCAACTTGTGCTTCGGTCGGCTCCGTCAGTGCTTCTACTTCGCTCTGCCAGCTGCCACCCAGCACAATATCCGTCCCCCGGCCCGCCATGTTGGTTGCAATGGTGACCGCACCTGCATTACCGGCCTGGGCAATAATATCAGCTTCTTTTTCATGGAATTTCGCATTGAGAACCTGATGCGCAATTCCGGCTTTTTTCAGCGCACGAGACAGCAGTTCAGATTTTTCAATGGACACTGTACCCACCAGCACAGGTTGGCCATTCTCCACACGAACTTTGATGTCTTCAATGATGGCGTCGAATTTCTCGCGCTCTGTCATATAAACCAGATCACCCATGTCATCACGAATCATCGGTTTATTCGTGGGAACAACAACCGTTTCAAGACCGTAGATGGACTGGAATTCGAACGCTTCCGTATCTGCTGTCCCTGTCATACCGGACAGTTTTTCATACAGACGGAAATAGTTCTGGAACGTGATTGATGCCAGCGTCTGGTTCTCGTTCTGGATCTTCACACCTTCTTTGGCTTCGACAGCCTGGTGCAGACCCTCAGACCAGCGACGGCCCGGCATGGTACGACCGGTATGCTCATCAACAATGATCACTTCATTGTCTTTCACGATGTAATCCACATCGCGTTCAAACAACACATGGGCACGCAGAGCAGCGTTCACATGGTGCAGCAGAGAAATATTGGCAGGGGAATAGAGGGTATCATCTTCCTGCATCAGGCCGTGACGCTTCAGCAGCTCTTCAACAAATTCCTGGCCATTTTCATTTAAATGAACCTGCTTGGATTTTTCATCAACCGTATAGTGCCCCTCACCACGGTATTCTTCGCTGTCTTCTTTCTCTTCCCGAACCAGCTCAGGGATCAGTGTATTGATCTTGGCATAGAGTTCAGAACTGTCTTCCGCAGGGCCAGAGATAATCAGCGGTGTCCGGGCCTCATCAATCAGGATAGAGTCAACTTCATCCACCACCGCGAAGAAACGTTCACGCTGAACACGATCTTCAGGGCGGAATGCCATATTATCGCGCAGATAATCAAAGCCAAATTCATTGTTCGTGCCATAAAGAATATCGCAGGCATAAGCCTCTTTCTTCATTTGAGGTGGCATCTGGGACAAATTGACCCCAACGGTCATGCCCAAAAATTCAAATAAAGCACGGTTGGTTTCCGCATCCCGCTTTGCCAGATAGTCATTGACGGTAACAATGTGAACCCCTTTACCGGTCAGTGCATTCAGGTAAGCAGGCAAGGTCGCGGTCAGGGTTTTACCTTCACCCGTCCGCATTTCAGCAATCTGGCAGTTGTTCAGAACCATACCACCGACCAGCTGCACGTCGAAGTGGCGCATGCCAAAGACCCGCTTTGAGGCCTCACGAACGGTTGCAAAGGCTTCCGGCAGGATGTGATCCAGCGTTTCACCCTGGTCCAGTCGTTGACGGAATTCTACCGTCTTCGCCTTCAGTTCTTCATCCTGCAGGCTTTCAAATTCAGGTTCTAGCTTGTTGATCTGATCAACAATTTTACGCAAACGTCGAATGGTCCGGTCGTTGCGGCTGCCGATAACTTTAGTCAGTAGTTTTGATAACATGGCGATGCCGTTTTACTCTTTGTGATATCAGATCTCAGCGCAGGCTGAGTATTCAATAAATTGCCGTCATCACGAAGCAGTCCCTGCTCCGCATACCTTTGCCGCAATCAAGCGGCAGTGAGGATGAAAACAAATGTCAGTGATGGAGATATTGTGTTTCCCCTGCTAAATTTCAAGGGCAATCAGGGCACAATAACATGCTTTGTGCGCTGGAGCCATTCAGCAAGGCTTTTGCAAACCTTACTCAGTTTGGGCCACTGAATTTGATATAATAAAAAAATCCACGCCTTACCGCTTGGAATCATGGCAGAAACATTGCCATCGAATACAAAAACTTAGATCTCACTCCGCAGATTGCGTTCTGAGTTTGACTGACAACCTGACAACTCTGTGATGTTGAATATGAGAGATCACCGCCCGCAAACCACCGCCAGTTTACTGGATGATGAAACAACACTGGGGAATATCCAGCAACGCGCGATTGCCCTGCATAAACTCAACAGTAAAGTACAGGCGTGTCTTCAGTGCGCTCAGGCGTGCCGGGTCAGCAACTATCGTCAGGGAGTATTGATCATCGAAGTCGCTTCAGCAGCCTGGTCGATGCGCCTCAACTATGAGCGTAATCAACTGATAAAACAATTACGCGAACAGATGTTGCCACAATTACAGGATCTGAAAGTCACCATCAATCCATCGCTGGCCGCAGACCCCCCCAAAGCCAGCCAAACGCCCGTTCTGAAACGAAAACCGATATCTGACAAAGCCGCAGCGGCTTTACTGAAAACAGCTCAGGATGCACCGGCAAAAATTAAAGCCCGCTTAGAACGCATTGCAGCCTTATCCAAAAAGCCACAGTGACCGCCGTCTGGCTACCCCTCCATCAACAGGCCTGACGACCGTCCCTCATCCGGTAATTCTTCAGATAGATTGCGAAAGCTTCCAGCTTATCTTTGAACCCTTTCGATTTTTCATACAAAGGCTTGTGATACACCGCTTTCAGATCATCCATTGACAACGAAATTTCCAGAAACTCATTCAGTCGACTCAGGGTCGCTTCCGGCCTGAGTTGTAAGTCTTCGAACTGGAATTCAAGAAAATCTTGCTGATGTGTTTGCAGGAAGTGCCGGAGCGTACTTGTCACGCCTTGATTGTACTTACGGGTAAAATTTCGGCTCTGGATATGACGTCTTTGATTGGAAGTGATCCAGGACTGTTCATCGTCACGCGTCAGAATAATGAAAGCAATATTGTCCAGATCGAGTAATCTGGCCCAGATGCGAATCGTTAAAGTTAATCGCGGATCTTTCCAGATCCAGGGTTGATGCTGATTGAGACGTTCGATGAAGGATTGGTATTGCTGGAGGTCTAGCGATGTTGCCCGGTCTGCAAGTTCAGACACTAAGGTTTCAGTCATCAGGTCGTGATCTCTGTCTCCCTGATAGCCCATCTCGTTGAGAAGCTGTTTATTTAACGTGACCAGTTCAGTGTTTTCAAAAGTATCGTAATCAACTTTTTCAACCGTACTGTCTCCAGGCCAATAGCCAGCTCGGGCAATCAACGCTGTGAAGGCGGAACTTCCCGTCCATCCGTGCGTGAGAATAATCACGTTTTTTTTCATTTTTCTGCTCACTAAACCGACTCATTTATCGCAAGTATAGTGGCAAATTTGTCACATCGTTGCTTTCATCGGTAGCGAGCAGAAAACGAAAATCAGTTAAGCGAGCACCATGCCTGGCTGAGCAAATGTGACCGGCACATCCGCTTCGTCCTGGAAGGTTGACCACTCGTAGGCTTCCTGATCAGCCAGAACCGCACGCAGCAGTTTGTTGTTCAGGGCATGACCCGATTTGTAAGCCACCATCTCACCAATGATGTTGTGACCACACATGTAAAGGTCGCCAATCGCGTCCAGTACTTTGTGAGTCACGAGTTCATTGTCGAAACGCAGGCCATCATCGTTCAGGATACGATAATCATCCAGAACAATGGCGTTGTCGAAACTACCGCCCAGACAAAGATTCTGCGACTGGAGGTATTCGATGTCACGCATGAAACCAAAAGTCCGCGCACGGCTGATATCTTTCACAAACGACTGGCTGGAAAAGTCCAGCACCAGACGTTGCTGGTCAGAGTCAATTGCCGGATGGTTGAATTCGATCGCGAAGTCCAGACGGAAACCGTTGTAAGGTCTCAGTTCAGCCCACTTGTCGCCATCTTCAACCCGAACCGTTTTCTTCAGACGCAGAAAGCGCTTTGGCGTATTCAGCGTTTCAATTCCGGCGGATTGCAACAGATAAATGAATGGGCTGGCGCTGCCGTCCATAATTGGAATTTCAGGCGCATCCACTTCCACAATCACGTTATCAATCCCCATCCCCGCCAGTGCGGCATTGAGGTGCTCAACCGTTGAGATCCGTACGCCCTGATCATTCACCAGTGCGGTGCACAACATTGTATCGCGTACTGAATCTGCATTGGCCGGGAAATCTACCGGCGGGTTTAAATCCGTACGACGATAGATTACACCAGTATTTGCTGCGGCTGGGCGCAGAATAAGCGTCACTTTACGGCCCGAGTGAAGACCCACTCCGGTCGTTTGAACGATGCTTTTTAGTGTACGTTGTCTGATCATCTGCTTACTCGTCTCAACTGACTGATGACTATATATCGACCACCTAAAGATAAACTTTAATGGCGGCCAAGCGGTCATCTTACCACCAATCGTGACCTAACCCAAACTTTTTGAAATTAGTCGGCCTGCTTGCGCAAAAATGCCGGAATGTCCAAATAGTCATGATCGGCCTGCTGCTTTGGCTTGGCAGCCGTGGCTGCTGCGCCTGACTGAACCGCTTTCTCTGCCGCTGGCTGAGTTGTCTGAGGCTTAATCGTTTCTTCAGGCTGCTGCTGCGCTGCTTGCTGAACCGCTGGCTTTTCCTGTGCCGCAGGTTTGGCTGAATTCGTCACCAGCGTGATATCCGGCTTAGATTCTTTACCAATCCCCGTGGCAACAACCGTCACACGCAGTTCATCGCTCATCTCTGGATCCAGAGAAGTACCAATCACAACCGTCGCATTATCCGATGCAAACGCCTTCACTGTGTTACCCACAGTTTCAAACTCGTCCAGACGCATATCCAGACCCGCTGTAATGTTCACAAGAACACCACGAGCACCCGCCAGATCGATATCTTCCAGCAGTGGGCTTGAAATTGCCATTTCAGCCGCTTCTTCCGCACGATCTTCGCCCGTTGCCACACCGCTGCCCATCATGGCATGACCCATTTCGGACATGACAGTACGCACGTCTGCAAAGTCGACGTTGATCATGCCCGGACGGGTGATCAGCTCAGCAATGCCCTGAACGGCATTTTTCAGCACGTCATTGGCTTTCGCAAAGGCGTCCAGCAAGGTAATCCCGCGTCCCAGCACTTTCAGCAGTTTCTCGTTCGGGATCGTGATCAGGGAGTCCACGTGCTTGGACAGCTCTTCGATGCCCTGCTCCGCAAACGCCATGCGCTTTTTCCCTTCGAAGCTGAAAGGTTTGGTGACCACAGCAACGGTCAAAATACCCAGCTCTTTCGCAACTTCAGCAATAATCGGCGCTGCACCTGTACCGGTACCGCCGCCCATGCCTGCTGCGATGAAGACCATATCTGAACCGTCCAGCGCTTCGCGGATCGCTTCACGATCTTCCAGAGCTGAATCCCGGCCTACCTGTGGGTTTGCGCCTGCGCCCAAACCTTTTGTGATGTCACCGCCAATCTGAATCACTGTGCCGACGTTGCTTTTACGCAGCGCCTGGGCATCAGTATTTACGCTGATGAACTGTACGCCTTCAATTGACTCACGAACCATGTGATCAACAGCGTTACCACCGCCACCGCCAACGCCAATGACTTTAATTACCGCTTCATCAGACAATTCCATCATCGGTTCAAACATGTGTTCTCTCCGTTTTTCCTGTTCGCATCAGGTTTAAAATTCTTTTCTTAGCCAACCACTAATTTTAGTGAACAGACCTGTCACGGAACGTTTGGGTTCCAGTTCACTATCTTCAAATGTTTGACTGTCCTTTCCGTATTGCAGCAATCCGACTGCAGTTGCGTAATGCGGGGCCTGGACATAATCCGTTAAGCCACTTAGTCCGAGAGGTCGGCCTAAACGCACCTGATTGCGGAATACCCGCTCAGCGCACTCAACCAGCCCTTCCATCTGGGAGGCACCGCCGGTTAATACAATCCCGGCAGCGAGCTGGTGTTTGACACCCGAATTACGCAGTTGTTCTTGTATTTCCACCAACTTTTGATTCACCAGACCCAGCAACTCGCTGTATCGCGGTTCAATGACTTCCGCAAGGGTCTGGCTTTGCAGGCTGCGCGACGGTCGTCCACCCACACTGGGCACATCGACTTTCGCATCTTTGCTGACCAATTCACTCAGCGCACAGCCATATTTTACTTTGATTTCCTCAGCATCACCGGGGGGGGTACCAAAGGCATAAGCGATGTCACTGGTTACCACGTTGCCTGCATAAGGAATCACTTCCGCATGACGCAGCGCGCCCCCCGTCCAGACAGCAAGATCCATGGTGCCACCGCCGATATCCACGACACAGACACCCAGTTCGCGTTCATCTGCAGTCAGGACAGCATAGCTAGCTGCCAGACCGGAGAAAATCAGCTGGTCCACTTTCAAACCACAGCGTTCCACAGCTTTCACGATGTTCCGCGCCATATCATTGTGGCAAGTGATCATGTGTACGCTGGCTTCCATCCGCACGCCAGACAATCCCACCGGGTTTTTAATCCCTTCCTGATAGTCAATGGCGAACTCTTGCGGAATGACATGCAAGGTGCGGTGCTCGTCGCTGATTTTCACCGACTTGGCTGTATGGATGACGTTATCAACATCATCCTGTGTGACTTCTTTGTCTGAGATAGGCACCATGCCTTTTTCTGTCTGACAGCGAATATGTTTACCAGATAAGGACAGATATACAGAAGCAATCTGACAATCGGCCATCAATTCTGCTTGGTCAACCGCCCGCTGTACAGATTTGACGACAGATTCCAAATCATTAACGCCACCTTTGTCCATGCCTTTAGACGGGCTGCTACCCACACCAATGACATTCACCTGGCCGTCCGGCAATGCCTCGCCTACCAAAGCACACACTTTGGAAGTGCCGATATCAAGGCCAACGATGAGTTTTTTATCTGTTGCCTTCGTCATTAGCGCACGCTCTATTCCTGAACCACATCTTCGTTATTTTGTTGCCAACCTACGGCGACACCCGTGTCGTAACGCAGATCAACATAATCAATTGCTTTGCCCTGCTGTTCTAACTCCGGGTAAAGCCATAAAAAGCGCTGAATTCGCTCCAGCCGGGCTTCTCTGCCCAATTCCAGCCGAATACCATTGCTGAGCCAGATTCGCCAGGAGCGTCTTTCATTGAGTGACAGCCTAACAATTTCAAATCCGCCACGCTGTAACTCCGGTTGCATTTCGCGCCAGGTCTGAAGCATTTCCGCACTGCTGCCGTCAGGTCCTTCCAGGGTCACCATCGGTTCGCCCGCGACATCCCTCGCCGGTGCCAGAAAGACCTTGCCCTGCTGGTTCACCAGGAATTCATCATTCCAGATGGCCGCCGGTTCATGTTCGACCAGATAGACCTTTACGGTATCCGGCCATTGCTTGCGAACTGAGGCCCGGTTCACCCAGGGTAACGATTCCAGAGCCTGCTGAAGATCATCCACATCCTGCAGCATGAAGCTGCCCAGCGATCCCATTTCCAGAATGCCCTGCCGAACCTGATCTGTGGTCAGGTGGTGCAGCTCTCCCTGAATCACCAACTGAGACAATGGCAGGCGGTTGGCGTCCGTCATCCAGTGGATGACCGCCGTCAGCAACCAGATAATGCCGGCAATGACACAAACGAGAAAACTCAGGCCACGCCATTGGGACAACGGACCGGAAACCAAGTTGTGCTGTTTCAGGGTTGCCTCAGTCATGGTTTACCACTTCATTTCCTGAATCTTCTCAGTCTGCCGTTATTTTGATCACCAGACAAGCGAAGTGAAGACTTACCTGTCATAAAATTTCACCAAAAACCGGATACGGCAGCAAAGTTGGCCGATTATACCGACCAACGCGATGCTCTCCAACCATTGTCCGCAATTTCCTGAATCTTATCTTGATGTATCAGGAATCAGCGTCAGACCTCATTCGGCCAGCCATACGGCCTGCATCAACGATTGAAGGAATTTTCCTCTTTTTCTCAAAGCTTAGTGAAAAAGCCAAAGAAAGTGACACAAAATAATCCAGATTTTAGCGTCACGATACCTTTGAAGCACATTATTTCTTCATTTCCTTCACGTTCAGGGCCAGTGCTGCCAGCTGACGTGCAATTTTACCAACGTCACCAGCACCTTGCGTCAGCACCAGGTCATTATCCTGGATCACATTCGCTAACACACCCGGCAGCGCCGCTGTATTGGGCACAAAAATCGGATCCAACTGGCCACGGCCACGAATCGTCCGGCACAAGGCCCGGCCATCCGCACCTGGAATCGGCGTTTCACCTGCACTGTAAACATCCAGCATCAGCAGAACATCCACCTGCTCCAGCACATTGGCAAAGTCATCATACAAATCCCGGGTCCGAGTGTAGCGATGCGGCTGGAAAATCATGACCAGACGTTTCTCCGGCCATCCGGCACGCGCGGCCTGAATTGTGACATCCACTTCGCTTGGGTGATGACCATAGTCGTCCACCAGCATAACCTGGCCATTGCCTGTATCGAATTCACCCAACTGGTCAAAACGACGGCCTGTGCCCTCAAATTCGACCAGTGCACGCTGAATCGCAGCGTCGTCTACGCCTTCTTCGCTCGCAACCGCCACTGCGGCCGCGGCATTCAGGGCATTGTGACGACCCGGAATATTCAGGGTTACAGACAGTGCGGGCTTTCCTTTGCGTAAAATCGAGAAATGACCTTGTTGTCCCTGCTGGCGGTAATCCGTCAGGCGGACATCCGCATCTTCCGAGAAACCATAAGTGATCACCTGACGGCCCACCCGAGGCAGCAGTTCGCGGACAACCGGATCGTCAACACACATCACGGCCAGGCCGTAGAAGGGCAGATTGTGCAGGAAATCAATAAAGGTCTGTTTGAGGTTTTCGAAATCACCGCCATAGGTATCCATATGATCGGCTTCGATGTTCGTCACCACGCACACCATCGGCTGCAAGTGAATGAAAGAAGCATCACTTTCATCCGCTTCAGCAATCAGATAACGGCTCGAACCCAGACGGGCATTGGTCCCGGCACTTTTGACCAGACCACCGTTGACAAAGGTTGGATCCAGCCCGGCTTCCGAATAGATTTGTGTCGTCAGCGCGGTTGTGGTGGTTTTACCATGCGTACCTGCAATCGCAATCCCATGGCGATAGCGCATCAGCTCTGCCAGCATTTCTGCACGGCGAACCACTGGGATCCGAAGGGCGCGTGCGGCTTTCAGCTCTGGGTTGTCTGCTGAAATTGCGGTGGAAACCACCACAACACTAGCCCCTTCCACATTGCTTTCTGCATGTCCGAAAAACAGCTCAGCGCCCCGCTCAGACAGGCGATCTGTCACCGAGTTTGGGGTAATGTCTGAACCGCTGATCCGGTAGCCTTCGTTCAGCAACACTTCTGCAATGCCGCTCATCCCGGCCCCGCCGATTCCAACAAAGTGAATTCGCTCAACCCGACGCATTTCTGGCACCATGGTTCTGATTTTAGCAATTTGCTGGTTATCCGGTTTACTCATCACTTCGTTCTCTATATTTATTTCTTTGCCTGCGCCTTGATGACATCCGCAACGCGAACATCGGCATCAAGAATCGCAGCCTGTCTCGCCGCCTCGGCCATGTTCAGCAAAGCCGGACGATCCAATGTGGCAATCAGTTGAGCCAGTTTTTCTGCGGTCAGATCCGGCTGTTCAATCATGTATGCTGCACCACAGGCGACCAGATGATCGGCATTCAGGGCCTGCTGGCGATCTTTGTGCATAAATGGCACAAACACAGCGGCCACACCCGCAGCTGATAACTCAGACACAGTCAGGGCGCCAGAGCGGCACACCACCAGATCAGCCCAGTCATAGGCGGCAGCCACATCATCAATAAACTCTGTGACCTTGTACTGCACCGCACCCGCGTCACGGTACGCCTGTTCAGTACTATCCTGATTGCCTTTACCAGCCTGATGCCAGAGTTCAACCTGACCCCCCAATGTTGCTGCGGCCACCGGCACGGTCTGATTCAGAATCCGTGCGCCCTGACTGCCCCCCATGACCAGAATTCGCACCGGTCCGGCCCGATCGGCCAGCCTGGTTTCTGGTGCTGCAAGTTCGGTGACATCCCGGCGCACCGGGTTCCCGACCACAGGTTTCCCAGAAAAAGCACCGGGAAACGCCTGCAGCACGCTGGCAGCAATCCGTGATAGCCAACGGTTTGTCAGCCCGGCAACGGCATTCTGCTCATGCAGGATCACCGGAATTCCACTCAGCCAGGCAGCGACGCCACCCGGTCCGCTGACATAACCGCCCATCCCTAGCACCGCGTCGGGTTGCCAGGTTTTGATGTAGCGACGTGCCTGTCTGATGGCACCCAGGATCTGAAATGGCGCCGCCAGCAGGTTTTTCAGACCCTGCCCGCGCAAGCCTTTCACTTGAATAAAATCAATCTCAATGCCATGTTTCGGAACGAGCTCTGCTTCCATCCGATCAGCTGTCCCAAGCCAGCGGATTTCCCAGCCTTCCTGCTGTAACTGACGGGCAACCGCCAGCGCCGGAAAGACGTGACCGCCTGTCCCGCCTGCCATCACCAGCAGACGTTTATTTTTCTTCACTGTCATTTTGTTCACTTGATTGCGCGTGTCCGAACCGCGCCTCGTGGCGCTGCTCGTGATCAATACGCAGCAGTATGGCCACTGCTGTCGACATCATGAATAAACTGGAGCCACCGTAGCTGATCAGCGGCAGGGTCAGACCTTTGGTCGGCACCATGCCAGCAGCCGCACCGACGTTCACCAGTGTCTGAAAGGCAAACCAGAAGCCAATGCCAAAGGCCAGAAACCCGCCAAACAGCTGGCCGGACTGCAGGCTTTTCCGGCCAATCAGCAAGGCTTTGAACACCAGAGCAAAGATCAGCAGCAACACCACTGACACCCCGACCAGTCCAAATTCTTCCGCCAGCACGGCAAAAACAAAGTCCGTATGTGCTTCCGGCAAGTACTCCAGTTTCTGAATAGAATTCCCAAGCCCCTGCCCAAACCAGTCACCACGCCCAAACGCCATCAGCGACTGTGTCAGCTGATAGCCGCTGCCAAACGGGTCTTCCCAGGGGTCCATGAAGGCCGTGATCCGTCGCATCCGGTAAGGCTCAAACACGATCAGCATTACGATGCCGGACAGGGCCATCGCCATCATCGCCAGAAACTGCCACAGCTTGGCCCCGGCGATAAACAACATACCCACTGTGGTGACAAACATCACAACAAAGGAGCCCAGATCGGGCTGCATCAGAAGTAATGCGGCCATGAGCGCCAACACCGCCAGCGGTTTGATGAAGCCATAAAAACTTTGCCGGACCTGATGATACTGGCGCACCAGATAACCGGACAGAAAGATGAAGAGCGACAGCTTGGCGACTTCCGCAGGCTGCAGGTTAAAGATCCCCAATGGAATCCAGCGAACCGCGCCGTTTACTGAACGCCCCAGCACCAGCACAATCACCAGCAGTGCCAGCGACGCAAACAACATTGGGACACTGAGCTGACGCCAGCGTTCCAAAGGCACCTGCACCATAAATGCAGCGAGCACGAGGGAGCACAGCAGGAAAAAGCCATGTCGCAGTGCAAAGTAAAACGGCATGTCCGTCAGCCGGGTTGCCACGGGCACAGAAGCCGAACTGACGACCACCAGTCCGGTCACCATCAGCGCCAGGCTGATCCACACCAGTTGCCGGTCATACTGACAGGGCGGCGCGGGCCGGCTGAACCACTGACTGATTTCGAACAGGGCATCTTTGAGCCCACTCAGCATGAGTGCGCTCCCTGTACATGGTCTTGCAGGCTGTGGGCCAGTGCCACAAAGGCATCCCCACGCGCCATGAAATTCGGATACTGATCCAGACTGGCGCAAGCCGGTGACAACAAAATCATATCGCCTGCCTGTGCTTCGGCAGCCGCCATCGCCATCGCCTGATCCATCGTCTCGACCACCACAGGATTGCTGGTCAGAGACACAAACCGATGACCATCCCGGCCAAAGCAATACAACTGAACATTCAAGGGGGCAAGCACAGATTTCAGTGGAGAAAAGTCGGCACCTTTACCATCCCCGCCCACCAGCAGATGCAATTTACCGGAAATCGACAAACCGTCCAGTGCCGCCAGAGTACTGGCCAGATTGGTCGCTTTTGAATCATTCACCCAGTCAACGCCGTGTGCCTGAACCACACGCTGGCAGCGATGGGGCAACCCGGTATAACGGCGAAGGGCCCGGCAGGAGGCTGCGCGCTCAATCCCTGCTGCATCGGCCAGCGCCAGTGCCGCCAGGCTGTTGGCAACATTATGACGACCAACCAGCGCCAGCTCGCGACTTGGCATCACAGGCTCGCCGTTGACCGCCAGATACTCTTGACCCTGAACCTGAATCAGGCCGTAGTCTTTCTCGTCAAAACCGAAGCTGGTCTGCTGGCCAGAAAATGCTATCGGCCATGTCGCGGCATCATCGCGGTTACTGATCGCAACGCGGGCATGCTGAAAGATGCGCTGCTTCGCCAGTCCGTAATCGTTCAGGCTGTCGTAACGGTCCATATGATCTTCTGACAGATTCAGATAAGCCGCTGCGGCCAGTTGCAGGGAGGACGTGGTTTCCAACTGAAAGCTGGAGAGTTCCAGCACATACAACCCATTACCCTGAGACAGCATATTCAGCGCTGCCAGACCAATGTTGCCGCCAACGCCGACCTGAATGCCAGCTTCCGCCGCCATTTCCCCCACCAGACTGGTGACGGTGCTTTTTCCGTTGGAGCCAGTAATGGCGACGACCGGCTGGTCTGCCGCCCAGGCAAAGAGTTCGATATCACCGACAATCGGGATGCCTGCCGCTGCCGCTGTGTGCATCTGCGGGGTACTGAGTGCAATCCCCGGATTGGCAACAATCAGATCCGCCGTCAGCAACCAGTCCATCTGCCATTCACCGGCACACAGCGCCACATCATGCGGCAGTTCATTCTGGCCCGGTGGATTGGTGCGGGTATCAATGACTCGGATCTGCGGCACTTTTGGCTGTCGCTTGAGATAATTCACCACCGACAGCCCGGTCACGCCCAGACCAACGACAACGATATTGCCTGCCTGCTCCAAGCGATTCATTTAGCGTACCTTCAGTGTTGCCAGCGCAAACAGCACCAGCATCAGTGTAATAATCCAGAAGCGGACGATCACGCGCGGTTCCGGCCAGCCTTTCAGTTCATAGTGGTGGTGAATCGGTGCCATCCGGAAGATGCGCTGACCGCGCAGCTTATAAGAGCCGACCTGAAGAATCACAGACACGGTTTCCATCACGAATACACCGCCCATGATCACCAGCAGTAATTCCTGACGGACCAGCACCGCAATGGTTCCCAGCGCGCCGCCCAAGGCCAGTGAGCCGACATCGCCCATGAAAACCTGTGCCGGATAGGTGTTGAACCACAAAAAGCCCAGCCCTGCGCCGACAATCGCCGCACAGACAACCACCAGTTCACTGGCGTTGCTGATATAAGGAATGTGCAGATAGCTGGCAAAATTAACGTTGCCGGTTGCCCAGGCAATGAAGGCCATGCCCGCCGCGACCATGACGGTTGGCATAATGGCTAAGCCATCCAGACCATCGGTCAGGTTCACCGCATTACTGGTGCCGACGATGACAAAATAAGTCAGTGCAATATACAGCAGTCCCAACTGCGGCATCACTTCTTTGAAAAACGGCACCACCAGCTGAGTCGCGGCGGTGTCTTTGCCATGTGCATACAGCGCAAACGCGACAACCAGCGCAATGACCGACTGCCAGAAGTACTTCCAGCGAGCAATCAGACCATCGGTATTTTTCCGGACAACTTTGCGGTAATCGTCAACGAAGCCGACCGCGCCATAGCCCAGCATGACCGTCAGCACCGCCCAGACATAAGGGTTTGTCAGATCAGACCACAGCAGTACTGTGAAGGTGATGGCCGCCAGAATCATGACCCCACCCATGGTTGGGGTGCCCCGTTTGCTGAAGTGTGACTCCGGTCCGTCATGGCGAACCACCTGGCCAATCTGCATCATTTGCAGGCGGGCAATCAAGCGTGGTCCCATCCACAGTGAAAGAATCAGAGCCGTCAGCACACTGATAATGGCGCGGAACGTCAGGTATTCAAACAAACGGAAAAAAGGAAAAGTCGACTCAAGTAAGTCTGCTAACCAAAAAATCATTCTTATAAGTCCTGCAGTGTAGCAATCACGTCTTCCATCCGGGCACTGCGTGCCCCTTTTGCTAACACTGTTATCTCTTGTTGTTGTTGAGGATCCTTCGCGGATTCCTGATGAAAATGCTGCTGTACCAGAGTTTTCAGTGTGTCCAACAAAGCCTGCTTGTCGCTGAAGTGCTGGCCCTGATTGATTTCACTGACAATGGCACTGTCCCTGCCAAAGGTCATCACACGATCAAGCTGTTTGTCTCGGGCGTAGTCGGCAATCTCACGGTGCATTCGATCACTTTCATGCCCCATTTCCGCCATATCACCAAAGACCAGCCAGCGCTGTCCCTCAAAGTCGGCGAGCAAATCAATCGCTGCTTTCACCGACGCGACGCTGGCATTGTAGGTATCATCGATCAAACGCAATCCCGGCTTTGGCGCCAGAATCAAGGTACGGCCTTTAACCGCGGCGACCTGTGCCAAACCTGCCTTCACCTGCACAAGCGTTGCCCCCATCGCAAATGCCAGCGCTGCTGCTGCCAGAGCATTCGCCACATTGTGACGCCCGGCCAGCGGCAGCGAAATACTGACATCGCCGTCAGGGGTATGCATTGTAAAACAAGGACAGCCCTGAGGGTTAACGCTAATCCCGCTCGCTGAGAGCTCTGCGACAGAATTCGGCACCGACCGGACTTCAGGATTTGCGCTGAAGGTCACCAGTTGCTGATTGGCCAAAGACGGCTGCCAGCGCTCCAGCGCGTGAGAATCGAGATTCACGACCGCTGTGCCGCCGGGAGCCAGGCCTTCAAAAATTTCACCTTTCGCGCGGGCCACACCGGCCATCGAACCAAAGCCTTCCAGGTGCGAGGCTGCCAGGTTATTGACAAGCGCAGCATCCGGCTGCACCAGCGCCGTCGTGTATGCGATTTCTTTTTCGTGATTTGCCCCAAGCTCAATCACGGCAAAGTCATGTTCAGGGGTCAGGCGCAACAACGTCAGCGGGGCACCAATGTCATTGTTGAAATTCCCTGATGTCGCCAGCACGTTCCCGCACAGGCTCAGAATCGATGCCACCATTTCCTTGACGGTTGTCTTGCCGCAGCTTCCCGTCAGGGCCACAGTCTTCAGGCCATGTTCCCGGGTCATTTTCGCTTTGAGCCATGCGCCCAGCTGACCCAGCGCCAGCCGGGTATCATCAACCAGCAACTGAGGTAAATCGGTTTCAAGCTCCCGGCTGACCAGTAAGGCTGTCGCACCACTTGACTGTGCCTGTGCGGCAAAATCATGGGCATCAAAACGCTCACCCTTCAGGGCAATAAATAAGGTACCCGGCTCAATCGTCCGGGTATCTGTAGAAACCATGTCGATACTGACGCTCTGGCCAATGAGCCGGGCATTCAGCGCCTGCGCCAGTTCGTTCAGTGTCACTTGTATCATTGTTGACTCTCCAACAAAGCCTTGACGGTTTCACGATCAGAATAATGGATCGTTTTCCCCGCCAGAATCTGATAATCCTCGTGTCCTTTACCGGCCACCAGAACGATGTCTGTCGCACTTGCCTGAATCAGTGCCTGACGACAGGCTTCGGCTCTGTCATGAATCACCTGAGCACGCTCCGGATGAGTCAGACCGGCCAGCATATCAGCCACAATCTGATCCGGTGATTCGCTGCGCGGGTTGTCATCCGTCAGAATCACATGGTCCGCCTGCTGTTCAGCAATCGCTGCCATCATCGGACGTTTACCGCGATCCCGCTCGCCGCCGCACCCGACCAGACACCACAGCTCACCTTCACAGTGCTGACGCAAAGCGGCCAGCGCTTTCTCCAGTGCGTCCGGGGTGTGAGCATAATCAACCACCATCATAGGTTTGTCAGCGGCCTGAAAAACTTCCATCCGGCCAATCACCGCCTGCAGTTTCGGCGCGGATGCAATTAATGCATCCAGCGGATAACCCAGTGACAACAAAGTCGCCAGCGACAGCAGCAGATTGGACACATTGAACGCCCCCACCAAGGGTGCCGTCAGCTCACCTGCCCCCCAGCTGGAATCAAACGCTGCCGTGACACCTTGCGTGGTGTACTGCACCGAAGTCAGCCAGAGTTTCGGACCAGAATGCGCCGTCAAGGACTGCTGATGGGTTGCCACAGCCACTGCGTCGGGAAGCTCGCTCAACCACACTCGGCCCACGGCATCATCGGCATTGATAACAGCAACCCCCGCCTGATGTTCTGTAAACAAACTCTGCTTCGCTGCAGCATAGCTTGCCATGTCCCCGTGATAATCCAGGTGATCCCGGCTCAGGTTGGTAAAAATACTCGCCGCAAACCGCAGCGCTTTCACCCGCCCCTGCACCAGACCATGCGAAGAGACTTCCATTGCTGCAAAGTCTGCACGCTGGCGAACCAGTTCAGCCAGCGTTCGCTGGATATCAATTGCGCTGCCTGTGGTATTCACTGCCGGCTTGAGATCAGCCAGTAAGCCATTGCCCGTCGTTCCCATCACACCGGAGGTACGTCCCAGTAATTCAGCCCATTGTGCCAGTAACTGACTGACGGTCGTTTTACCGTTAGTCCCCGTCACAGCCACCAGTTGCAACGCCTGATCCGGTTGCGCATACGCCATACCAGCCAGCGCAGAAAGCCGCGCAGGCAGTTGAGTCAGCGCCACCACGGGAATCCCGTTCTGAAATTCAGTCTGACCGTCTGTCTGGCCCGCTTCCGCTTCTGCCAGCACGGCAGAAGCACCCGCAGCAATCGCAGCCGCAATATACTGGCGACCATCCACTGCATGGCCCTTAATTGCCACAAAGAGACTGCCCGGAGAGACCATCCGGCTGTCCAGTGTCAGTTCAGTCACCGGAATATCAGCGACTTGCGGTGTGAGCGTCTCGGCATCCAGCCAGGGAGATAAAAGCGTCCCGAAAGAGAGTGAAACATCAGGTTCCGGCATCAGACTTGCCTCTGTTGTGTACAATCGTTAACTGATCGCCTTTTCCGGCATCAGGTTTGACGTTCAGGATTTGCAGCGCACTGCCCATCACTTCAGAAAAAATCGGTGCAGCCACCTGCCCCCCATAATAGGCATCACCCTGAGGTTCATTGATCACAACAACCATCGCGATGCGGGGATCACTGATGGGGGCCAGACCAGCCGTCATGGCGACATACTCATCACTATAGCCGCCAGCAGCCGCTTTTTTCGCGGTTCCGGTTTTGGCGCCAACCCGGTATCCCGGCACAGCAGCGCGTTTGGCACTGCCGTCGGACTGTGTAACGCCTTCCAGCATGTTCAGAACTTTTCGGGTATTTGCGGCTGAAACCACCTGCCGTCCCGGCACCACAGCTTCAGTTTTCAGAATAGACAACGGGCGATTAACCCCCATGGCACCCAGTGTGGCGTAAGCACGCACTAACTGAATCGGCGTGACAGATATTCCGTAACCAAAGGCCAGCGTGGCCCGTTCAAAATCCGACCAGCGACGGCGATCCGGAAAGAGGCCCTGCGCTTCACCAATCAGGTTAATCCCGGATGCTTCTCCCAGCCCCATGCCGCTATACATGCCCAGAACCGCATCGACGGGCATCGACAGGGATAATTTACTCACGCCGATGTTGCTCGATTTTTTCAAAATCTTCGCCAGATCCGCTTTGCCAACCCGGGAAACATCCCGGACCCGGCTGCCGCCCACTTGCATCAGACCGTTGCCGGTATCAATGATGGTGCGCTCATCGGCGACATCATTTTCCAGCGCCGCCAGGACGACAAAAGGTTTAATGGTGGAGCCCGGCTCCATCGCATCTGTAATTGCGCGGTTACGCATCCGGAAGCTTTGCAGCTGATCGCGATTATTGGGGTTATAGGAAGGGGCATTGACCATGGCCAGCACTTCGCCGGTACGGACATCGACCATGACAATCGAAGCTGACGTCGCGTTGTAATCGACCACAGCCTGCTTCACAGCGCGATAAGCCACCGCCTGCAATCGCTGATCGATACTCAGCGTCAACGGCTTACCTGGTTCACGTTGTTTGAGGGAAATATTCTCGACCACGCGGCCATAGCGATCTTTCCGGACCGTTCGCCGGCCCGGCTCTCCGGTCAGCCAGCCATCATAGGATCTTTCGACGCCTTCCAGCCCCCGGGCATCAATCCCGGTCACTCCAATCAGGTGTGCACTGACTTCGCCCGCCGGATAAAAACGGCGCGACTCATCTTTGAGGCCAATTCCAGGCAGTTTGAGTTTGCTGACATAAGCAGCCATGGCCGGGCTGACCTGACGCTGGAGGTAAATGAAGCGGCGAGATTTGTTGTCTTCCAGACGTGCCAGCATGGCTTTGCGGTTCAGCCCCAGCACATCTGCCAGGGCGTGCCAGCGGGCAGGTTCAGCGATACCGCCATGTTTATAGATATCGACCGGATCAGCCCAAACAGCCTGCACCGGGACACTGACAGCCAGTTGTTCGTCATTTCGGTCAGAAATAATCCCGCGAGCAGAAGGCATTGCTTTCACCCGCAGTGACCGCAAATCCCCTTCTTCGATCAGCTTACCCGGTTCAAGCACCTGGATATAAGCTGCCCGGCCAATTAACGCAATCAGCGCCAGCGCAATCAGGCCGCAAATCAGGCCAAACCGCCACGGAATAAATGCCGGCGCAACGCCGACTTCGCGGCGAGAGGGGGATTCGGATGCAGGCTCGTCTTTTTTCATTACTGCACGACAACTTCATTTTTTGCGTTAGGCCGCTTCATCTCGAGTGCCTTTTCCGCCTGAGTTTCAATTCGGCTATGTTCAGCCAGGGAATTCTCTTCCAGCAACTGGTTACGCCATTCGATATCCAGATCATCCCGCTCAATCAGCAGTTGCTCCTGCTGCGCCACCAGTTGGCGCGACTGGTGGGTGATATACACCACCCCCAGCGCAGAGATCAGCACCAGAACCAGCAGGATCAGCGGCACACGACCGACCGTCACCAGATCACGACCGATCTGGCGGATCAGGTTCTCTGCTGGCGTGGGCTGAACACTCACAGACGTTCAGCCAAACGAAGCACGGAGCTGCGTGCCCGCGGGTTGTGCTGGGTTTCCGTTGCGGTTGGCTTGATGGCCTTGCTCACAGGTTTGAGATCCGCACTGCCCAGCGCTTTAATCTGCTCTTCCGTCAGCGGCAGCCCCGCCGGAACATCCGGTCCTTTGCTCTGCTTGCGGATAAAGCGCTTCACCATGCGATCTTCCAGTGAGTGGAAGCTGATCACTGAAAGACGGCCCCCCGGCGCCAGCACCTCAAGGGCACCATGCAAGGCAATGTCGATTTCTTCCAGTTCACTGTTGATATAAATACGGATCGCCTGAAAGCTACGGGTCGCCGGGTGCTTATGTTTATCTTTAAACGGTGAAACATCAGCAATCAGCTTAGCTAGCTGGGTGGTCCGCTCCAGCGGTACATTGTCCGGATTCGAGCGATATTCCACGATGCCGCGTGCGATGCGTTTGGCAAAGCGTTCTTCACCAAACTCTTTGAGCACCCAGGCAATATCATCTGCATCCGCAGTGAGCAGCCATTCAGCCGCAGAGACACCGGAAGTCGGGTCCATGCGCATATCCAGCGGGCCGTCACGCATAAAGCTGAAACCGCGCTCTGCATCATCCAGCTGCGGAGAAGAAACGCCCAGATCAAGTAACACACCGTCGATTTTGCCGCTCAGGCCCAGTTCGGCCATGTAACCCGCCATGCCGGAAAACGGTCCGTGAATAATCTGAAAACGAGGATCATCAATCTTGGCAGATTCCGCAATCGCCTGTGGATCGCGGTCGATGGCATACAGGCGGCCCTGCTCACCAAGCTGAGAAAGAATCAGGCGACTGTGGCCACCACGGCCAAAAGTGCCATCGATATAAATACCGTCTGGTTTGATGGCAAGGCCATCGACAGACTCATGAAGCAGCACGGATACGTGCGCAAATTGTTCGGACATAGTCGTTGATTCAGCTGAATAATAAGCGTACTGAAGACACCGGCCGGATGTCTCCACCAGAAATACTGGGGCGTTGGTTGTCTGCTGTGCGCAGGACAGTCAGTATTCACCTACCGGACGCCCATTGATGCGCCAATCGGTACGCACAACATTAGTTATACCTGTCCATTTTGGGCAGGCAACAGGAAAAATGAAATATTTGCCACGAAATCCTCATTTTTTCCCACAAAAAACCAACACAAAGTGTACGAAGGCAGCAAAAAAGTTGTCAAGACACTCATACCGGTTCTGACAAACATTTGATGCAGACAACGTCTTTGCCCAGCGTTGGGCTCCGATTCCCCTTCGGACCATTCATCCGAAAAATTCACCAGAGCCTAAAACGATAAAAGGTGATGCCCGCACTGCTGCGAACATCACCTTTCCTGAATGGGGTGAGTTAACCGATAAGCCGGGTTCTGTTCCGCTTGCGCGGTGGTAACCATTCCTCTAGGCCTGAAATTACTCGCAGGCTCAAGCAACCTACCCGTTCCCAGCGCGGACCACGCCATTGGGAACCTATTTGGTCTTGCTCCGGGTGGAGTTTACCGTGCCACGAACTGTTACCAGTCGCGCGGTGCGCTCTTACCGCACCCTTTCACCCTTACCTGTTCTCGCAAGCGAGTCATCGGCGGTTTGCTCTCTGCTGCACTGGTCGTAGGCTCACGCCTCCCAGACGTTATCTGGCACCCTGTCCTGTGGAGCCCGGACTTTCCTCCCCCTCGTCAGTCTCCCAAAGGACATCAACGAAGCAGCGGTTACCTGGTCAACTCAGGGCGCGGATTGTATAAAACTCCCGGCCCGGATACCAGAGAAAGATCACCTTTATGCGCAAACTGGTGTGAAAGTGAACACTTCCAGCTCTTTTGCGCTTAATCCAGGTTTTCCAGTCCCCACTTATACAGCGCGTTCTTTTTCACCCCGTGAATTTCTGCAGTCATCGCGGCCGCTTTCTTCAGTGGCAGCTCTGCCACCAGAATTTTCAGCGTCCGCAGCGCTTCGGCAGGCATGTCTTCTTTATCAGCACGATAGCCAGCCACCAGCAGAACCATCTCGCCCCGGATCCGGTTACTGTCTTCGTTCAGCCAGGGGAGCAAGTCCCCCAAAGACGCACCATGAATGGTTTCAAAGGTTTTGGTCAGCTCCCGCGCCAGAACGACGTCGCGATCCGGCCCCAGAACAGCCAGCATATCTGCCAGCGAATCCAGAATACGGTGGGGGGATTCGTAAAAAATCAGCGTGCGGGGATCTTCCATCAGATTGCGGAAAGTGTCCTGACGCCCTTTACTTTTTGCAGGCAGGAAGCCTTCGAAGCTGAAACGATCGGAAGGCAGTCCGGACGCACTCAGCGCCGTGATGACAGCGCAAGCCCCCGGCAAAGGCACAACTTTAACACCCGCCTGACGACAACGGGTCACAAGATGGTACCCTGGATCACTGATGAGAGGTGTACCGGCATCAGAGACCAGTGCAATGCTGCTGCCTTGCTGCAGTTTTTCGATCAGCACATCCGCTTTCTGCTGTTCATTATGATCGTGCAGCGCGAAGGTCCGGGTCGGGATGGCAAAATGGGACAACAGGCGTGAGGTATGGCGTGTGTCCTCGGCAGCAATCAAATCCACATTGGCCAGAACATCCAGCGCACGTTGGGTGATATCTGCCAAATTGCCGATCGGGGTCGGAACGATGTACAAAGTTGCGACATCCACCGAACACGAATTGGTCTCACTCATTTGTCTATGATCTCATCTGCAATTAATATAGAGAGTAATTTGTCACAGTTGAATGAATTCAATGCTTAATTTTACCCATAAGCGCAAAAGTGTAACACGTATTCTGGCCCCTGTAGCCCTTGCTGTGATCCTGGCAGGTTGTTCTACGCCGGGCACCCAATCCACATCCTACGGTGCAGACATTACCGCTCCGGCAACGGACTCAGCGGCGAACTACCTGCTGAAAGCCGAGTCGACCGAAGGTGCACTCAGTATTGACTGGCACATTCTGGCGCTGAAAGCCCTAATTAAAGAAGGCCGGTGGCCTCAGGCTGATCAGCAAGCCAATAAACTGGCCCGGATGAATCTCTCTCCGGTACAGATGGCCGAGTGGCAACTGGCTCGTGCCAGCCTGCGCTATCAGCAAGGCCAGCCCAAAGCCGCACTGGAAACACTGAACTTCCTGCCCTGGTGGCCGGTATCCGATAGCCAGCTCCGTCGCTATCACCTGTTGCGTGCCGAGTTGCTCAATCAGACCGAACAATACTTTGAGGCTGCCCGCGAACGCACAGCACTGGCGCAGTACCTCAACACCAATGAAACCCCGGTCAACTGGCAGAATCTGTGGCTGGACTTGTCCCACTACAATACACATCAGTTGCAGTCCGCTACCATCAGGTCCGACGAAACCGTGCTGCAAGGCTGGGTTGAACTGAGCCTGCTGAAAAATGCCTATGCGCAACGCCCGGTTCGCCTGAAGTCCGAAGTGGAAAACTGGCTGGATACTCATCCGGATCATCCGGCCAACAGCCATCTCCCTGCCGAATTACAGGCCATCATGAGCCTGGAACTGATTGAGCTGGAAAAAGTTGCTCTGCTACTGCCGCTGTCCGGTAAATTCGAAAGTCAGGGCAAAGCTGTTCGGGACGGCTTCCTCAATGCCATGCTGGAAGATAGTGAGCGCGATCCAAGCACTGAGCTCTCCATTTACGATACAGAGTCCGAACCGATGTTCAGTATCGTCAACAAACTGCAGCAGGAAGGCACTCAGTTAGTGATCGGCCCGCTGCAAAAAGACAAAATCACTCAGTTTCAGTCCATTGAGGGTGGCAATGCGACTCAGCTGGCGCTGAACGAACCGCAGAACCTGGATCTGAGCCAGCCCAATACCTGTTACTTCTCCCTCTCTCCGGAACAGGAAGCGGAACAGGCCGCACAACACCTTTTTGCTGAAGGTCATCGCAGCCCCATGGTCATGGCCCCGGCCAACGATTTTGGTCGCCGGGTCAGTCAGGCCTTCATCGCCAAGTGGGAAAAGCTGACCGGGAAACAGGCCGAGCTGCAAACCTTCGGCTCCAGCCGTGAGATTCAAAACCAGATCGCGGCAGTGTTTGGCTTAACTGACAGCCGTGCCCGGAATGACCAGATGCAGCAGGTCCTTGGCATTTCACTGAAAACACAGGCCCGCAGCCGACGCGATACCGATGCCGTGTATCTGATCGCCAACCGCAATGAAGTGACGCTGCTCAAGCCCTTTATCGAAGTGGCCATTAACCCGGACGTCACGCCACCGAAGCTTTACGCCAGTTCCCGGGCAAACCCGGATAATCAGGCCAGCATGGGTGAACTGTCCGGCATCGAGTTCAGTGACATTCCACTGCTCGCAGCACCGGATCAGCCGTTCATGCAGCAATTTGAGCAACTCTGGCCGGGTCAGAAAAACGGGATGATTCGCCTGCACGCCTTCGGGATGGATGCCTATCGGATGATCACGGAGCTGCCACAAATGAAGGTGGTCGATCACTACAGCACACAGGGCAGAACCGGCCAGCTGAGTCTGGACGATCACTGTGTGGTGCAACGTCAGTTGGATTGGGCAGTATTCACACCCAATGGCATTGAACCTGTTCAATAAGCGCCGTCAGGGGTACCATTACGAGTCGCTGGCCGAGCAGTATCTGCAACGCCAGGGACTCAAGCCGATCGCCCGTAACGTGCATTGCCGTGGCGGGGAGCTGGACCTGATCATGAAAGACGGCAACTGCTGGGTCTTTATTGAGGTCAAGTACCGGGCGCACAACCGCTTTGGAACCGCAGTGGAAGCCATCGACTGGCGCAAGCAGCAGCGTATCAAGCGGACAGCGTTGTTCTGGCTGCACTCAAAAGGCCTCTCAGCCGAACTTTGCCAACTCCGATTCGATGTGGTCGCCATTCAGGGCGCTGATCATCAAATCACCTGGTTGACCAACACCTTAGTCGAAGAGTGAAACATGCTAGAGAGCATTAGAGAAAGTTTTACCGAAAGTATTCAAACCCAGATTGCAGCCGCTGAAGCCCTGCCCGATGCGATTTCACGTTCCGCCATGGTCATGGTGCAGAGCCTGCTCAATGGCCACAAAATTCTGTGCTGCGGCAATGGTGGCTCGGCTGCGAATGCCCAGCATTTTGCGTCCTGCCTGATCAATCGTTTCGAAACTGAGCGCCCCAGCTTACCCGCGCTGGCGCTGACCGCCGATACCACCACACTGACCGCGGTTGCAAACGACTATCATCAGGATGAGATCTTCTCCAAACAAATACGTGCCCTCGGCCAGCCTGGCGATATTCTGCTGGTCTTCTCTACCAGCGGCAACAGCAAGAACATTATCAAAGCGATGGAAGCCGCGCTGACCCGAGACATGAACATCATTGCGATGACAGGCAAAGACGGCGGGGAAATGGCAGGTTTGCTGGGTGTACAGGATGTGGAAATCCGTATTCCGTCGCAGCGCACGGCTCGAATCCAGGAAGGCCATTTACTGACGGCGCATTGCTTGTGCGATTTAATCGATCAGACCCTCTTCCCTCAACATGAAGGATAAATGATGCGTGTTGCTGGTTTCATTCTGCTATTCACGCTGACGCTTCAGGGCTGCAGCACGATTTTGCAAACGGATCCACGCAGTGGCCAGCAGCAATGGCAGGATCAACAGATCGCCATGCAGGTTGGTGGTTTGGTGAATAAACCCCCTTATCAGGGTAAAGCCCGGGTCAATGCGTTTGCGAATGAAGGCAAAGTCTTACTGGTCGGTCAGGCCTTGGATCAGGCCACAGCTGCCCAATTGATTGGCGACGTAAAAAAGCTGAATTCCGTGAAGCTGGTGCACAATCAGCTTCTCATCGGGCCACTGCCGACGCTTGCTGATGTTGGCCGCGACAGCTGGTTAACCACCAAAGTCAAAGCCCAGTTGATTGCCAGCAAAAAACTGCGCGACAGTGCGATTAAAGTCGCCACTGAAAACCAGCGTGTTTACTTGCTGGGATTCGTCACCCGTGAACAAGGGAATATCGCTGCAGAAATTGCCCGAAATGTCGAAGGGGTTCAGCAAGTCATCAAGGCATTTGAATATCTGAACTGAGGCGTGCGTGGCGACAACAACGCAAAAAAAAGCAGTGCCGAAGCACTGCTTTTTTATTGGATTCCGGGACGTGATTACTTCACGACTCTGAGGCTCGGACGACCGCTTGGACGCGGTGCTTGTGGTGCTTCTTCTTCAGCCACACTGTCATCTGCTTCAAGGGATTCAGATTCAACACTGGATACCGCAGTCAGATGCTCAGGATCACCCGAAGTTTCAGCTAGCGCTTCAACCACTTCATCTGAGGACATGTCATACGCCGGTTCCGGCTCAAACATCGTGCCTGCACCATTCTCCCGTGCATACAGTGCAAGCACCGCAGCAAGAGGGACATAGACAGCATGAGGACGGCCGCCAAAACGGGCATTGAACCGAACGGCTTCATTACCCAGTTCAAGATTACCAACTGCACGCGGAGCCAGATTCAGGACAATTTGACCATCGCTGACAAATTCCTGAGGCACCTGAACACCCGGCAAAGTTGCATCCACAACCAGATGCGGGGTCAGATCATTATCCACCAGCCACTCATAGAAAGCCCGCACCAAATAAGGCCGGCGCGGGGTCATCTCCGCCATCTCCATTACTGGCCTGCCAGACGCATTTCACGCTCAGCTTCAGTCAGAGAAGCCAGGAAAGAATCACGCTCAAAGACACGGGTCATATAAGCTTTCACTTCTTTCGAACCTGCGCCAGTCAGGTCAATTCCCATCGCAGGCAAACGCCACAGCAATGGTGCCAGGTAGCAATCCACCAGGCTGAATTCTTCGCTCATGAAGTATGGGAACTCAGCAAAGACAGGAGACAGAGCCAGCAGTTCTTCACGCAATTGCTTACGTGCTTTCTCTGCTTCATCTGTAGTTCCTTTGATGACTTTTTCAGCCAGTGAATACCAATTCCGTTCAATGCGGTACATCATCAGGCGACTGTTACCACGAGCAACCGGATAAACAGGCATCAATGGTGGGTGAGGAAAACGCTCATCCAGATATTCCATAATAATGCCGGCCTGATACAGGGCCAGTTCACGGTCAACCAGGGTTGGAACAGAATTGTATGGATTCAGGTCAAGCAGATCCTCTGGTAAGTTGTCTGGCTCAACCAGCTCAATCTCAACACTTACCCCTTTTTCTGCAAGTACAATACGCACCTGATGGCTATACATATCCGAAGCATCAGAATACAGCGTCATCACAGAGCGTTTATTGGCAGCTACAGCCATCAACCCCTCCAGTATACTCATATACATAAAAAGCAACGGGGGCACTGGCCCCCATTGCGAGTTTCTTAACGCACTAGATTACCCGATCAATGGACATCGCGCCAATATTCTTTCTTCAGCAGCAGAGACACAACGAAGAAGATCACGATAAAGCCCATGACCCACAGACCCAGACGCTGGCGCTCCAGCTTCATGGGTTCTGCAGAGTATTCCAGGAAGTTCACCAGGTCGCGAACCACAGCATCGTATTCGCCAGGACTCAGCTCACCATTGCCATCTGATTCCAGGCCCACAAACTCCTGCACTTCTTCGCCGTCAATTGTCCGGGTTTCGAACACTTTACGCGGCGTCCCCTGCAGCTCTTCCAGCACGTGCGGCATACCTACGCTTGGGAAGACTACGTTGTTCACACCAAACGGGCGGCTTGGATCCGCATAGAAAGAACGCAGGTAAGTGTACAGCCAGTCGGTCCCACGAACCCGGGCAACCAGCGTCAGATCGGGTGCTGGTGCACCAAAAGACGCCGCTGCATAATCTTCAGAAATGGAGTTGGTCATCAGATCACCAATTTTGGCATTCTCATCAAAAACCAGATTTTCCATCATCAGATCAGTCGGGATATCCAGATCCTCAGCAACACGCTGGTAGCGCTGATACTGAGTGGCATGGCACCCAAAGCAATAGTTCATGAATGTGCGTGCACCACGCTGCAAAGATTCCTTGTCCGACAAATCATTATTGGCGGCATCAAGGTGAACATTTCCGCCACCCGCAGCCATTGCCAGAGAAGGCAACAGAGCCAGCAGCATTACCATCAGCTTTTTCATTTGAAAGTGACCCTCTCTGGTAGCGGTTTCGTGGCTTCATTTTTGCTGTAGAAGAACAGCATCACGAAGAACATGAAGTAACCGAAACTGAAGATCTGTGCCATCAGCGTGTACACAGCCGTCGCCGGCAACGCACCCAGGATACCCAGCGCAATGAAACAGATAGTGAACTGAACGATGTTTGCCAGATGCAACTTACTGCGATAGCGATAAGAACGCACTTTACAGCGGTCCAGCCATGGCAGAACAAACAACATTGCAATTGACAGACCCATCGCAATTACACCCAGCAGTTTGTCCGGCACCGCACGCAAGATTGCGTAGAACGGTGTGAAGTACCAAACAGGGGCAATGTGTTCAGGTGTCTTCAGCGGGTTTGCCGCTTCAAAGTTAGGTGGCTCAAGGAAATAGCCGCCCATTTCAGGGTTAAAGAAAATCACATAACTGAACAGGAAGGCAAAAATTGCCACACCTACCAGATCCTTCACCGTTCCGTAAGGATGGAAAGGAACCGAATCAATGATGTCGTATTTCTTGGTGTAGTATTCGTGGAACTTGAAGCCAGACTCAAAGTTGCCACCTTTACTGCCTTTCGGCAGTTTGGTGTCAATGCCGTCCGGGTTGTTTGAACCCACTTCGTGCAGTGCCAGAATATGCAGCACAATCAGCAGCAACAGAACGATTGGCAATGCAATGACGTGAAGGGCGAAGAAACGGTTCAACGTTGCACCGGAAATGACGTAGTCACCACGGATCCACAGCGTTAAATCGTCACCAATGACAGGAATCGCACCAAACAGCGAGATGATAACCTGAGCCCCCCAGTAAGACATCTGTCCCCAAGGCAGCAGGTAACCCATGAATGCTTCAGCCATCAGGACCAGGAAGATCAGCATCCCGAACAGCCACAGCAGTTCGCGCGGTTTCTTATAAGAGCCGTAGATCAGACCACGGAACATGTGGAGGTAAACCACCACGAAGAATGCCGATGCGCCCGTTGAGTGCATATAACGCAGCAGCCATCCGTATTCCACATCGCGCATGATGTATTCAATTGAAGCGAAAGCACCATCACCGGATGGTACATAGTTCATCGTCAGCCAGATCCCGGTCAGAATCTGGTTCACCAGAACCAACATGGCCAGTGAGCCAAACAGATACCAGAAGTTAAAGTTCTTCGGCATCGGATATTCGGACATATGCTTTTTATAAGCATTCATCACTGGCAGACGTTTTTCAATCCAGCCCAGCAAGCCTTCCATTATGCCGTCTCCTCATCTTGACCCACTAAAATCGTGTTGTCGTTCAGGAACATGTGCGGTGGAACCACTAAGTTCAGTGGTGCAGGCACGCCCTGGAAAACCCGACCAGCCATGTCGAATTTAGAACCGTGGCAAGGACAGAAGAAACCAGCCGGTACACCGCTGACCTGCTCACTGAAACTGTCGGGCAGATAAGTGGGTGAGCAGCCAAGGTGGGTACAAATACCAACGGCAACAAAAATTTCTGGTTTACGTGAACGGAACTCGTTTACTGCATATCCTGGCTGCTGTGGTTCAGCGGCCTGCGGATCACGCAGTCGGTCGTCATGTGTAGGCAGTTCATCCAGAATCGCTTGGCTACGGCGTACTACCCACACCGGTTTGCCTCGCCACTCTACGCGGATCATCTGGCCTTCTTCAAGTTTACTGATATCAACTTCTACTGGTGCACCGGCAGCCTTTGCTTTGGCGCTCGGATTCCAGGATTTGATAAAGGGTACGGCGACAGCGACTGCACCTAAGCCTCCAACAACCGAGGTCGTCGCAGTCAGGAAGCGGCGTCGGCCGTTACTTACTGGCGCTTTGCTCATCCAACATTCTCCCATGTGCTCCCGCTCCGGATTATTTCTTCCTTCTGCGTCCCTGGAGCTTACGGCTAACTTTCTACGGAAAGACTCAACAGCTTATTGATTAAGAATTTTCATGCTGCTATTTATCGCGGCAAATGATAAAGAAAACCCTACTTTAAGACAAGGTAAACACCGCAAATGTGAGAGATTTGTGGGTTTAATTTCGCACAACGTCAAGCAGGAAAAATGCAAAATTTGGTGCCAGTTTTTCAACAAAACTGACAATAAGACCAATACAGCAATATGAAAAGCCGTAGGAAAACCCGGAAGTAATCCACAAACAAGACGGAAAATGCTGAATCCAGAAACGCAAAAAGCCCAGCCAATGGCTGGGCTTTGCTGTACACAGTAACCAGATAAAAATCTGGAGCGTTGAATTAACGCTTAGAGAACTGTGGACGACGACGTGCTTTACGCAGACCAACTTTCTTACGTTCAACGCGACGAGCGTCACGAGTCACGTAGCCAGCGGCACGCAGAGCAGGACGTAGAGTCTCATCGTACTCCATCAGAGCGCGAGTGATACCGTGACGGATTGCACCAGACTGACCCGTGATACCACCACCTTTCACAGTGATGTACAGATCCAGTTTCTCAGTCATCTCAACCAGCTCAAGTGGCTGACGAACAACCATACGAGCAGTTTCACGGCCGAAGTATTCTTCGATGCTGCGCTTGTTGATTACGATGTTGCCAGTACCCGGTTTAACGAAAACGCGAGCAGCTGAGCTTTTGCGGCGGCCAGTGCCGTAGTATTGATTCTCTGCCATTGTCATGTTCCCCAATTAGATGTCTAGAACTTGTGGCTGCTGTGCAGCGTGGTTGTGCTCGCTACCTGCGTAAACTTTCAGTTTACGGTACATAGCACGGCCTAGAGGACCTTTAGGAAGCATGCCTTTTACAGCGATTTCAATGATAGCTTCTGGTTTTTTGTCCAGCAGCTTGTCAAAGCTAATCGTTTTCAGACCGCCGATGTAACCAGTGTGACGGTGGTACATCTTGTCAGTACGCTTCGCGCCAGTGACTGCAACTTTCTCAGCGTTGATCACAACGATGTAATCGCCGGTATCTACGTGAGGAGTGTACTCAGGCTTGTGCTTACCGCGCAGACGAGATGCGATTTCAGTTGCCAGACGACCCAGTGTTTTACCTTCAGCGTCCACAACATACCAGTCACGTTTTACAGTTTCTGGTTTAGCAACGAAAGTTTTCATGCTAATTCTTACCCAAATTTAAATAGTTTCACTTTCTAAGAACGCAGAACGTTCTCTCTGTATAAGAGCCCAGTCATCACCCCTTCGAGTGGTTGGCACTCCCGGCATAACGCCGTCACAGGTACGGTGGGTCGCGAGATTATACGGAAGCATGCGGAAAAAATCACCTTTTTTTCTAAAAAAGTTCAGTCTCTTCCCCGGCTGGCAGGCGGCTTTCTTGATTACGCCAGATGCGGTCTTGCCAGATATTCGTGACTTTGCATTTCAATCAGGCGTGAACAGCAGCGTTTGAACTCAAAACTTAACCGGCCGCTCTGATACAGCTGGTCCATGCTGACTTCGGCGGAAATAATCAGTTTAACATGGCGCTCGTAGAACTCGTCCACCATTGCGATAAACCGGCGGGCAGCGTCATCATCTTTTTCCGTCAGCACCGGTACCCCAGAGAGCAGCACACTGTGGTACATGCGTGCAATTTCCATATAGTCGGCCTGGCTGCGTGCACCGCGACACAAGGCATCAAAGGTAAAATGTACGACACCGTCCGCTTCATGACACGTCGCGATGGGCCGATCATTGATCAGAATTCCCCCGCCCTCACGCCGGGGGTCCATCGACAACTGCAGAAAGTAACGATGCATGTTTTCTGCTGCACTGCCATCCAGTGGCCAGTGATAAATCTCAGCCTGTTCCAGTGTCCGAAGCCGGTAGTCGACCCCGGAATCCACATTCACGACGTCGCAGTGGGTATTGATCAGATCAATGGCTGGCAAAAACCGAGCCCGCTGCAGCCCATTGCGATATAAGTCGTTCGGTGGAATGTTGGAGGTTGCGACCAACGTGATCCCGCGACGGAACAAGGCCTGAAATAATGTCCCCAAAATCATGGCATCGGTAATATCGGAAACAAAAAACTCATCAAAACAAATGATGTCCGTTTCTTGTTTAAACCGATCAGCCACGATTTCCAGCGGATCCGTCTGATGACTGAGCGTCTGCATCTCTTTATGGACACGGTGCATAAACCGGTGAAAGTGCATCCGCATCTTACGCTCAGTTGGCAGGCACTCGAAAAAGGTATCGACCAGATAAGTTTTCCCGCGTCCGACGCCGCCCCAGAAGTACAGGCCTCTGACTGGCACAACATCCGCCTGAACCTGACGCTTGAACAAACGATCCATGAAGGAAGGTTTCTCAGGCGCTGGCTGAGGGGCCAGCATACGATGATACAAATCTTCCAGATGAGAGACCGCCATCGCCTGTGCGGCATCGGGCAAAAATCCTGGTTTTTTGAGATCGTCTTGATAGCGTTGTTCCGGGGTCATCCTCGTCCTGCTTAATCGCCTGAAGCGCTGTGTCTGGTGCCGATTTTGCCAGACCAACCACTTCTTATTGTTCCATCTTTAGTCGTAGATAGTACCACGACACTTCATGTGCATGTATAGTAACTAGATAACCACCCAAGAAGCACTTTTTACTTTTGGGATAAAAAGCAGGTCAACCTGCTGTACCCGCAGTCACAAGGAGTTTTTTTATGGCTTGGATCTACGCGATTTTGATTTTTGTCGCAGGCGCGCTGGTCGGTGCCTTTGTTGCCCGGTTAGGGAATAAAAACCTGAAACAGCAGAAAGAATTACAGAAAGAACTGGATAAAACCAAATACCAGTTAGAGCAGTACCGTCAGGAACTGATCGATCATTTTGCCCGCAGTTCAGATTTGCTGGACAATCTGGCAAAAGACTACAGCAAACTTTACGAGCACATGGCAAAAACATCCGCTGAGCTGATGCCAAATTTGCCTGAGCAGGATAACCCGTTTTCTCAGCGAATCAGCACCCTGACCGCCGTGACTGAGCCCGTAGAAACTGAAGTTCAAACGGAAACAGAAACACAACCTCCCCGTGACTATGCAAATGGTGCATCCGGCCTGCTGAGAACCGACCGGAAACCCGAAGCTGAGCCCGCCAAAGCCAGCTAAACTTTACCCCTCTCCTGGGGTGCCTTTCGGCTTCACAGGAGAGTTTTCCTGCCTGAAATCATTGTTTCAATCTTGATAAACATCGGAACTATCTCCAAATATATCAGTCACACTAAGCACTTGGAAAAATGGAGTTGAGTGATGATGAAGAAACCTTTACTTGTATTGAGTGCACTGGCGTTAAGTATGAGTGCGGTCATGACCCCTATCTCGGCAACCGCCGCGCTCCCGCTGGCCGTCAATAATCAGCAACTGCCGAGCCTGGCGCCGATGCTGGAACAGGTTACACCAGCCGTTGTCAGTATTGCGGTTGAAGGGAAACATGTCTCCAAACAGCGTATTCCTGAAGCTTTCCGCTATTTCTTTGGCCCGGACATGCCAAATGAACAGCTCCAGGAAAGGCCTTTCCGCGGCCTGGGCTCCGGGGTCATTATCAATGCAGATAAAGGATATGTCGTCACCAACCACCACGTGATTGATGGCGCGAACAAAATTCTGGTTCAACTACACGACGGGCGGGAGCTCAAAGCGGAACTGATCGGCAGTGACGAAATGTCGGACATTGCCCTGCTCCGCCTCGAGACCCCCAAAAACCTAAAACAGATTCGGCTGGCTGACTCAGACAAACTGCGCGTCGGTGACTTTTCGGTAGCTATCGGGAACCCATTCGGGCTCGGCCAGACCGTGACGTCAGGGATCATTTCAGCCTTAGGCCGCAGTGGACTCAACATTGAAAATTTTGAAAACTTCATCCAGACCGATGCCGCGATTAACAGTGGTAACTCCGGTGGTGCCCTGGTTAACCTCAACGGCGAACTGATCGGGATCAACACCGCCATTCTGGGGCCAAACGGAGGGAATGTCGGGATAGGTTTCGCGATTCCGGTCAATATGGTGAAAAACCTGACCAGCCAGATCCTGGAGTTTGGTGAAGTGAAACGCGGCGTTCTGGGAGTTCAGGGCGGCGAACTGACCTCAGAGCTGGCTGAAGCCTTTGGCTATGAAACCAATCATGGTGCTTTTGTGAATCAGGTAATGCCCGACTCCGCGGCTGAAAAAGCAGGCCTGAAAGCCGGCGATATCATCGTCTCGGTGAATGACAAAGAAATCCGGACCTTTGGCGAACTGCGCGCGAAAATCGCGACCCTAGGTGCAGGTAAAAAAGTGAAATTGGGCGTCCTGCGAGACGGCGACGAGAAAAATTTCAATGTCACGCTGCAGGAAGCTGAAATGATGAATCTCAAAGCAGATCATTTACATCAAAGCCTGCAAGGGGCTGAATTCAGCAATACGACGTCTGAAGACAAAGCAAATGGTGTGAAGGTCACACGGATTGATCCGCAATCCATGGCGGCACGCTATGGTCTGAAAGAAGGTGATATCATCATTGGCCTGAACCGTCAGCCGATTAAGAATCTGGGCGAACTCCGCAAAGCGCTCGATAAACAACCCTCCGTGCTGGCGCTGGAAATCAGACGCGGTAACAATGAGTTGTATCTCATCATCCGATAACTCACTTCCAGACATCTCTCAGCCCGGGCTCCTGCCCGGGCTGTTTGATCACACGACTTTTCTGTCATCCTCTCTGTGCTTCGACTTGTTGCAAACTGGCAGTCAATGCTATTCTCAAGCGGCTTTGTAACTTTTTGCATCATCGACAAAATTCAGGTCAACTAGGGGAGCATCAATGCTGGCATTTTTAGGTCGATCCGCCCTTATGGGCGTACTGACAGCTGGAGTGTTGCTGTTTGCTTTCCCAAGTTTGCGCACCCAAATGTTTTCGCCGACAGCGGCCATTCACGGTGAACCGGAAGTTCCTCAGCAAATTTCTTTCAGCTATGCCGTTCGTCGGGCTTCCCCTGCAGTCGTCAATATCTATAACCGCCGTTATAACGCAGAAGATCGCCTGCAACTCAGTACGCAAGGACTGGGCTCCGGGGTCATCATGAGTGACAAAGGCTACATCGTGACCAACTACCATGTGGTTGCCGAAGCAGACCAAGTCATCGTCGCCCTTCAGGACAGCCGGATCTTTACCGCACAACTGATCGGCAAAGACCAGCGTACGGATATTGCTGTGCTCAAGATTCAGGCCGAAAATTTACCAGTGATCCCGCTGAACCCGGACTATCTCCCCGCTGTTGGTGATGTAGTGCTGGCCATCGGCAATCCTTACAATCTGGGACAAACCACCACTTACGGCATCATTTCTGCCACGGGTCGTTCCGGCATGAGCTTTTACGGCCGTCAGGACTTTCTGCAAACGGATGCCGCAATCAACGACGGAAACTCAGGGGGAGCGCTGGTGAATACCCGGGGGGAACTGGTCGGGATCAACACCGCCTCTTTTCAGCAGGCCACGGATATTGAAACCTATGGGATCTCGTTTGCCATCCCCTTTAAATTAACGCAAAAGATCATGAACAAGCTGATTGCAGACGGACGGGTCATCCGGGGGTATATCGGTATCGACGGTCGTGAGATCAACCCGGTGATGGCACGACTCTATGATGCAGAGCAAATTCGGGGAATCATTGTGATGGGCATGGATCCGAACGGGCCAGCATACAAAGCCGGGTTTCACGTTCAGGATATTCTGGTTGAAATTGATGGCAAACCCGTGACAGATATGCGGAATGTGCTGGATATTGTGACAGAACTGAGGCCCGGCACTTATGCCGATATGACGGTCCTACGTAATGGTAAACCCAAGAAAATCAAAGTTCTGATCGGCGATGAGCCAAACAGGTAAACCCATGGATGGCAAACGAATTGAATATATTCCGGGCACGGTAGCCCGCCCCCGGAATTATTGATCTTACTCGCTGAAACGCTCGATCTTCATGCCCAGACCACGCAGCTTCTCTTCGATACGCTCGTAGCCCCGGTCAATGTGATAAATCCGATCCACAATCGTTTCGCCTTTAGCGATGTTGCCGGCAATCACCAGACTGGCTGATGCGCGCAGATCCGTTGCCATCACCTGAGCACCACTCAGACCTTCGGTTTCACCACATATCACGGTATTCCCTTCAATTTCTGCATGGGCACCCATGCGGATCAGCTCAGGAATGTGCATAAAACGGTTTTCGAAAATCGTTTCGGTAATGATACCTGTGCCTTTCGCAACCAGATTCATCAGTGAAAACTGCGCCTGCATATCCGTTGGGAATCCAGGGTGCGGTGCAGTACGGATGTTGACCGCTTTCAGCTCACGTCCTTCCATATCCAGACTGATCCAGTCATCACCGGTTTCAATCAGGGCACCCGCTTCTTCCAGCTTCGCCAGTGCGGCTTCCAGCAATGTCGGACGGGTGTTGCGACAAACCACTTTACCGCCGGAAATTGCGGCAGCGACCAGGAAAGTTCCGGTTTCGATGCGGTCTGGCAATACTTCATGGTAACCACCGCCCAGACGTTCAACCCCTTCGATCACGATGGTGTCTGAGCCGGCGCCTGAAATTTTTGCACCCATTGCATTCAGGAAATCCGCGGTATCCACGATCTCCGGCTCACGGGCTGCGTTTTCAATCACCGTTTTCCCCGTTGCCAGCGTGGCCGCCGACATAATGGTCACGGTTGCACCCACACTGACTTTATCCATCACGATGTGAGCACCGGTCAGGCGACCGTTCACTTCGGCTTTCACATAGCCTTCTTCCAGTGTAATGGTTGCGCCCAGTTGCTCCAGACCGTGAATATGCAGATCCACCGGACGGGCACCAATGGCACAGCCACCCGGCAGAGATACCTGACCCCGGCCAAAACGAGCCACCAGCGGACCCAGCGCCCAGATTGAGGCACGCATGGTTTTCACCAGATCATAAGGCGCACAGTATTCCGTGATATTGCTGGCATCGACATATACCGAGCCATTTCGCTCCACCTTCGCGCCCAGACGGCTCAGGAGTTCCATGGTGGTATCGATATCTTTCAGCTTGGGTACATTGCCGACTTCAACCGGCTCTTCCGCTAACAGGGAAGCAAATAAAATAGGCAGGGCCGCATTTTTGGCACCTGAAATCGCGACTTCACCGCGAAGCGGGCCATTGCCCTGAATACGAAACTTCTGCATTGGGACTCTCTTACAAAGACATCAGCTTCTTGTCGCGCGCCCACTCTTCTGGAGTGAATGCTTTAATCGACAAAGCATGAATGGCATTACTGGCAATATGCGCCATCAGGGGAGCATAAATGGCCTGCTGTTTTTTCACCCGGCTCATGCCTTCAAACATGATACCGACCGCAATCACCTGATAGTGACTGCCTTCGCCACTGACAATGACTTCGTCCAATTCCAATGCGTTTTCAAGAATTGTTTTAATTTCAGATGTTTCCACAAGCTATCCTCTACTACTCATTCCATACAGGCAGCCAGCACCGTGTCGACATGACTGAGTCGGAGCAGGGTGAACAATTGTTCCGGCACTCCTTGCAACACCAAGTGACGTCCAGCCTGACTGAGTTCTCTGTGCAGATGCAGAATCATGACCATACCTGCAGAGTCTACCCGAGTCAGATCAGACAGATCGATCCTGACCTTAGCATCTTGTGGCATCCATTCACGTCTTTGCTGCCAAAAGGCTGGCACTGTGTCACGTTCCAGCGCCCCTGACAAGCGGTAAAGCCCATTTTCCTGCGCTTGCCAGTGGATGGCACCATGATTCATGACTATTTGTCCTCAGGCTTGATTGGCTTCGCAGCCAGCGTACGCAGATCCTGCGTCACTTTATCGACCCCTTGGGTACGCAGCTGGCCGCTCCACTCACTTTGCTTGGTCGAGATCATGCTGACACCTTCAGCCACCATATCGTATCCCTGCCACTCGTTGGTCTGCTTATTTTTGCGCAGTTTAAAGTCCAGGCGAATTGGCGGACGTTGCGGTTCAACAATATCCACACGCACCGAAACAATAGAGCTGCTTGCCGGCACAGACTTCGCCGGTTCAATGCGGATATCCTGATCCTGATATTGCGTCAGTACCTGAGCATAAGAGGCGACCAGATAATCCGTAAATGCATTCACAAAATTATTGCGCTGCTCTTTTGTGGTTTGTTTCAGTTGAGGTCCCAGCACCTTATACGCAGCGTAACGGGTGTTGATATAAGGCAGCAATTCCTGACGAACCACAGTCCGCAGGTGTTCCGGATTCCGTTGAATCTGAGCCTGCTCGGACTTGAGTCGATCAAAAGTCTGCTGAGAGACGGCTTGCATCATTTTATAAGGATCCGTTTTATCAACGGGCGCTGCATTCACGAGCAGCGGTAAACTGGCCATTAAAACCAGTCCAAAGCGTTTCAACACGTTCATTCTCAGTTCCTTACTTGTCGCCTTCATTTCCGATGCTGTAAAGCACCTGACCAATCATATCTTCCAGCACCAGAGCCGATTTCGTATCTTCTATGAAATCACCATTTTCCAGCATCATGATCCCTTCATCGACGAAACCCGGAGATATCCCCAGATATTGCTCGCCTAACAGGCCTGATGTAAGAATGGCAGCCGAACTGGTTTCTGGAAAGTAACCATATTTCTTATCAATTGCGAGGGTCACCACCGGGACATAGGTTTCCATATCCAGTGAAATATTACTCACGGTGCCGATGGTGACGCCACCGACTTTCACTGGTGAGCGGACTTTCAGACCACCGATATTGTCAAAACGGGCTTTCAGCTGATAAGTCTCAGCTCCACCAATGCTTTTGACATCTGCGACTTTAAAAACTAAAACCAGCAGGGCGATGATCCCGGCCAGAACGAAAGTGCCGACCCAAAGTTCAAGTTGTCTGTTCTGTTGCATGATTAATTCCCAAACATGAGTGCTGTCAGCACAAAATCTAATCCTAATACGGCCAGTGACGAATTCACGACCGTCCGGGTCGTCGCCCGGCTAATCCCTTCCGAAGTTGGTACCGCATCAAAGCCATTGAATACTGCAATCCAGGTGACGGTGACTGCAAAACAGACGGATTTGATCAGACTGTTGCCAATGTCATAGCCCAGTTCAACGGAGGATTGCATCACCGACCAGAAACTCCCGTGATCAATGCCTTTCCAGTTGACGCCAACCAGTTGTCCGCCCCAGACCCCGACCGCGATAAACAGCATGGCCAGCAGCGGCATGGAAATCACGCCAGCCCAAAAACGTGGCGCAACCACCCGGCGCAGCGGATCGACCGCCATCATCTCCATACTGGAGATCTGCTCTGTCGCCTTCATCAGACCAATTTCTGCCGTCAGTGCAGAACCAGCCCTGCCCGCAAACAGCAGTGCGGTCACCACCGGCCCCAACTCCCGCAGCAGCGACAGGGCAACCATCTGACCCAGACTGGTCTCTGCCCCAAAATCGACCAGTACGATAAACCCCTGCAAACTGAGCACCATGCCGATAAACAATCCAGAAACCATGATAATGGCCACGGAAAGCACGCCGACAACGTAAAGCTGCTTGACCAGCAACGGGAACATTTTGGCAGGCTGAGGTTTGCTGACCAGTGCGCCAAACAACAGCAAGGATGCCCGCCCCATGGTCCGGCAACGGGACAAGGTACGATGTCCCAGCTGCGCTATAAAATCCTTAAACATATGATGAAATTACCTTTCTCGCGCTACCGCGATCATCCTGAAATTCAAAGCGCTTTCTGACTGAACAGATCCTGCGCCAGCGGTTGGGCAGGAAAGTTGAAGGGAACAGGACCATCGGCATTACCATCCAGAAACTGCCGGACACGCTCATCCGGGTTCGCATTCAGCTCCGCTGGGGTCCCACTGCCGATCACTTTGCCACCGGACAACAGATAAACATGATCCGCAATACTCATCACTTCAGGCACATCATGCGACACAATCACCGAAGTAATGCCCAAAGCATGATTCAGACTGTGAATTAGCTTCACCAACACGCCCATGGTGATGGGATCCTGACCAACGAAGGGTTCATCATACATGATGAGATCAGGATCCAGCGCGATAGCTCTGGCCAGTGCTGCCCGACGTGCCATGCCTCCCGATAACTCACTCGGCATCAGGTCCGCCGCACCGCGCAGGCCAACGGCCTCCAGCTTGAGCAGCACCAGTGTACGCAGTAAATCTTCAGACAGTTCAGTATGTTCCCGCAACGGAAAGGCCACATTATCAAAGACAGTCATGTCCGTGAATAGGGCACCGGACTGAAACAGCATACTCATGCGTTTGCGTACCTGAAACAGTTCATTTCGCGACAATGCCGGGATATTTTGGTCATCAAACCAGACTTCGCCCTGATCAGGCATGATTTGCCCGCCAATCAGACGTAAGAGTGTTGTTTTACCAATGCCCGACGGCCCCATAATGGCAGTAATCTTTCCCTGAGGCACTTCCAGCGAAACATCATCAAATATTTTTCGCTCGCCCCTGCGGAATGTCAGGTCATTAATTCTGATTAGCGCTTTGGATGCGGTCATAACCTTCCCAATATACTGTCTGGGCCATCCATCCGGGATAGTCTGCAGAACAGCGATAAATGATATTTATTAAATAGTTATCTCAGCCTGATTGATCATAGGTAGAAACCCGGTTCAACTCAAGATGAAGGCTGTCAGAAGCTTGTGATTTTTCAGCCCTTTCGGCCCGTTCAGTCACATGCTTAAAATACATTGTATTTTATGAACTTTGTTTTTTATATCATAAGTGACCTGAATAGGACCAATCTGACAAACAATTCATTCCCAATCTCATTCCACAGAGCCAAACGCCCGAAATCCCATATGCAGATCACAGCGATCTCCACAAATACTCATGCCTTCTCCTTCCATTTTCGTCAGTGAAACGTCAAAATTGTCCTCTTCAAAACTGCTCAATGAAAAAATGTAAGGGATAAGAATGCTTGAAGCCATCGTGTTGCTCTGTATCGGACTGGCGTTACTGGTATGGAGTGCGGATCGACTTGTTTTTGGATCAGCAGCCTTGGCCAAAAATCTGGGCGTTGCCCCACTGATCATCGGGATGACCATTCTGGCCATGGGCTCTTCTGCGCCGGAAATGATGGTATCTGCGACCGCCGCTCTGGCGGGTAAAACCGACACCGCCGTCGGGAATGTTCTGGGCTCAAACATTGCGAATATTGCATTCATTCTTGGTCTGACTGCAATTCTGAAACCGCTCTCCATCAGTTCCGGCATCATTCGCCGTGAACTCCCCCTGATGATGGTGGTCACACTGATTGCAGGTGCCCTGCTTTGGGACAGCTATCTGGGCTTCTTTGAAGGCGTCCTGCTGGTCGTTCTTTTTCTCATCTTTATTCTGGCCATGCTCAAAATCAGTAAAAATGATCAAAAAGCCGGTCAGGATATCCTGTTAGAAGAACAGGAATCCGAAATCCCTGATGGCGTCAGTAACATGGCGGCGGGTGTCTGGATTGTGATCGGCTTGGTGTTGCTGCCGTATGCGGCCAGCATGCTGGTTGATTCCGCCGTCACCATCGCCAAGCACTTTGGCATGAGTGATCTGGTGATCGGCCTGACCATTATTGCCGTAGGAACCAGCCTGCCGGAACTGGCCGCATCCATCGCCAGTATTCACAAAGGCGAAGATGACATGGCTGTCGGGAATATCATCGGCTCCAACGTGTTCAACATTCTGGCAGTGATGGGCATTCCGGGGGTTCTGAACCCTTCGGTCCTCAGCCCGCTGGCCATGGGACGTGATTTTTACATCATGCTGGGTATTTCTGTCCTGCTGGTCCTGATGGCACTGGGCAAACGTCGCCGGATCAATCGCTTCGAGGGTTTGGTGCTGATTTTATGCTTTGTCGCCTATCAGGGCTATCTGCTTTATAATCTGTCGGCCTAACCGGGAACAAAACTATGCCTGATACTTTTGACTACGGCCAAATTGGCCGACGTGTTATTGAAATCGAATCCGATGCGCTCAAAGGGTTGTCGCAGTATATCAACGGCAGCTTCAGTGAAGCCTGTCGGCTCATCAGCCGTGGTCAGGGGAAAGTCATCGTGATGGGGATGGGAAAATCCGGCCACATCGGGTGCAAAATTGCAGCGACACTGGCCAGTACCGGCACCCCGGCCTTCTTTGTCCATCCCGGAGAAGCCAGTCATGGCGATTTGGGGATGCTGGACAAGCGCGACATCGTTCTGGCGATTTCCAATTCCGGCGAGGCCGGTGAAATCCTCACCCTGCTGCCCGTGATCAAACGCCAGGGAATTCCGCTCATTACGATGACAGGCCACCCGGACTCAACCATGGCCCGGCTGGCACAGGTTCATTTGCAAATCACGGTGACTCAGGAAGCCTGCCCGCTAAATCTGGCGCCAACGTCGAGCACTACGGCAACACTGGCTATGGGCGATGCACTGGCCATTGCCCTGATGGAAGCCCGTGGCTTCACCGCCGACGATTTCGCCTTATCTCATCCTGGCGGAGCGCTGGGCCGCAAGTTGTTGCTGCGGATCGCCGATGTCATGCACGGCGGTGACCGCCTGCCGGTGGTCCATCAGGACGCCAGCATCAAAGATGCCCTGCTGGAAATTTCCCGTCAGGGCTTAGGGATGACGGCCATCGTGGATGATGCCCAGCAGTTAAGCGGCATTTTCACCGACGGCGACCTGCGCCGGATGCTGGACAAACGCATTGATATCCATCAGACCCGGATCGGCGAAGTGATGTCCCCCAACCCGGCGACAATTTCGTCTCAGGTGCTGGCTGCCGAAGGGTTGAAACTGATGGAAGAACGAAAGATCAACGGCCTGTTGGTTGTCGATAATCAGCAACTGGTCGGTGCGCTGAATATGCACGACCTGCTCAGAGCCGGAGTAATGTAATGACCAACAACATGCAAGACACCCTGTACGGCCCTGTCTCCTCAAATGTTTTTAACATAGCCAAAGCCATTCGTCTGCTGATCTGCGATGTAGACGGCGTCTTCTCTGATGGCCGCATTTACATGGGCAATCAGGGGGAAGAACTCAAAACGTTCCATACCCGCGACGGCTATGGCATTAAATCCTTGATGGCTGCTGGGGTAGAAATCGCCATCATCACCGGCCGCCGCTCGCAGATTGTGGAAAACCGGATGAGTGCTCTTGGCATTCAGCATGTTTATCAGGGCCAGGATGATAAATTAACCGCTTATCAGGATATCGTGGCCAAACTGAACATTGCGCCAGAGCACACCGCTTACATTGGCGATGATCTGATTGACTGGCCGGTGATGGCCGAAGTCGGTCTGTCGGTCTGTGTGGCAGACGGGCACCCCTTACTGGCGCAGCGTGCTGACTTTGTCACCCGGATACAGGGCGGATACGGTGCAGTGCGTGAAGTCTGCGATCTGATCCTGGAAGCCCGTGGCGAACTGGATCAACATAAGGGGCGAAGCATATGACCCTGAGTCGGCTGTTTTATGTGCTGCTGATTGTCTTATGCGCATGGGCCGGTTACTACCTGCTGCAGCAACGCTGGCAGCAAAGTGAACAAATTGCACCGGATAACGAAAAGCCGATCTTCACCGGCACCGGCGTCAAAAACACGGCTTATACCGAAACGGGCCTGCGCAGTTACCGGATTGAGTCTGACACGCTGGAATATTTCAACCAGAGCGGCGACACCGATTTTCTTGCGCCGGTCATCTGGGTTTTCAAAGCGGGTGAAGAAACCGAATGGCGTATCAGTGCAAATCACGCCACACTAAATAAAGAACATATCCTGCAGATGTCTGGTAATGTACGAATCTTCAATCTGTTACCTGACTCCGCCATCAACGCGATTAAAACAGATACACTGCGGTTGGATTTAATCAGCAAGGATTTCGACACGCCCGACCCGGTCACCATTACCGGGAGTTTCTTCCAGAATGAAGGGATTGGCATGAAGGGCAACATGGAGCGCAATGTGGCGACCCTGATGAATAATGTAAAAGGTAGATATGAAGCTTTGCAAAATTAGCGCCCTGCTATGCCTAGTCGTCAGCACTTCCAGCTGGGCATTGAGCAACGATACCGAGCAGCCGATTTACATCAACTCGGACAGTCAGGAGCTGGACATTCAAAAAAACGTGGTGACTTTCACCGGGAATGTCACCCTGCGTCAGGGCAGTATTGATATTCGTGCAGATAAAGTGATCGTGACGCGCCAGACTCAGAATGGCGATCAGCAAACCATCGATGCTTTCGGCTCTCCGGCCACTTTCTATCAGCAGATGGATGACGGTAAGCCTATCAATGGCTCCGCGATGAAAATGCGCTATGAAACGGCCACTGAATTCCTGAAAATGACAGATAAAGCCGTCCTGGTTCAGGAAGGCAGCGAAATTAAAGGCAAAACCATCAGCTATAAAATTGATGAGCAAAAACTGGTCGCAACCAGTGGCGATCAACAGCGCGTAACCACGATTTTGCAGCCGAATCAGCTCAAGCAAAAACAATAATTCAGATTAAGAGTGCGAATGTCTAAGTTAACCGCCACCCATCTGGCCAAAAGTTATAACGGCCGCAAAGTCGTTTCCGATGTCAGCCTGGAAGTTGAGTCAGGCAAAATTGTCGGCCTGCTTGGCCCGAATGGTGCCGGCAAAACCACATCTTTTTATATGATTGTGGGTCTGGTTGCCCGTGATGAGGGCGCCATTACCATTGATGGCACCGACATCAGCCTACAGCCGATGCACAACCGGGCCCGCATGGGGATTGGCTATCTGCCACAAGAAGCGTCCATCTTCCGGCGTTTATCGGTCCATGACAACCTGATGGCCGTCCTGCAGACTCGCTCTGAACTGAGCAAAGCTGAACGCCAGGACAAGCTGGAAGAATTGCTGGACGAATTCCACATCCAGCATATCCGCAACAGTCTCGGCATGGCGCTGTCAGGAGGGGAACGTCGCCGTGTAGAAATAGCCCGCGCACTGGCTGCCAACCCGAAGTTCATTCTTTTGGATGAACCTTTTGCCGGGGTGGATCCCATCTCTGTGATTGACATCAAAAAAATCATCGAACATTTGCGCGATCGTGGTCTGGGTGTCCTGATCACAGACCACAATGTCAGAGAGACCCTCGATGTTTGTGAGCACGCCTACATCGTCAGTCAGGGACAGTTGATTGCACACGGCACACCTGCTGAAGTTCTGAACGATGAGCATGTGAAACGTGTCTATCTGGGAGACCAGTTCAGACTATAGTTATAGATAAAAGGGCATAACAGAGGTAAGCTGCAAAGGCTTGTCGAACGTTTTGATTCGACTGGCCTAAAGACCCCAAAAACAAGCGATTCATACAATAATCACAAGGTGTCTGTACACGCATGAAAACTTCGCTCCAGCTTAAGCTCGGTCAACAATTGGCAATGACGCCACAACTGCAGCAGGCCATTCGCCTGCTGCAACTGTCTACTCTGGATCTGCAACAGGAAATCCAGGAAGCCTTAGACGCCAATCCCCTGCTTGAGCTCGACGAAAGCCACCCTGACGGTGACAATGCTTCCGCTGAACAGGACGAAGGACGCGCAGAAAGTGCCAGCAGCAAAGAAGACGCTGCAGAACAGTTTGACGAATTCGGCAGCGACTCGTTCGACACTTCGGATGTGATTGAACAGCGCGAAATGCCTGCCGACCTCCCGGTCGATACCACCTGGGATGATGTGTACAGTGCCGGCACCGGAAGCACCGGGATCGCGCCGGATGATGACATGCCCGTCTATCAGGGCGAAACCACGGAAACGCTGCAAGATTACCTAGTGTGGCAGCTTGATCTGACGCCATTCAGCGACACCGACCGCACCATTGCATTTGCTATCATCGATGCCATTGATGAAAAAGGCTACCTCACCTGCAGTAGTGAAGATATTCTCGAAAGCATGGGCGATGACGAAGTCGAACTCGATGAAGTCGAAGCCGTCCTGAAACGCGTCCAGCAATTTGACCCGCTGGGTGTGGCTTCACGTAATCTGCAGGAATGTCTGCTGCTTCAGCTTGCAACCTTTCCGGAAGATACTCCCTGGCTTGCTGAGGCCAAAATGATTCTGACTCAGCACCTGGATCTGCTCGGTAACCGGGATTACCGCCAGTTAATGCGCGATACCCGGCTCAAAGAAGACGAGCTAAAGAACGTCATGACGCTGATCCACTCCCTGGATCCCCGTCCCGGCAACCGGGTTGTTGCCTCCGAAACCGAGTATGTCGTTCCGGATGTCTCCGTGTTCAAAGACAAAGGCAAATGGGTTGTGACCATAAACCCGGACAGCGTGCCGCGCCTGAGAGTGAATGAGCAGTATGCCGCACTGAGCAAGCAAACCCGGAACAGCGCTGACAGCCAGTTTATCCGCAGCCACCTGCAGGATGCCAAATGGCTGATCAAAAGCCTGGAAAGCAGGAATGATACCCTGCTGAAAGTCGCGCGCTGTATCGTGGAGCATCAGCAAGATTTCTTCGAATACGGTGAGGAAGCCATGAAACCTATGGTCCTCAACGATATTGCCCTGGCTGTCGACATGCACGAGTCGACGATTTCGAGGGTCACCACACAAAAATTCATGCATACCCCACGGGGTATCTTTGAACTGAAGTATTTCTTCTCCAGCCATGTCAGTACCGACAACGGCGGCGAATGTTCATCAACAGCCATCCGCGCACTGGTGAAGAAATTGGTTGCGGCTGAAAACCAGGCCAAACCTTTGAGTGACAGCAAAATTGCGACATTACTGGCGGATCAAGGCATCATGGTTGCTCGACGCACCATCGCCAAGTACCGTGAATCGCTTGGTATCCCGCCTTCAAGCCAAAGAAAGCGCCTGCTCTGAAGAGTAGCGGCACACAGGAGGAAGATGTCTATGCAAATTAATCTCACTGGTCACCATATTGAAATCACCCCTTCGCTGCGTGAATATGTGACAACCAAATTCGATAAGCTGGAGCGCTTTTTCGATAAGATTAATAACGTGCACGTGGTTCTGAACGTCGAAAAAATGCAGCAAATTGCCGAAGCCACCCTTCACATTAATGCCGGTGAAATCCACGCAAAGGCAGATTCTGAAAATATGTATGCTGCAATTGATCAATTAACTGATAAACTGGTGCGTCAACTTAACAAGCACAAAGACAAACTCAATAGTCATTAACATGCAACTGAGTCGAGTATTAAGCCTGGACTGCACCAAGAGTGCAGTCCACTGTTCCAGCAAGAAGCGCGCGCTGGAAATCATCAGCGAAATCGCAGGCCAACATTTAAACCAGAACCCTCAGCCACTGTTTGAGTGCATGCTGAACCGGGAAAAAATGGGCAGTACCGGGATCGGGAACGGCATTGCGATCCCGCATGGTCGTGTCAGCGATAGTGAACAAGCCATTGCGGTTCTGATTCAGTGCCAGCAGCCGATCCAGTTTGATGCCATCGACAATCAACCGGTCGATTTGCTGTTTGCTTTACTGGTCCCGGATGCGCAGTGCAAAGAGCACCTCAAAACACTGTCCAGCATGGCGGAAAAGCTCAGTGATAAAAATGTCCTGAAACAGCTCCGGGCTGCCAAAAGCGACGAAGAGCTGTATCAGATCATGACTTCAGAGCCCGTTTAACCGGCACTAAGGAAAGTTTTGTCATGAAATTGATGATCGTGAGCGGCCGTTCAGGCTCAGGTAAATCAGTCGCCCTGCGGGTACTGGAAGACCTCGGTTACTATTGCGTCGATAATTTGCCGGTCCACCTGCTGTCTGACCTGATGAAAACACTGGATCCCCATACCCAGAATGTTGCCGTCAGTGTGGATGTTCGCAATATGCCGGCTGATCATGATATTACCAGCACGATTCTGGAAGATGTCCGCAAACAAGCCGACGTCAACCTGCTGTTCCTGGATGCAGACGACAATACGCTGGTGAAACGCTACAGCGAAACCCGGCGTTTGCACCCCCTGTCCCGCCAGAATATGAGCCTGGAAGAAGCCATTCAGGCAGAAAGTGCCTGGCTGGCAAACCTGAAAGAGCAAGCCGATCTGGTGTTGGATACCACCCAATTATCGATTCATGACCTGAGCGAAACCGTGCGCGCCCGCGTGCTTGGCCGCCAGTCCCGTGAACTGGTGATGGTTTTCGAATCCTTCGGGTTCAAGCATGGCCTGCCCACCGATGCCGATTATGTCTTTGATGTCCGTTTCCTGCCCAATCCTCACTGGGTTCCGGAACTGAAACCGCAGACTGGCCTCGACACAGACGTGCAGGAATACCTCGCCAGCCATCATGAAGTCACTCAGCTGATTTACCAGATCCGAAATTTTCTGGAAAGCTGGCTGCCGATGCTGGAGAAAAACAACCGCAGTTATGTCACGGTCGCCATTGGCTGTACCGGTGGACAACACCGCTCAGTGTATGTCGCCCAGCAACTGGCAGACTGCTTCCGTCAGCGGGGTCAGCAGGTCCAGGTCCGACACCGTACGCTGGAAAAGCAAACGCCGCAGAAGCATTGAATATGAGCACAGTCAGCCGCGAACTCTTTATCAAAAACCGCCTGGGCCTGCATGCCAGAGCCGCGATTAAACTGGTGGAACTGGCACAGAGCTTTGAAGCTGTAGTCACGGTCACCAATGATAATAAATCTGCCACGGCTGACAGTGTAATGGGATTACTGATGCTGGAATCGGCACAGGGTCAGAAGGTGATTGTCAGTGCAGAAGGCAATGATGCCAGTGATGCACTGGAAGCTATTGCTTCCCTGATTGAAAACGGCTTCGACGAAGACAGCTGACCCTCACTTGAATGCCACTCGCGGCAAACATGCCTTTAACATCACACAAAATCTGATAAATCGCAGTCAAATCCGGCTTTCAGGCCATGAATGAGCTCTTCAGAGCTTAATTTCCGCTCATCATTTCTCATGGTGAAATCTCCGTCAGATCTCAGATCAAATGAGACAAAGGCCACAGGATTGCGTTAATATTCAGATTATTGCGCCATTTCCCGGCCGCTGAATCTCCTGTGCCGGGCCTATTCACGAAGCAAGGTAGTTCTCACTATGGCGGACGTTTTCGAACAAGATCAGACCCACCAGACACTACAACAGGTCAATCAAGCCCTTGAACGAGGGATGTTCGTGCACGTCAGGCGGATGCTGCAGGACATGGAGCCTGAAGACATCGCTCACTTGCTGGAAGCCAGTCCGCCCAAAGAACGTCAGGTTCTCTGGCAGCTGACCGATCCGGAAGAACAGGGTGAAATCCTGGACGAACTGTCCGAAGACGTCAAAGACGGCATTGTTGCCTTAATGGATCCAGAGAAGCTGGCCGCAGTCACCGAAGGGATGGAAAGCGATGATGTCGCTTATGTCCTTCGAAGCCTGCCGGATCGGCGTTTCCAGGAAGTTCTGGCTCAGATGGATGCCGCCGATCGCCATCGGATCGAGCAGGCCATGGCCTACCCGGAGGAAAGTGCCGGCGGGATCATGAGTACCGACTTCGTGACCATTCGGGGCGATGTTACGGCAGATGTGGTTTTGCGTTATCTGCGCATGAAAGGCGAACTACCGGAAGCAACTGATGCCCTGTACGTAGTCGATGAAAATAATGTGCTGATCGGTCACCTGTCGCTGGCAACCCTGATCACCACACAACCCGATGTAGAAATACAGAACGTGATGGATGATCCGGATGAAGCCATCAAAGTCGATATGGATGACAGCGAAGTTGCCAATCTGTTTGAGCGACGCAACTGGCTGTCTGCGCCGGTCGTCGATGCCAGTAATCAGCTGGTCGGCCGGATCACCATTGATGACGTCGTAGATATCATCCGTGAAGATGCCGAGCACTCGATGATGAGTATGGCGGGGATGGACGATGATGAAGACACCTTTGCCCCGGTGATGAAATCCGCCCGTCGGCGCAGTATCTGGCTGGGTGTCAATGTGCTCGCGGCGCTGGCGGCAGCCTCTGTCTCCAACATGTTTGAAGACACGCTGGACAAAATGGCGGCCATCGCAGTACTGATGACCATTGTTCCTTCCATGGGCGGGGTGGCGGGAAACCAGACCGTCGCGCTCGTGATCCGCGGTCTGGCTGTGGGTCACATCGGGGATTCGAATACCCGCTGGCTGCTGAGTAAAGAAGCCCGGGTTGGTTTGATCAACGGTATTCTCTGGGCCTGTATCATCGGGGGCGTGGTCGTCCTCTGGAAAGGGAATCTGGTACTGGGCGGTATTATTGCAGGTGCCATGATGACCAACCTGCTGATTGCCGGTATTGCCGGAGTCGGGGTGCCGGTCATTCTGAAAAAATTCAATATCGACCCTGCACTCGCAGGCGGCATGGCCCTGACCACGATTACCGATATTGTCGGTCTGTCGGTCTTCCTCGGGCTCGCGACCCTCTTTATTACCTGACGCCTAAAAAACTCACAGACAAAAAAGGTCTGGCAAAGCCAGACCTTTTTTCATGGATATGAACCGTATTTATTCGCCTGCGATTTTCATCGACTCGAGCAACACTGACCCCGTCTGGATCTGACTGCGGGTTTCAGTATCCGTGCCAATCGCGACAATGTTGTTCATCATCTCTTTCAGGTTACCGGCGATGGTCACTTCACTGACCGGGAACTGGATTTCACCGTTCTCAACCCAGAAACCTGCCGCCCCGCGCGAGTAGTCACCCGTCACGATATTCACGCCCTGCCCCATCAGCTCCGTCACCAGAAAGCCAGTGTCCATTTTACGCAGCATCGCCTGAAAATCTTCGCCAGTGTTCGACACCATCCAGTTATGGATGCCACCCGCATGGCCGGTGGGCTGACGTCCCAGTTTACGGGCCGCGTAGCTGGTCATCAGATAGGTTTTGAGCACACCATCCTGAATGATTTCCCGGTCTTGTGTTGCCAGACCCTCGCTGTCGAACGGCGTACTTGCCAGGCCGCGCAGCAAATGGGGACGCTCGCTGATATTCAGCCAGGACGGCAAGATCTGTTCATCCAGCTTATCCAGCAAAAACGTCGACTTCCGATACAGATTCGAACCACTGATCCCCATCACCAGATGGCCGAATAAGCCGGTGGCAATATCCGACGCAAACATCACCGGTGCATTGCGGGTTGCAAGCTTTTGCGGATCAATCCGGCTCACCGTTCGTTCAGCAGCCTGGCGGCCCACACGCTCTGGCGTCCACAAATCACTGGTCCGGCGCGCCAGCGTGTAACTGTAGTCACGCTCCATATCGCCACTCTGACCTTCGGCAATCACACTGCAACTGATGCTGTGCCGGCTGCTGGCATAACTGGCCAGCATGCCATGGCTGTTGCCGTAAACCCGCACGCCATAGTGGCTGTCATAGCTGGCACCGTCACTCTGCTTGATCCGGCTGTCCGCGTCCAACGCCGCTTGCTCGGCCGCAATCGCAATGGATGCCGCATGATCCGGTTCAGGTTCATCGGGATGGAACAAATCGAGATCAGGAATCTCCCGGACCATCAACTCCGCAGGACCGGGGCCGGAAAAAGGATCTTCCGATGTATGACGGGCAATTTCCAGCGCGGCTGCAACTGTCTGGGCAATTGCCGCTTCACTCAGATCCGAGGTTGACGCACTGCCTTTGCGCTGTCCGCGATACACGGTGATGCCCATGGCACCATCGCTGTTAAATTCAACGTTTTCAACCTCACACATCCGGGAGGAAACACTGATCCCTGTGGATTTATTAATCGCCACTTCTGCTGCGTCAGCTTGCTGACCTGCCAGCTCCAGGGCACGGGCGACCGCCTGTTCCAGCTCGACACGCTGCTGGGCAACTTGTTGTTTCACATCCATAGCCATACGTTTTATCTGCAATGTTTCCCTTAAGGATAACACTCAAGGCTATTAAAATGCGCCCCAATTCAACCTGAAACTGATAAAATAGAGACATTGAAGTCAGTCATGAGCCTGTTATGAGCCGTAAAAACAAAAAAGCCCCATGGGAAGAGGAAGAAGAAATCATCTGGGTCAGTAAGTCCGAGATGAAGCGTGACATGGAAGCCCTGCAAAAGATGGGTGAGGAGCTGGTCAAGCTCAAGCCAAATGCGCTGGCCAAAGTGCCGGTTAGTGAAGAACTGCTGCGTGCGATCAAAGACGCGCACCGCTTCAAGCAAGAAGCCTATCGCCGCCAGCTGCAATTCATCGGTAAACTGATGCGCAACGAAGACATCGAACCGATTCAAACGGCACTGGATAAGCTGAACAACAAGCACGCGCAGATGACCGCTCAGTTACACAAACTGGAAACCCTTCGGGATCGTCTGATTGAAGAAGGCGATGCGGTGATCAACGAAGTCGTTGAAGCCCATCCGGAGGCCGACCGTCAGCAACTGCGTCAGCTCGCCAGAATGGCAAGTAAAGAAAAGGCACAGAACAAACCGGCGAAAGCCTACCGGGAGATTTTCCAGATCCTGAAAGGTCTGTACATTCAGGACTAACGACCTGAACGACCTTTCTGTGATACAAAAATGCCAGCAATTGCTGGCATTTTTCTTTCCGATGATCCCCAGACAACCGCTTACTGCGTGCCGCCGACCGTCATGGATTCCAGTTTCAGCGTCGGCTGCCCGACCCCCACAGGAACGCTCTGACCCGCTTTCCCACACACACCGACACCGCGATCCAGCTCCAGATCATTGCCAACCATGGACACTTTCTGCATCGCTTCGATGCCGCTGCCAATCAGGGTTGCGCCTTTGATCGGACGGGTGATTTTACCGTTTTCAATCAGGTAAGCTTCAGACGCCGAGAAGACAAACTTCCCGGAAGTGATGTCGACCTGACCGCCGCCAAAGTTCGGGGCGTAAATGCCTTTCGACACACTGGCGATGATTTCTTCCGGCGTGTGTTCACCCGGCAGCATGTAGGTATTGGTCATGCGCGGCATCGGCAGATGCGCATAAGACTCCCGGCGGCCGTTACCGGTCGGCGCAACACCCATCAGACGGGCATTCAGTTTGTCCTGCATGTACCCTTTCAGCTTGCCGCCCTCAACCAGTACGTTGTACTGACCCGGTGTGCCTTCATCATCAATGTTCAGCGAGCCCCGGCGATCAGCCAGCGTTCCGTCATCAACAATGGTACACAGGCTGGAGGTGACCTGCTGGCCCATCTGTCCGGAGAACATGGAGGACCCTTTGCGGTTGAAATCGCCTTCCAGACCGTGTCCGACCGCTTCATGCAGCAGCACACCCGGCCAGCCCGCTCCAAGCACAACCGGCATGGTGCCCGCCGGTGCCGGATCGGCATCAATATTAATCAATGCCTGACGCAGCGCTTCGTCAGCGTACTGGAGCGCCACGGATTTCCCGTTGGTTTCCGACTTAAAATATTGATAACCAAAGCGGCCACCGCCACCTGCACTGCCACTTTCCCGCTTACCGTTTTTCTCGATCAGCACACTGACCGAAAAACGAACCAGCGGACGAATGTCGGCAGCATAAGTACCGTCAATGGCAGCCACCAGTACTTGCTCGTAAACACCACTGATACTGACTGACACTTCTTTCACCATCGGCTCTTTGGCGCGGATATAGGCGTCCACTTCCTGCAGCAGTGCGATCTTATCCTGCCTTTCCATGCTTTCCAGCGGATTCACCGGTGCATAGACAGGCTGAACCGCCGGAGACGAAAAGGCTTTGACCTTGCCGTTTGAACCACCACGAGCAATCCCGCGCGCCGCGGTTGCACTTTGCGTCAGCGCCAGCTTGCTGATCTGATCGGAATAGGCAAAGCCGGTTTTTTCACCCGACACCGCCCGCACACCAACCCCGCGGTCAATGTTGAACGATCCGTCTTTGATAATGCTGTCTTCCAGAACCAGCGACTCATGCCAGCTGGACTGAAAATAAATGTCGCCGTAATCCACATTACGGTCGGCCATCAGTGCCAGAGTCTGGCTGAGATCATCACGCTCAAGCCCGGATTGGGCGAGCATGGTCTGTTCTACGGTTTCCAGCGTCATTGCCTTTACTCTTCTGTGTTGCACTGCTGCACCTGAAATCGGGCATGTTGCAGCAATGGCATATTGGTTCGGATCTGTTCGCTCAGGCCCAGATCCACATCCGCAGTGAGAACACCCGTTCCCTGCTCCTGACAGGCCACCACCTGCCCCCAGGGATCCACGATCATGGAGTGACCCCAGGTTTCCCGGCCCTGATCATGCTCACCCCATTGCGCGGCAGCGACGATCCAGCACTGCGTTTCGATGGCTCTGGCGCGCAGAAGAATGTCCCAGTGCGCTTTCCCCGTGACCCGGGTAAATGCCGCAGGCACAACAATGATGTCTGCACCCTGCGCCCGCAGCGCGCTATACAGCTGCGGAAAGCGGACATCATAACAGATTGACAGCCCGATGTTGCCGTAGGGTGTGTTGATCACCCGTACGTCATTACCGGGACGAAAGGTGTCCGACTCGCGATAGCTATGATGACGATCGGCGACTTCCACATCAAACATGTGGAGTTTGTCGTAGTGCGCCTGTAATTCACCCTGATCATCAAACAACAACGCCGTTGTCGACATCGCACCATCCGTCCGGCGAATCGGCATAGAGCCAATCAGCAGCCAGATTCCCAACTGCCTGGCTATCTGTGCCAGCTCAGACTGGATGGGTCCCTGCCCCAGTGTTTCCGCGTGCAATTCATAATCTTTTCGGGTTCCAAAAACCAGACAGTTTTCCGGCGTCACAACCAGCTTCGCCCCCTGCAATTGCAATCCTTTCAGCTTTTTTTTCAGCTGACGCAGATTGATTTCAGGATCCGGCCCGGAATTCATCTGTACTACACCCACTTTGGCCATCACGCACTCCCTTATGAATTGACTTTCTTATCATTATTACCTGAATTGGCCGCCGGGCCAAGACGGGTCTTTTCCTTAACTAGCGACAACCGGGGTCACGACTGGCTTACTGATCTGCCTGCTGCTTCAGAGCTTCAGGCACTTTAAACTCGCCGGTGAAACGGGATTGCTCGGTCACTGTCGGAGCGTCAATCGAACCGCTCACCACATAGTTAATCTGTGTAAATACATCCACCACAGGTGACAAAGCTGTCGAGATTGCGAAGACGACAATCGCAGTCTGAGGCGCAACGGCAAAGGCCGTCAGGACCGGAATTCCCGAGGTCAGATCCGGGACAAATTTCACTCTGGCATTCACGGTTTCATTTACCAGATTAGCACTTCCCTGAATATACATATCCCCGGCCAGCGCTTTCATTTCAACATCATCGGTTTCAAACCGGCCATTTTCAATACGGCCGGAGCCCCGGATATAATCAAAGGCCATGCCGTCGTCAAAAACACCCGTGAAATCAAGCTGCATCTTCCGGATGATGGAATCCAGACTGAAGAGCCCAAGAATACGTCCGGCGCCCCCCACATCGCGGATCACGCCTTTACCAGTTTCTGTTTTCATCTCACCGGTCAGAGTTTCTCGGTGCATCGACCAGGGCGCGCCCTGCCACTGGATCGAGGCATAGCTCTTAAAACGGGCATCCTGAATCCCGCCGGAGACGCCCAGACGTCCCATCAGCTCTGAACTGTCTTCACCGGCAATATCAAACGCGACCTGCGTTTCATTCTGATAATCATTCATCGTCCAGTGCCCATCCAGGCTCAGCGAGGTTGTGCCTGAATTCAGCTCCAACTCCTCAAGCACCAGCGTCTGCCCATCCCGTCGCAAGCGACCGCTCAACGAACCCAGCCGGTAGCCCTGTAACCAGAGATCTTTCACCTGCACATCCATTTGTGGCAGATAGGTCATCATATTGCGGTCAAAATCGGTGACTGGCGGAATACTCATCTGTGGCACATATTTTTTGTGTGCCGCGATCGGTTCCAGCGGTTTTTCTCCTTCCGGCAGATTCAGATGAAGCTGCTCCAGATTCACTTTCAAAGGCTGATAATCCGGCCAGGTCAGTTCGCCACTGGCTTCCCGGCTGCCCAGTACGGCATGCCATTGTGCGGGTTGCTTGCGAACGGCAAGCTCCAGATCGTGCCAATTGAGTCCAGCCAGTTTCAGTTGCTGAACGCGGGCATTCACCCGGGTTGGTAACGGCCATTGGATCAGGGGATCTGATTGCTCTGACGCTTGCTGGAACATCTGCTGGACCAGTTTGTCCCAGGCATCAATATCCAGCATTGGCGCCTGAATCCGGACGCCATGCCCTTTGGCCGGTAATCGGCGTCGCTCCGCCCGGCCAACACTGAGTTCACTACGTGCAATGCGTCGCTTGGGCTCAAGCTGAAGTTCTGCCTGATACTGGGCATCCGGCACCGTCAGACTTGCCTCAAGCCGCGTTGTGTTCCCCGATGCCGTCAGCACCGCATGGGTGCCACTGCCGGGAAGCACCGCCAGAGGATACGGCAATTGACTGCGGATCCTGGCCAGCGGCGCCTGAATCAGCACCTGATAATTCAGGCCGGTGTCATGCAACACCACGCCAACCTTGCCGTGCCACGCACTGCTGCCAGTCACCTGAGCGAGCAAAGGATCCCTCAGACGCTGCTGCAATGACGGGATTTGCCAGACACCCTTCAGATCAACGTCCACCTCATAACCCGAGTCTGCTTTCGCGCCATCAAAACTGACGTTCAGCGGCTGGCCCAGCCAGTAAGCCGACACGCCTGAAGCCGTAATCTGATCATCCTGAAACTGAATCCGGCCTTTCACTTGTGAAAGCGGCAGAGACAAGCTTTCTATCGTGACCTGATTATTCTCCAGCACTGCCTCACCACTGGCATGCGCCGGCTCACTACTGAAGGGGATATCCAGTGCAATCCGGGCACTGACAGGCCCCTGCACATTCACCGCCGTCAGGGCCGCCCCTACAGAATCAACCAGAGGTGTTGCCATCATGTAGTCGCGTACCTGCGGCCCTTCGGCGCCGACATCAAGATTCAGTTTCAGGTGTCCGTCCGAATGCAGCCTGGCTTCGCCCTGCACCTTTTCTGCAATCACCTCTTTGGTTTTGGCATGGCTGGCCTTGAGCAGCATCCGATCGTTTTTGAAAACCAGATCCAGATCCAGTTCAGTCAGTTCCGGCCATGCCGTATCAAAACTGAAGCGTCCCTGACGGAGCGGTACCCGGACCTCAAAATTGCCCTGATGATGCGCATAAGGAAAGTCCGGTAAATCCCCGTACCACAACAATTGCGCATGGTCGGATTCCCCACCGCGAATCGCAGCGGAAAGGTAATCTGTCAGTTCCTGTCCCAGTGCTGGCCGGGGCAGATACCGCCACGCTGCGCCAGCATCTTTCACGGCAGCTTCCCCGTAAAACGACAACCAGGACGGCTGATCCGCCGGGAAGTCCAGCCTGAACTGGCCGCTGGCACTCACATGCGGCGTCCGCACATCCAGCGTATCACTCCAGATCCGCCAGCCCTGCGCGCTGGTCTGCCAGTAAGCATGAACTTCAGCCTGTTCAATCGTCATCGGGGCCTGAAAAACTTTGTCATAATCCAGCGTCTGCGGCGTCACATCCAGCGTGATTTGTCCCTGATGGGCATCACCGGCAACCGTCGCATCCAGCGCTTCAAAAGCCGGTAAATACAGCCACTGCTGATTGGCAAAATGGGCCAGATGAAAGGAAAAACGGGGAACACTCAGCCCCTGACCGGCCAGACGCAAATCATTGATCAACCCGGATGGCTGCAGGGTTTGGAGCGCTTCTCTGGCCGCATTATTTTCGGGCAGCAGCGTACTCAATGGCAGCAACCGGGCCAGATCCATGCGCCCGACAGCCAGATTCCAGCGGCCCTGTTTGAATTTTTCCGGTACGGACAGTTCATTCGCTAAAGCATGCCCTTCGGCATCCGCGGCCAGCCATTGTGCTGACAAATCCAGCCGTGGCCAGGCCTGCTCATCAGAGGCCAGCACCAGCTGATGGGTATCCAGCCGCCAGCCCGGCGCACCGTTTTGCACCACAGGCGTGAGCGAGAGCATGCCCCGCAGCAGTGCCAGTTCATGCGGCACACCCTGTTCCTGCCAGCGGACAAAAGAATCCTGGAATCTGAGCTGGCCGCTGTCAAGCCGGCCATTATCAAGCGTGAGCCAGGCTTCAGTATTAATCTGACTTTCCGTGATTTTTTCGCCGCCCAGCATGGCCTGATTCAGCCAGGGGGTAAACGAGAGGTTCCGGGCACGGGCATAGACTGTCCCCGACAACTTAGGCAGGCCATCTTTGGCCGAAAGGTTGGCGATCACGCTCAATTCATTGAGTTCCATGCCGGGAATACTGACAATCCCTTCCGCCAAATGCTGATCACCGCGACGATCCCATTTCAATTCCTTGATCGCTATCGGCTGACGATGCCCTGCCGGGGAAGTGACGATCAGCGTGGCATCACGCAGAGAAAAGGTACCCAACTGAACAAACAGCGCCTGTTCCAGACGAGCCAGATCCACATGTCGATCCGTGTACGGATCCGGATTGCCTTGCGGCAGCTGGGTCAGATCCAGCGACAACCCATACAGCTGTACATCCCGGAAAACCGGTTTGAGATTCAGCAGAGAGCGCCACAGATCCACTTCGAAATCGACCTCACGAACCTGGATCATGTCATGGCTGTTCTGTCCCAGGCTGACGCCGTGCAGCGCCATCACCGGACCCAGATTGTGCCATCGGCCTTCCACCAGTTCGACGCTGATCTGCAGGTTCGCTTCCGCCGACAACCACCGGGTAATCGGATCGCGATAATCGTTGAGCTGCGGTAACAATAAACGTAAAGACGTGATCAGCACTGCGCCGATGACCAGCAAAGTCAGCAACGTCCATTTCAGGGCGCGGGACAGATTTATCAGCACAGGAAACACACACTCGCCTCGGGGTTTACATCATCACGACGTCAAACTGTTCTTGGTTATACAAAGGTTCAATTTTCACTTCGACCTGCTTACCGATGAAAACTTCCAGCTCTGCCATGGCGTGATATTCCTCGCCAGCCAGCGTTTCCGCCACCGCCGGAGACACATACACGGCAAAACGGTCCGCATCATATGCCCGGTTCACACGGGTAATTTCACGCAGAATTTCATAACAGACACTGTCGACTGTTTTGACCGTTCCACGCCCTTCACAGGTTGGACAGGTGCCACACAGCACATGTTCAATACTTTCGCGGGTGCGTTTACGGGTCATTTCCACCAGCCCGAGCTGCGTAAAGCCGTTGATATTGGTCTTCACACGATCATAGGACAAGGCCTGTTCCAGTGCCGTCAGCACACGGCGGCGGTGTTCTTCAGAAGCCATATCGATGAAATCAATAATAATGATGCCCCCCAGATTGCGCAGACGCAGTTGCCGGGCAATGGCTTTGGTTGCTTCGATATTGGTGTTGAAGATCGTTTCTTCGAGATTACGGCGACCAACAAAGGCACCGGTATTAATATCGATCGTCGTCATGGCTTCTGTCTGATCAATAATCAGATAACCACCCGATTTCAGTTCGACTTTGCGATCCAAGGCACGCTGAATTTCGTTTTCTGTATCGTACAAATCGAAGATGGGCTGCTCACCGCTGTAATGCACCAGTTTTCGGCTCAGTTCGGGGACAAATTCACCGGTGAATTCGTTCAGACTGTCAAATGCCAGACGGGAATCCACATAGATGGAGTCCAGTTCAGTACCTACAAAATCCCGCAGAATCCGTTGCGCCAGTCCCAGCTCGCCATAAAGCATGGATTTACTTTTGTATTTTTTCCGACGTTCCAGCACTTTTCGCCACAGATGCTTGAGAAATGCTGCATCCTGAGACATTTCTTCCTCAGAGGCACCCTCGGCAGCGGTACGGATAATAAAACCGCCCAGCTCATCGCAATGGGGCAGAACCAGCTTTTTCAGCCGTTCCCGCTCAGTTTCACTTTCTATCCGCTGCGAAACGCCCACATGGCTGGCACCCGGCATAAAGACCAGATACCGTGACGGCAGGGTGACATCTGTGGTCAGTCGGGCGCCTTTGGTGCCCAGCGGATCTTTCACCACCTGAACCACCAGGTCCTGCCCCTGACGAACCAACTCCGAAATATCCCGGACCTGAAACTGCTGTTTTTCATTTTCTGCCACACATTCAGTATGCGGCACGATATCAGAGGCATGCAGAAACGCTGCTTTATCCAGACCAATATCCACAAATGCAGCCTGCATCCCAGGCAGGACACGGCTGACTTTCCCTTTGTAGATATTCCCCACAATGCCACGCTTGGATTCGCGCTCAATATGAATTTCCTGGAGGTTGCCCCCCTCGATCATCGCGACGCGGGTTTCACTGGGTGTCACATTGATTAGCAGTTCGGTGCTCATGGATGCCTCTGTCGTTTTAATGGGTGATAAACTCTCGGATCAGCGCATCAGTTTCCAGCAGTGGTAAACCCACAACTGCATGGTAACTGCCTTCAATACGGACAATAAATTTCCCGCCAATCCCCTGAATGGCATAACTGCCAGCTTTGTCCTGAGGCTCACCACTTTGCCAGTAGTCCTGAATATCCTGTTCAGTCAGTGCGCGGAACCACACATCCGTGACAACCAGTGTGGTCGCCTGACGGGCTTCTGTTGCTACTGTCACCGCAGTCATTACCTGATGGCTTCGTCCGGATAATAGCATGAGCATCTCACGGCTGTGCGCAAAATCCCTCGGTTTTTCAAGAATCTGGCCATCAACCACAACGATAGTATCTGAACCAACCACTGGTATTGTCCCGTTCGTAACACGGACACCCGCCATCGCTTTATCAAGGGATAAGCGCTGCACATAGTCAGCCGGGGTTTCATCCGGTTGATGTTGCTCTGCAACATCCAGGGTCAGGATGTCGAAGGCGTAGCCGAGCTGGGTCAGCAATTCTTTTCGGCGCGGTGAGCCGGAAGCCAGGTACACTTGTGTCATCTTGTTTAACCTTGAAGCGCTGCAATGTGTTGGAACACGTCTTACACAGCAGCCGAATAAAAAAGGGGGCCACAGCCCCCCTAACGAATTGAGAACTTACGGCGAATACGACGTAAGAACAGAAACAGCCACGGCCAGAGTACAAAGTTCAGCAACACCGCCCAGAGCCGGTTCGGATCGAACTCAATTTCGACCACCAGGAATTCAGCCCAGAATTCCACCAGCTTACCAGCCAGTGACAGCAGAGCAACGATCATCGCCTGTTGCCACAGTGAGAGGTTTCGCATGACCTGGAAGTTCAAGGCCACAATGTAGCACAGGACAGACATCATCAGGCCACGGATACCCAGCGTTGAGCCGAGCAGCAGATCCCAGATGAGTCCCAGAATCAGTGCCGTACCAACATTCACCCGGTGCGGTAATGCCAGCACCCAGTAAAAGGCGACCAGCATGACCCAGGACGGCCGGAACATTTCAAACTGTCCCGGCCATGGCGCTGCTTGCAGGATCAGCGCCACGACAAATGACAGCCAAATCAGCAGAATGCCATTGGCCCGCGTATCAACCATCGACCGATTCTCCTTTATTGACGACCAGCCTTTCTCTGTCGGTCGGCCAGACCAGCAGCAGATAGCGTAAGCGGTCAAACTGCACTGTCGGCATGGCTTTGATTTGTGCAAAAGGTCGCTTGTTATCGAATGAGAACTCTGTGACCCGTGCGACCGGATAACCTTCCGGATAACGGCCACCCAGACCGGAAGTCACCAGCAAGTCACCCACTTTGATATCGGTACTGCTCGGGACATGTTCCAGCTGAATGACATCCTGTTCGCCACTGCCGGACGCAATCACCCGGATATCATTCCGGACCACCTGAACCGGCAAGGCATGAGTCGGGTCAATCAGCAGCAAAACACGGCTGTTATGAGCGCCGACGTAAGAAACCTGACCGACGATCCCTTTGTCGTTGATCACCGGCTGGCCTTCATACACGCCGTCCACATGACCTTTATCAATCATCACCTGATGACTGTATGGATCGGAGTCGACGGCCATGACTTCTGCCACCATCTTGCGTTCATCACGCACAAAGGGTGAGCCCAGCAGCTCTCGCAGTCGCTGGTTTTCCTGTTGCAGTTGTTCAAGCAACAGCACATCGCTCTGCTTTACCAGTAAATCACGCTTAAGCGCTTTGTTTTCCGCCAATAACCGCTGATGAGAACTGAACTGACTGGAAAGACCATCCAGAATTTCACGGGGAAGGTTCGCCGCATATTGCAATGGGGCAACAGCAGAGTTCAGGACGTAACGGACTTGTGCGAAAGCGTCAAGACGGCTGTCGGCCAGCATTAAGCCGACCGACAGTAACATGGCAAGAAACAGGCGCAGTTGCAGAGAGGGGCCTCTGCCAAAGATAGGTTTCATGTAACACTATGACCTGTTTGGATTTCTGCCGGGGTAGACATTAGTCTTCGCTGAATAGATCGCCACCGTGCATGTCGATCATTTCCAGCGCTTTACCGCCCCCACGCGCCACACAGGTGAGCGGATCTTCAGCAACCACAACAGGAATTCCGGTTTCTTCCGTCAGCAGACGGTCCAGATCACGCAGCAGTGCACCACCGCCGGTCAGCACCATGCCACGTTCGGAAATATCCGACGCCAGTTCTGGCGGACACTGTTCCAGTGCAACCATCACCGCAGAGACGATCCCTGTCAGAGGCTCCTGCAGGGCTTCCAGAATTTCATTCGAATTCAGGGTGAAGCTGCGTGGCACACCTTCAGCCAGGTTACGACCGCGCACTTCAATTTCACGGACCTCATCACCCGGATAGGCCGAGCCGATTTCGTGTTTGATGCGTTCTGCCGTGGCTTCACCAATCAGGCTGCCGTAATTCCGGCGAACATAATTGATAATCGCTTCATCAAAGCGGTCACCACCAATGCGGACAGAAGAAGAATACACAACACCATTCAGGGAGATCACAGCCACTTCCGTGGTACCACCCCCGATATCGATGACCATGGAACCCGTCGCTTCAGAAACGGGCAGACCCGCACCGATTGCTGCCGCCATTGGCTCGTCAATCAGGTAAACTTCACGGGCACCGGCACCCTGAGCTGATTCACGGATCGCACGACGCTCAACCTGAGTTGAGCCGCAAGGCACTGCAACCAGAACACGCGGACTCGGACGCAGCACACTATTGTCGTGAACTTGCTTGATAAAGTGCTGAAGCATCTTCTCGGTGACGTAAAAGTCGGCGATTACGCCATCTTTCATCGGGCGAATCGCAGCGATATTGCCCGGCGTACGCCCCAACATTTGTTTTGCTTCGTGGCCTACGGCCGCGACACTTTTGGTTGCGCCAGCACGATCCTGGCGAATGGCGACCACAGATGGTTCATCAAGTACGATTCCCTGCCCTTTGACGTAAATCAGGGTATTGGCAGTACCCAGGTCAATGGACAGGTCATTGGAAAACATGCCACGAAGTTTTTTAAACATAGTTTTCGGCTAATCCTGCAAGCTCAAAATTCGTAAAAATTGCGCCTAAATGTATCAAGGGGTCGGTAGCGAGACAAGATAAGCTTTGTCAAACCTGCCACAGATCCTCATTTTTGGGAGTTAAGAACCTTCAATGCCTGCTTTTGCAGCAAATGACTGCATGCCGCGGCGATGTAAGTCCACACTCTCCTTGATCGAATCTGCTGGTCTTTCGGGGTCAGCAGATCTTATTCACTCAGGGCCTGATTGATATTTCTTTCACCACGGTAAATGATGCGATCATTCCCGCGATACAATCCAAAAGTCACCACGGCGGACGGGTTTTCATCCCACTGGCCGCGCCAATCGTACAGTAGCCAAGGCTGAGACACAGCCCCGACATGGGTCCCGGCAGATGAATCTTTGATTGCATTTTCGCCCGCAATGGCAGCCGGTGTCTCTGCGACCAGCTTCTGCCAGAAACGCACCTGCTCCCGGACGGCAGTCCCAGTCGCGTATAAACTGCCTGATTGTGAGTCCCCACTCACAACCATTTGTTCTCCGTCGGAGGCCGTGAATGCGGGACTCTCGGCATGGGTGATCCCTTGCCGGAAATGTGGTCGGCACCGTGCACCAGCGTGGATCTGCATGCCGGGTTGCTTCAATATCAGGGCGACCATTTTTTGATGAATCCTGCAGAGGAGCCGCCAATTCGTCGGTCCAGATCACAGGCTTGAAGGTCACAGAGAAGGATTCCCCTGCAGCGGCAAAGCCAGGTCCGGCGGATGCCGCCCCGGTGGGATCCGTACTGCTTGCCGAGTGAATATCACACATGGCAAAAGTGTCAGGGCGGGATGAGATATCGCACTGCGCGCCCTGAGAAGCGACCGACGCTATCAACACCTCTTCCATCCGGCCCGCAATCATGTGAATGGCCTCATCGCTATGAATTCTGAAACCAAAGGGGGCAAAACGATACGGGCCACTCTCAGTAACTAACAGCTGATTGAAGGCGCACGGACCGATGCTGCAACCTGAACATCCCCAACCAGGAGGCTTTGCAGATATAAATTCAAATTGCCCCCTGAAATCGGGACAAAATCCAGATTGGATTGGCAGGGTCCATGGGGCGTGGCCGAAAAACACACTTCCTCATCCAAACGCTAATGCCTGTGCGGTGTAAGATAATCCGATGAGTACAATGACAACGAATGTGTCAAGAATCCGGCCCATAACTTGAATCCGGTACGTTAAAAAGAAGCGTGAACTTCTTTAGTAAATAACGTCACTGGTATCCTGACCGGATCCGGGCTGATTGATTACGAGATGAAACGAGTCGGACGATTTACAGAATCCTTTGAGTCAAGTTCATCCCCCAAATCAATCATCAGCACTGAGTTCAAAGCGCTGAAGCGTGAATCCCCCTTGTTCTCCATCCAAGGCAGATGAAACGTTGAGCGTATCTGACCGCCTCATTGAACGGCATCATCGGCTGCTGGCACGGGTTCTTATGGGACAGCAGACGGATTGAGATTTTCCTCCCCCCGGTAAATGATGCGATCATTGCCGCGGTACAGACCAAAGGTCACGACGGCGGACGGATTCTCATCCCCCTGACCGCGCCAATCGTACAGTAACCAGGGCTGCGAAACCGCGCCGGTATGGGTTCCGGCAGATGAATCTTCAATGGCCGATTCACCGGCAATGGCAACCGGTCTGTCTGCGACCAGTTTCTGCCAGAAGCGCACCTGCTCCCGGACGGCAGTACCGGTCGCATACAAGTCACCCGATTGGGAGCCCCCGCTGACGACCGTCTTTTCTCCGTCAGAAGCCGTGAATGCGGTACTCTCTGCATTGGTGATGCCTTGCCGGAAGTAATGCTGACCGTCAAAGCGGGAATCACTGTCCTCCTCATTCACCACAAACTGACCAGCTTGCCAGTATTCCAGCATCACCGGAATATTGATCGATTCTCCTTCCCGGCCCGCACTGTCTTCCAATCGCATCCGGCCGTAACGGGCATGAATATCGCCACCAGTCAAAAGCGCGGCCAGTTCCGGTGTTGCCCCGTTCAGAGGCCGGATTGCCATACTTTTCTCATTGAAATCACTGCACCCGCGAACTGCACAATCGTTCCGGCTTGCCACCGTGAATCCCAGTTGCACCCGATACGGCCCATCCGGCGATGTCACTTTGGGTGTTTCCTGATCGATCAATCGCAGGAAGCTGAGATTGTTCTGCTCAATCTTTTGTGTTGCCTTCGTCCAGCTCTGATAACGTTTTTGCTCAGACAGCCTTGCCCCCAGATCATTAACTTCACCGGGCTCAGCGTCTGAGTCAATCGCCTGAAGCACCAAGGTTTCCTGATAATCATGGCTGAACAAGCCATAGTTCATCGTGAGTGCATTTTGCGCATTTAGCGCTTCAATCGTTGCACTGAACGAAAATGGCTGATCCATATAAGTAAAGACGCCATAGGCATCCTCGACCGCATTCTCTGTGATCGTGAAGTGATGCGGATAAAAACGCCCGATCTCGCCAACGCCCTGATCAACCGTCATGCCCAGATAATCCGCATCGGCCTGCAGCCACAGGCTGCCGACTTCACTCCAGCGTAAATCGTCAATCACAACGCCCTGTTGCGCCTGCGCAGCGGATGCAAAATCCGTGTTTAATCGGCTGCTGCTCAGCAATCCGCTCGCCGCTTCTTTGTGCAAAGGCGAGGCCGGTCTGCCGGGCATGGAAATGAGGAGCGGCGCGGGCAGCCCTGTGACCGAATAATAATTTGGCGTCGTCTGCACCGAACACCAATCAGGATGTGCATCCTGCGTTGTTTCCATATCAGAACGGCCATCCTTGGATAAGTCCTGGACAGGCGCCGGCAAATCATCAGTCCAGATCACTGGTTTGAAAGTCACGGAGAAAGCATCCCCCGCAGCGGCAAAACCGGGGCCGGCAGATGCTGTTCCTGAATAATCCGTGCGGCTAGCCGCGTGAATATCACACAAGGCAAAGGTGTAAGGGCGGGACCAGACTGTTTGTGTGCCCTCCAATTGTGTCCAGCCCTCCAAATCAAGCTCGTCCAGCGATTGTGCTGCCCCCGTCATACTGCAACCGCCAGCCTGAGTGCAGTTCGGATCAATCAATTTGAGTTGTGCTTGCCCGGCATCTGAGTAACGAAGCTGCGTGGTTGCCTGTCCTTCAGAAAAGGTCAGCACGGCATTGGATGCCTGCCAGTTGTCGGCTTTATCCCGCAACTCAATCTGTTCGGTTCCGCTGTCTGGTAAGGTATAGGCCGTGCTCAACCGAATGGTCCGATCGCCACGATAATCTTTAGCAACCTCCGCCGAGTTGCTGGCAGAGCAGCTCATGGCAGACACAGTGGCAGACTCTGGCTTGCCAGCTACCATTTTCAGGGCTTGATCCTGAATCCTGAGCTGAAAAGGCACGAAACTGTATTGGCCATCCGCCGTTGGCTCTCCGTCTGCAACGAGTTGTCCGCTCACCTGAATCGTTTCGATCACTTCACTTTTCAGCCACAGCCGGGTGATGCCATCCTCGACAGCAAACCGCTGACTTTGACTTGCATCGATGCCGGTGCCCTCTTCAGCTTGTGTAAACCATTCAGCCTGGCCGCTCTGGGTCAGGTTTGTGGTGACATCCAGCTCACCCTGAAAGCTGGTTACGAGTGAACCCTCATGATTCAACACCTGAAACTCAACCGGCTGGCGTTCGCACAATAAACCCATCGACGCTGAAGGATCCACGATCAGCTGATAATTCTGATCCGGTGGGTTGAAACACCGGCTGTTCCCGACTATTCGTGAAGATTCACTCATTTGGAGCTGACAGGCAGTTACCGCACCGATTAATTCCGTTTGGTTCGACAGTGCCACCGGACCCTGTGAATAAATTCTGCCGTTGAATAAGCCGGAAGAATTGATATCCACAGAAAAGGCAGGATTGACTGCTGGTGGGCCGTCCGGATAAAAACCCGGTCGCGGGCAATCTTTCTCATTGTTATAGGCATAAATCGTCAGGTTATCACTGGGGCTGGTTGTATTCACCCATCCGGCGACATTTATCCGCTCCAGAATATGAAGGACAACCTCACCTTCGATCGTCATCGTCCCCCGAACATCAGCACTTTGAATCCAATATTCACCTGCAGTGAATGTCAGCTGCCCGGCCGGTTCAATCGTCAGGCCGAAGTAGGGGTGTCCATATGAGGATGAGAAATACGTCCCGGGTACAGCGCTCTCATTCCCAGTGACGACCTCATCCACAACTTTCGTTGTGCCTGTCGTACTCCAGACTAACGTTCTTTTTTGTGCCATTCTGCCATTCAGGGCACAAGTCACCCCATCACACAATGCTTTCACATTATCCGTTGGAGAATAATCTTCCGGGTAACCTGTATCAATAATGGCATTGCTGAAGCCAACATGATGGTTATCCGTATTCGAAATCTGAGTGCCCGCATCCGAAGTAAACAGGTTATTTAGGTTCCCAGCCCAGGTCTGAACCGGACCGGGAAACAATTCACAGACATCCGGATTGACTGGTGGTTGCCCACTGTGGCATTCGGGAGAGATGTTCTCGCCTTGGACGGTAAAACTGGCTGATTTAATGTCATTTAAATCCAAAAACCTCTCTTGCCTCAACTCCCATTGTGCAGAATTGGTTTCCCTGAGGTAATAGTAAAGCTGACCACTTTTCTTACCTCCCTGACGATTGTTTTTATTCGCTACATACACAAGACGGACAAAATACGTTTCCCCCGCCTGCATTTCTTCCTCAACGATCGTGGCATCATGATTTGACTTATTATTTGTCCAAATCATCTTGGACAATTTATTCCCCCCCCCTGAGGATTGCACGGCAAAAACAGATTCATTCAATGTGGCTGGATCAATTTTAAACTCAATGTATAAATCCTGATTACTGTTCAATCTACATTCGGCAGCAGCAGCGCTACTGACAATACAGAAACCTTGTAATAGAACAAGAAAACAAAGCAGTCGCCAACAATTACTCATTCACCAATTCCTTTGCCCAAAGTTCCTGAATCCGGGTCACGGCGTGCGGGCCGCTGCCGCATCTGGCGGTGCTGATCAGCAGATAAGTGGTCGGGGCGCCGGCCTCTGGTGATAGCGTCTCCTGACAGCTCTGTACTGCACTGCAACCCAGCCCGCCGGGCAGTGCGAACGACTCGCCATCCAGCGAAGCGCAACTGGCCTGATTGGCTGGCTCGACCGCAAACAACCGGGACATCATGTAGTCATTTGCCGAATGGGCCGTGAACCAGGCCCGGGTCGACAGTACTTCCCGGGTAGTCATGTCCTGACTCGATCCACTGACCCGCAACATGGCAGCCGCCATGGCCGACATCACCACAATGACGAAAATCGCGACGATCAACGCACTGCCGCGCTGATGCCGGAATGCTCTGACACCACTACAAGACATTGATCACCTGCACGCTCTGACTGTAATCGGACGATTCCTGGCTGACGGGGTCCGTCAGGGTCATCTCAAAATGAACGAGTCCGTTATCGTTTAATCCGCTCCCGGCGGCGGCCGCTTCAAAATGGTTCAGCTTATTGGTCAGCGTCACGGCTGGCTCATTCTCCACACGACGCAACAACAGATTTCCCTGCTGACAAAAAGACACGGAGGACGCATACAAATAAAGCCGCTTACCGGGCGAGCGGTCAGTCAGTCGTGGCAACACGGTCAGCGTCGCTGTGGGCTCGGCCTGCGTCGGGGAGTTGTTCATCTGCGTGACGCGGGCCGCGCCATTTTGGTATTCGGTTGCACTCGTATAACCCACTGCGACACGCTGTCCGTCGACCCCCTGATTCCACTTCGCCACCGTCTGGGCATCTGGCTGAACCAGCACATTGATCTGGCCACTGGCATCCGGCGCCTGCCAATAGGTGGCTGCGAGAGAAACCGGATAAAACGTCAGGCAGCCACTGCTGACTTGCACACTATTGGGGGCCGCATGACGCAGTTCCCGGGTCAGACGTTCAACAACAAACCGGGCTTCAGATTGCAGTCTTTCCCGATCGACCGTATCGGTATAGCCCTGCGCGCCCAGTTGAAGAAAAGCGCCAATACCCAGAGAAATAAACGCCAGCACCACCATCGCCATGATCAGCTCAATCAGCGTGAAGCCTCTCTGGAAACGCATCAGTAATTGCTCCGTAACGCCATAAAGGCATAGTCACCGTAGCGGGTCGTTTTCACCAGAACCTCAATGCGTTTCTGCGCAGTCACCCCGCTGGCGGCGCCACTCAAATCCTCTTTTTCGTAACCCACCCGCACTTCCAGCCAGATATGGCGGTAATCACTCACTTCCGCGGCGGAAACGATGACCAGATCCTGCAGCGCACCACGCCGGGACAGACTGCTGCCACCGCATTGTGCTGCACTGCCCCAGCATCCGATGAAGTCATCAACATCATCAGCCGCCGCCACATTCAGTTCGGTGCCGTTCGACTCGCCGGTATCACGGCCCAGAGCATCCGGTTCACTGCAGGTGTATCCTGATTCGCCACAACGGATCACACTGTCGTTGAATGGATCTGAGTGCTCATCAAATTTTCGGGCCAGTATTTCATTCAGCGCTCCCTGACCGATTGCCGCCGCTCTCGCCTGATACTGCGGCACCGCAGACTGCTCCGCCTGAGGAAACAAAAAGCTCACCAGCGTCACCATGGCAATTGCCATGATCACAATGGCAAGAATGCCTTCTATCAAGGTAAAACCGCGCTGAAAACGGCGGAGGTTACGGACAGGCATACACATACCCCTCCCGGTTCAGGCACAGGCTTGCCGATTGTAAATTGCGGGCAGTAAAAGTGACCTGGCAGTCATCCGTGCGGCAGAGATAATCCCTGCCATTGGTGTTGGTCAGCTGATAGGGACGGCCCAGTAAATCAAAGCGGACAGCGCTGAGGGTCGGACTGGTGATCGTCATGCCGTCATTCGCTGTCGTCAGCGCGCGGCCAGAATACGTTGAATCGGCACAAGCCGCCGGCCCGAAATGGTCCGGTTGTACGGTCAGCACCAGACAGTCATCCAGCACGCCCTGTGCATCTTGATTGTTCATCGCACGCAGCTGAATCTGACGGGCCAGAGAAATGGCCTGATCGCGGGCGAGGTGCGCATCAAAGCTGCTGCGGCCAAATAAGCGGGACGCGGCAGTCAAGCCGAGGATGCCCAGTAAAATGATCACCAGAATCAATTCAATCAGCGTAAAACCGCGCTGTTGGCCTGTTTTGGTCTCGCGTGCCATGCTTTCACCCGAAACGCCCTAATTTATATCAAGAAAAGGGGCAGGAGCCTGCCCCTTTGAAAATTGAACAGATTATTCTACGGTGCAGCCTTCACCTACGACCACTTCTGCAGTCGCAGGAGACGCTGCATCCGCCGCTTCGGTGTATAACACATAACAGCCAACAGCTGTGCGGCCCGCAAATGTATAAGCAATTTGACCATCAGGTAACGCAGCGCCATTCGTGACCGCTTCAGTAGCAATTTCCCAATCACCAGAATCAAACGCTTCACCGATACCGCCCGCTTCTGCAGTCGGATAACCGAAAGCAGTTAAAATACCATCAACATCGACTGGTCCGGCATTGGTTTCTTCACCACGAACGGCTGCTTTACCATATGCAATCCCCGCTGCACCAACAATGGCGCCGCGAAGACCTTGCAGTGCAGAATTACGCGCATCATCCTGCAGGTTTAAAAAACGTGGCGCAGCTGTCACGGCAAGAATACCGAGAATTACAATCACCACCACCAGTTCAATCAGGGTAAAACCACCTTGACGTTTCATAGCTGACTCCTAAATATTTTGAATAAACTTCATATCAACCCGACCCAAAGCCGGCGTATAAGTAAAGGCATGGCCGGCGGTTATTGATTTCATACCGGTCCAAAAATCTCTGGCCGAAGCCAGTTGGTAATAACGACAAAGCTGATGACCGCTGACCACATCAGCTCTGACGAAATATTGATACCGCCCGGATGCCGCTTCGGTTTCATTCACCGTCGCTGGCGGCGGACTTTGTAAAAGATTGTCGATTAAATCCAGACAATCCTGATCAGTTAATTGCTCAACAGCACGATATCCCTGAATCGCCAGCGCAAAAGGATAACCGGCGCGGCTGCCCTGTTCAGCCGACGTCAGGCTGAAACGCGTGCCGTCATACTCGACCCAATTCTTTTGCTGCTGGCTGGGTTTGCCATCCGCTTCCCATTGCGCCCGGGCAGAAAGAACGGCTGCGGAATAATTCCCGGCCAAGCCCTGTAATGCTGCAATCTTCGCTTCTTCCGCAATCTCGAGATAACGCGGAATCGCAACGAGAGACAGAATACTGACCACCACAATCACCATCACCAGCTCAATCAAGGTGAGGCCTGTTTGTCTGTTCGAATACTCAGTCATAATAAGCCAAAAACATGACGAGTAGGCGTCAAAATAATAAACAACATTATCGCATCATCATTTAAAAATGCCAGTGAAAATAACGGTTAGCCGTCATATTTTTAAGAGTACCACCTGACCCAAGGCATTATTCCCTGAAGAGATATTAACAATAGTGTCATTAATAAATAATTCAGAGAGCACACGAGGCAATATATTGCTATTACAATCCTCCCCGCGCTAAGTCCAGCAGGTTCCACATCGGCAAAAATATACCCAGCGCCAGAATCAGCACCATGCCAGCTACCACCGCGAGTAAAAAGGGTTCAATGCGTGCCGTTAAGGTTTTCAGATCATAATCGACTTCCCGATCATAAAAATCTGAGACCTCCTGCAATAATTCGTCAACCTGTCCGGTTTCTTCCCCGACAGCAATCATCTGCAGCACCAAAGGCGTAAAAATACCGCTTTGTCTGGCCGTTTGCGTAATACTGCTACCGCCTTCAATCCCACTTTTCATGTCAATCAGCCGGTTTTCCAGAAACCGGTTTTCCAATGCTTCCGCAGATAACTGAATCGCCTGATTCAAAGGCACTCCCGCCCGAATCATCAGTGCAAAAGTCCGGGAAAACCGCGACAATTGCGCCCGATTCACAATATCGCCGACCACAGGAACTTTCAGCCGCCATCGATCCCATTTTTCATGACCTTCCGGGGTCTGCCGCCAGGCTTTCAGCGCCACCCAGACAATCACACTGCCCCCCAATAATAAGGGCCAGTAATCCATCATAAAATCCGAGGTCCCGATCAGGATCCGGGTCGGGAGCGGCAGTTCCACCCCAAAGCGTTGAAACATAGAAGCAAACTGCGGGATCACCTTGGTATTGAGCACAATGGCAGCCAGCACAATCGCGGTCAGCACAAAGGTGGGATAACGCATGGCTGACTTGATCCGCCGCCGCGTTTCCAGCTCCTGCTCGTAATACTGAGCCAGTTGCAGCAAGGCATCTTCCAGCCGACCGGTGTTTTCACCCACATGGATCATCGACACAAAGAGCTCCGAGAACACTTTGGGATGCATTTTCATCGCCTGAGACAATGCCCGGCCATTGGTCAGTTCAACCGTGACGGCATCCAGAGTTGAACGCAGCAACGGGTGGGTCGTACTTTGCTCCAACCCTTTCATCGCCCGCAGTAAAGGCACACCGGCTTTGGTCAGACTGTAGAGCTGCCGACACAAGATAACCAGCGCTTCCAGTGGCACACGTCGTTGCAGCAAACTGCTCAGGCTGAACTGACTCTGCGCTGTGCCCCGGCGAATCTCGATCGGAATGATGCCTTGTCGCATCAGTTGATCCGCAGCCGCTTCTTCAGTGGCTGCTTCCAGCCGGCCTTTTTCAAGCTGGCCCTGAGTGCTGCGTCCCCGATAGTCAAAGACCGGCATCAGTTCTGTTCCATCGCGGATGCCAGCAAGGTGTCATACTCGGCAGCCAGATAATCGCCTTCACTCAGCATCAGCACTTCTTCCAGGCTGGTGCGCCCTTGGGTCGCCAGTGCCATCGCAGATTCAATCAGCGGCTGATAACCTTCCGTTGCCCGGGCCATCCGGGCAAAACCGACGGTGTCATTTGCACGTAAAGCATCCATCATGGCCGGTGTCATCTCCAGCAGTTCAAATACACCTATCCGGCCTTTATACCCGGTCAGATTACAACTCTGGCAGCCTCTGCCGTGCTGATATGAATGGATGGCATGCTCTGGAAAACGGGCTTTGAGCCATTGGACCTGCGCTGCATCCGGCATCACGGATTCTGCACAGTCCTGACATACCCGTCGCACCAGACGCTGCGCGAGAACCGCACGCACAGCACTGGCCACCAGATAACCCGGCGCATCCATATCGATCATCCGCAGCGCACTGTCGACAGCATCGTTGGTATGGAGCGTTGATAACACCAGATGCCCGGTCAGTGCAGACCGCAGACCAATTTCGACCGTTTCCTGATCCCGCATCTCCCCCACCAGAATGATATCCGGATCCTGACGTAAAAAGGTGCGGAGAATGGACGAAAACGTCAGGCCAATCTTGGTATTTACCTGAACCTGATTCACCCTCGGCAAGCGGTATTCCACCGGATCTTCCGCGGTGATCAGTTTTTTGCCCGGCTTATTCAGCTCGCTCAGCGCGCCGTACAAGGTTGTTGTCTTCCCGGAGCCCGTTGGGCCGGTGACCAGAATCATGCCATGGGGGCGTTTCATCTGGCGGCGGAAGCGAGCCAGAATATCGGCAGGCATCCCAATCTCATCCAGACTCAGGATCCCGGCAGACTGATCCAGTAAACGCATGACCACCGATTCACCATGCTGCACCGGCATGGTCGACACCCGGACATCCACGCTGTGCCCGCGCACAGTCATGTTGAAACGGCCATCCTGTGGCAGACGCTTTTCAGAAATATCCAGACCGCTCATCAGCTTCAGGCGCAGCACCAGCGCAGCAGCAATGGCCGATTCATTGAGCAGGGTTTCATGCAACACCCCATCAATCCGCTGTCGGATCCGCAGCACACTGGCATCGGGTTCAATATGAATATCAGACGCCCCCACCTGAATCGCATCTTCAAACAAAGAGTTGATCAGTTTGACCACGGTGACTTCTTCGTTGTCGTAATTCTCAACGTTAAAGCTGAAGTCGTTGTTCGCCTGATGCTCGGCATGCAACTGCTCTGCAAAGGTGGCTATTTCTTTGGTCCGGCGATAGTAGCGGTCGAAGGCCGCAACCAACTGACGTTCCGGTGCAATCACCAGTTCGACCCGATACTGGTGCAACTGATTCAGAAGCGCTTCCTGTGCCGCCAGATCCGCAGGATCGCTCATCGCAACCCGAACGGTATCGCCTTTATGACTGATGACCAGTGCACGTAAGCGGCGGGCATGCACTTCCGGCAGTAAGCCAACCGCGTCGCTGTCGACCGCGACCCGGTTCAAATCGATCAGCGGAATATCGAGCTGCCGGGACAGGAAAGACAACAATTGCTGCTCACCGAGAAACCCCAGGCTGATCAGGGTGTCTCCCAGCTTCCGGCCCGTGCTTTGCTGCTGATCCAGCGCCCGATCCAGTTGCTCCTGTTTCACGATCCCTTCTTCAACCAGCAGATCGCCCAAACGTTTCCTTAATCGGAGTTGCATGCGTTCAGCCCTCCTGCGCCTTCAGTGCGTTTAAACGCTGACGGATAAATTGCTGCGACGGTCCGGACACCTGACCCAGTTTCAGCGCCTGTGTGTAGGCTTGGATCGCTTTGCTGATCTCTTGATTTCTGTCATGGGCGATGCCGAGCCCAAGCCACCAGCGGCCATCATAGGGTTCAGACTCAATCAGCTTCTGATAGCTGCTCAGTGCCAGCGCCTGCTGATTCAGTTGCTGTGCCAGTGCCCCCCGCAGGGCTAAAAATTCACTGTCGGGCTGGGCCGGCAGTTTGCTCAGCACATCCAGCGCCACTTCCGGCTGAGATTCATTCGCCAGTAATTTCGCCATGGTCAGACGTAAATCGGGTTGATCTGGCTGTTTCACCAACCCCTGCTGCAAAGTCAGCATGGCGCGCCGGACGTCGCCGCGACCATAGTAAATCGCCGACAGACGCTGCCGGGCTTCCGTCCACTGCGGCTGATACTCAAGCACCGACTTCAGCGCATCCATCGCTTTCAAACTGTCGCCTTCCGCCAAGGCCTTCATCGCTTTGTCGTAATCAATCTTCGCCAGTTGTTCCGGCGGCAAAGCCACACTTTCGATCACCAGTTCGGTGTCGTCCGGCTCTGAAACAGTCAAGCGAGCTGCCTCCGGGTCGTCCTGCTCCGCCATCACAGTTTGCGGTGCCGATTGACTCTGAAACGGCTCATTAGCGGCTGGGCTTGGTTGTTCCTTGGGTTTCACGACAGGTTTCACGGCCACCTTTGCCACTTGAGGGGGCGCTGGAGTGATCGTCGCAGTCAAGGTCGCAGGCTGAGTCGCTGGCGCTGATGGCGCAGGTATCGCGACCGGCTTCACGGTACGCAACACAGTGACCTGTTTTGTTTCGGATGGTTTAACGCTCTCCGCAGCGGTCGGTGCGGCTGTTTTCGGCATTGACGGCTGCGGGGGTTGAATCACTGCCTTTTCAGTCGCTTGCGCTTTCTCTGCTGGCGCGCTCGGAGTTGCCAACGACGTCTGCTGGCTGCGCTGCCCGAACCACCAGCCACTGCTGCCCGCGATCAAAGCGACGATCAGTCCCATAACCACCCACAGCGGCCATTGCGCTTTGGGCAATGGCTTAACCCGGGCAGCTTTCAATTCTGTGGTGTCCGAAGATGCCTTGTTCTGGCTCAAACTATTGAGCATCTGATTGACTTGGCTCATGCTCAACTCCATCCCCATAGCACTGGAAATTGCCAGCGCGGCTGTCGCGCCGCCTGAGTATCCGTAATCGCTGCCCGCACATCCGCTTTCTGAATCACCGCATGTCCGGCGCTGCAGGCCACGATCAGGGCCTTGTGACACAGCAGGTTGATCAGCCGCGGAATCCCACCGCTGGCATGCCAGATGTCTTTTTGTCTGGCCAATGGCATCAGACCGTCCGCCCCTCCGGCCTGAGTCAGCCGGTGATCGATATAAGACACCGTTTCAGCCAGATCCAAAGGACGCAGCACTGCACGAAAAGTAATCCGCTGACGGAACTGTCTGAGCTGCGGGGCGGACAGCCTCACATCCAGCTCCGGCTGCCCCAGTAACACAATGTGCAGTAACTTTTCCTGCTCCGTTTCCAGATTGCCCAGCAGCCGCAGTGCTTCCAAAGCGTCATCCGGCAACGCCTGCGCTTCATCCAGCAGCACGACCACGGTCCGTCCGGCCCGTTTATGTTCAATCAGCACTCGGTGTAGCGACTCGGTGAGCAGCAGTTGATCGTCCTGGGGATACAATCCCAGTTCTTTGGCCAGCGCTGCCCGGAGTTCACGGCCACTCATCGCCGGTGTGGGCAGGTAGGCCAGTTCATACTGTGACGGTAACTGCCGGACCAGCATGCGGCACACCAAAGTTTTACCGGTCCCAACTTCACCGGAAATCTGAATAAAACCTTCCCCCATCGACAAAGCAGCAAGTGTCATCTGAATGGCCTCCAGATGCGGCGGTAACGCATAAAACAGCGCCGTATCCGGGGTCAGACGAAAAGGCAGCTGTGTCAGGGCGAAGTGATCCTGATACATTGGATCAGCCCTGTTCCGGGAACCATTTATCGACCAGAGACCGTGAACGCTCAATTTCCTGCTGCCAGGTTTGATCGCCCACCACTGTCGGTTTGAGCAAAATCACCAACTCGGTCTTGGTCTGCACTTTGTTGATATTGCGGAACAGATAGCCCAGTCCCGGAATATCCCCCAGCACAGGCACTTTGGTTTCCTGATCTTTCAGCGATGACTTCATCAGTCCACCAATCACCACCACATCGCCGCTGCTGGCATGAATCACAGAATCGGACTCCCGCACCGAACTTCGGGCCAGTGGCAGACTGTAAGTGCCGAAGGTATCGCCAAGGGCAATATCTTTCACTTCTTCCGTGACTTCGACGACAGTGGGATGAACGTGCAGCAATACGCCACCATCATCATCAATCTGCGGCGTCACATCGAGTGAGATCCCCGAGAAAAACGGCGTCAGAACAACTTCCGGAGAAGCCACGCCACCGTCACTGACGGCTTCACCGCCATCCACTTCGGTGACAAAATACTGATCGCCGCCGACTTTGATCACCGCTTTCTGGTTGTTTGCTGCGGTCACGCGCGGGCTGGACAACACATTCAAATCGCCCTGAGTTTCGAGAAAACTCAGCACAGCCGAGAAGTTCCCGTCAGAAATCGTGATATTGGTCTGCCCGTCCAGCAAATTCGCAATCTCATTGCCGCCCGGCAATAAAGACGGTCCGGTCCGCCCAAAGGTAATGCCCGTTCCGCCAATCGTCTTGGTAATATTGCTCCAGTTGATGCCCTGCTGATAGCTGTCGCTCAGTGTCACTTCCATGATCTTGGCTTCCAGCACCACCTGACGCTGCAGACGTTTTTTCGAAACGCCCAAAAACTCTCGGACTTCACGCAGTTCATTCGGGAAAGCTTTCACGGTCAGTAAACTGGCCTGAGGGGACACCACAATGCTTCGACCCTGCCCGGTGCCAATCATGGCCTGCACGGCCAGTTGCAGCTGATTCCAGAAATCGCTGTCTGTGCGGGTTTCAATCCGGGTACCGCCTGTTGAATAGGACGAGCGCTCACTGGTGTCATTCCGGCTGCGGCTGTCATCATCCGTATCCCGACGGCGGCTGGAACGATCCGACTGATAGTTATCATCGTTATTCGGGTCACTGATGGAACCCGTGGTCAGGGACGTCAGGGAGATCCCGCGGCGTTGCAGCTGCAGATAATCAACCGGAATCACTTCCGTTCGTAATGCGGCAGGAAAAACCTGAATCATGTTGCCTTTACGCAGGATATGGTAGCCATAGATATCGGAAGCCACATCCAGCACTTCATCCAGGGTGACATCCTGCAACGTGAGCGTCACCCGGCCACTGACCTGTGGATGAATCACCATGTTAAAGGCTGTGCCATGGACCAGACTGCCAAAAAATGCCCGGGCATCGACCTGACGGGCATTCACCCGAAAACGTCGTTCATAAGCGCTGCTGCGGCCATAACCCGGCCGGTTCAGGCTGGGCATGAGATCGGCATTGACGGCCGCAGGCAAATCAGTCAGCGGTCGGCTCTGGGCCTCATTCGCGGCCTGATTCAACGCTTCCTGTACATCAACAGGCTTGTGATGCCCCATGTTCGTCGAACAGGCTGCCAGTAAAGTTGTTGTGATCCCAATGAAGAATAAGCGCATGTCAGTCCACTTCATTCGTTAATTTTGATTTGATCGTGATACAGGGCCAGTCGCCATTCCCGACCGCCACGCTGAAGCACAACACTGTCATCCTTCACCGATTTCAGGGTATAGCCCTGTATCTGCCCGCCGGGCAGCACCAATTGATTGTCCAGAATGACACTGCATCTCTGCTGCTCCGGGCAAACAATGCCCTGCAATTCAGGCAAACGCCGGGAAACTGTTTTTTTCTCTGCCGGTGCCTGCCAGCCCAATGGGGCGGTCGGATCGCTCTCCGCCATGACCCCGGGACTGAGCAACATCAGCAACCCAATGACCCAAATTGTTCTAGCCACCAATAAAATCCTTACTTTCGCCCAACGTGTAGACATCCAGTGTGATATCCGACCATGGATACTCGTCCACCCGGTAATCCAGGCTGCGCCAGTAGTACTTCACTGGCAGCGCTTCGAGCTGCTGGAGGTAAGTCACCAGATCAAAATACCGGCCCCGCAACGTCAGCCTGACCGGATGGATGTAATACCCGGCATCTTCGCCGTTAATCAGCTGTGCCGGTGACAGGGATTCAAGCGAGACCAGCTTCAGCCGTTGCGAATGCTGTAGCACCTGATCCATCAGCGTGGCCATCTGCACCGGGGTCACCAGACTGGCCACCCGCTCTTTCAGGGCTTGGTCCATTTCCCGGTGACTCACTTTCAGCTGGTTGATTTTGACATCCAGCGCCTGATCCGGGTCCTGCCTGAGTTGCCGCTCGATCTGAATCAGTTCACCCGTACTGCGGATCAGTTCGTTCTGGGTGGATTGCAACTGCCGCTCCACCCCAACCCGCGTTTTCTCTATCGGTTCAATCAGGAGCTGATAGCCCCCCAGCAGCAAGACCACCCAACCCGTGATCGCCACCAGCCACTGTTCTCTTCGGTTGAGCTGCTCGAAGCGCTCCACTAATCTTGACCACTGATTCATGGCTGCGGCTCCTGTTCATCACGACGCTGGGCCTGCAGTGAAAACGTGACGATATTGTCTTCATTCCTGCCCAGAGACATGACTTCAAAGCGGCGATTGGCCAGTTGCGGATGCTGACTGAAGCTTTGAATCCAGCCTGGCACCGCATTCGGAGTACGCGCGACCCCTTCCAGATCCAGCTTACCGCCCTGAACATGGATCCGATTCAATGAGATATCCTGACTGGCTGCTTGTGCGAGTTGCTTCAACATGCCGGCAAATCCGGCTTGCAAACTTTGATCATGCATGGCAATCGCTTTCAGTGTCGCCTGCTTGGCCACAAGTTGCTGCTCCAGATCCCCGCTCAGTTTCACTTTCAGTTCGCTCGGCATATGATCCGACAAGGCAACTTTCGCTGCGGACAGTGCCTTCTGTTTGTCGCTCAGTAAGCTTTGCTCCTGCGCCAGTCGGGTTTGGGCGCGCACTTCCTGCCATTGCAGCCAGCCCGCAACAGAGGCAATCAGCACAACGCCCGCCGCCCAGCCTGCCACCAGGTTCGGCAGAGTGAGCCATCGGGACTGGGGTTTCAGACTTTCATGAAACAGGTTCAGCAGGGGCGGCTGCTCAAGAGCCGCCCAAGCGATCCTTGCATCAAAAGTCGTCAGAGATTCAGGCACCTTGGAGACAGGTACAACCGCAACATTCAGCCGCTGCCGGAGCGCTTCGGCGAGCTGGGGGTTATCCTCTTGATCGCAGCTCACCAGCACCTGTGCAATCGGCGCATCCCGTAGCTGTGCACTGAGAAAATCCAGTGAACGCTGAAGTTCCAGAGCCAGTCCGTCCAGCTGCAATGACGCGGCATCATCGCCTAAAAGAGGTTGAGAGAATCCACGCAACTGACGCTGAAAGCACATAACCTGCTGTTTAAATGCGGTCAGCTGCAGCCCGGACTTCTGACGGGCATGCAGCACCAGCTGGCTCTGATTTTCAGCAGTCAGCGCTCCCATAACCACTTCATCTGTGGTGATAAATTCGGGATGACAGCCCAGCGACAAGCAGATTGATACCAGCTGCTGTGCGAGTTTTCGCTGCGTTACAACAACCTGGAGCCGGTCTTTCAAGGGTTCATCAAAACCGTCAGCGACCAGATTGGCCGGGGGTTCTGTCACCAGATCCTTGACCAGAAATGGCAGCGCACTGGCGAATTCCTGACGTGGGATGGCGGGTTTATCGATGACCAGACTCTGATACAGACCGTGTCCGAGGACAAAACGTACAGCGCAACCGGACAGTTGATGCTTGAGGATCAGTTGCTCAAAAGCACGGGGCCAGGCACCCCGTGTGGGTACATCCAGACTGTCCGTGATCCAATCCGTCCCCTCTTCTGATTGGCAGACTAGAGTGAGTTTTTCTTCAAATACTGCAAAACTGGCAACTTTACTGACAGTTTTTCGCTTGATGAGCTTTTTAATCAGCATGTTAATCAACCCGTTTTATTGCACTATTTTCAGGTAAAGATCACACGGAGTGATGGGGAAACTGACCTTTTGATGTCAATTGTTTGACCGATGATACCCTTAGCATTCAACTGAGTATAGAATAATCAACTTTTGTGACGGATTTTTTTGACCACTTCACATCATCTGCGCTTTACCGTTCTGATCTGAGTGAAATCCCGCTCTGACTCAAAAAATCGGCCCTGACCACCTTTTATGCCGAGCTGCTGCAAAATGGACCACTCGCGATCATTCTCGACGCCGACCGCAATGACAGTCACATCACTATTGGCACAGGCCCCCAGCATACTGCGGACAAATAACTGATTTTCCTGACGCTGATCGATATCGCGAATCAGGCTCCGGTGCAGTTTGATATAACTGACATTAGCGTCTTTGATATAATGCGTGCTGACAATGGTTCGGCCAGCCTGATCGACGCCCAGTTGACACCCCAGACCAGTCAGCATCTTGAGAAAATGACGAACGGCATCAATATGACGGGACAGATTCCGCTCCGGCACTTCCACACTCAAGCGCTTCAGCACATGTCGGGGGGTCTGGAGCAATTCATCCCGGAACCAGCGCAGAAAGGCTTTATCCAGCATCGATTCGACGCTGATGTTCACGGCAAAATTGTCCAGTGTCGGGCCATGCTTCAGCAGATGCAGTGCCTGACGGATCACCTGCTTGTCCATCCGGACCTGGAATCCGACCTGCTCTACTGCTGGTAAAAAACGCGAAGCTTTCAGCAAAGCGCCATTTTCGTCTTTGATTCTCGCCAGCAGTTCCCGATGCAGTAAATGATGACGATCTTCCACAAACGCCGGCTGCTGATACAGCTGCAACCCGTCCTGACTGAAGACCTGCTCCAGCAAGGTCCGCCAACGAACACTGCCCCGCGTGTCTTCTCCCTGTGGATCTTTCTGGAAGACAGACCAGCTGTTCGCGCCCTGTAACTGAGCGCTGCGCAGCGCCATATCTGCCTCATCCATGATGCGCCCCCGGCGCTCGCCGCTGGCAAAATAAGTCATGCCGATATGGCACCAGTTATCCCGTTGCAACGGTAATGCAGGCGAAAGACGCTCAAGCGCTTTCAGTAACTGGCTGGTGAACAGATTCACATCTTTGCTCGGTTGCTGCAGCAGCATGATGGCAAATTCCGCTTCGAAGTAGCGGGAAAGCACGCTGTCTGGGTAGCGCTGAACCATATTGGACAGCACCATCCCGACATCCTGAATCAGTTCATCGGCTACAATCTTGCCCTTCGACAGCAGCAGTTCTTCCCAGTCCGCAATCCGCACCAGAATCACAGCGCCGTGGTTGTCCTGATCCTGCACCACCGACTGCAAGCGGCTGTCGAACAACACCCGGTTTGCTGAGCCGGTCAGTTGATCCAGAAAGGTGTGAGTCCGGATAAAAGTATCGAACCGGCTGCGCTCCTGCCGGGCATCTTTCAGTTCAGAGATCAGTTTGTCCAGTGCCAGACTGGCCGTATGCGGCCATTCCTGTTCATCGCCGATGGCGTGCTCATCCAGCCGTCCCGCCAGCAGCATCCGGCCCCGCTCTTCCAGCAGCTCGGAACCATGCAACTGTCGTTTCAGCCAGTTCACCCCCCAGACCAGTCCGGCGATGATCATCATGATCGCCAGACTGATTGAAGACATCGCTCCCAAAGAATAAGTCAGCTCGGTGTAAGGCGGAATGGACTGAATCCGGACGCTATATCCGGGATTGAGCGTCAGCGGAAAGGTGGTCTGATACAGGATGTTGGGATCATCAATCTTTTGCAGGCCCTGGAACTGATACACAGATCCGGCTTCATTGCTGACATCCAGCGACACCACATTGCTGGACTTCAGCAATTTGGGTAACCAGCGCGTCAGCGACTGAGAGCCCTGCGGATCGGCCATTTCCTGATCGATCACTTCCACCATACCGCCGAGATAATGGTGCAGATAGTCCTGCCCCAGCTTCCGGAAGCTGATGGCACCACCAATGAAAATGACAAACATGGCGCAAATGACAATAAGGGTGACAAAAGCGACCAGTCGATTGGTCAGCTTCATCCCTGAGGCTTTTCTCATTCAGTATCCAACTTTACTCAAAAACTATTTCAAAACCGCACGGCACTGTGGTCAACTTCCCCCACACTCAGCTGAAAATTTTAAAACGTCTGCGACCACAAAAAAATACCACTGGACGTGAAACACGTCAGTGTGCGGTACGACAGTTTCCTGTTTTGCCATCTTCGGGCGCCGGGCAAAGACTGCATCTTATTGGAGAAACATGGACTGGATCACCTGCACCAAAAGTTTTGTCACCGTTGTGGAACAGGGTTCACTGGCACAGGCCGCGAGCACCCTGAATACCTCCAGTTCCGCATTGTCGAAACGACTGTCATGGCTGGAAAAACAATTGGGGGTGCAATTACTCAAACGGACCACCCGAAATCTGACGGTCACGGATGCAGGGAAAGTTTTCTACCGGCGCAGTGTTCATCTGCTGGATGACTGGCAACAGATTCTGGCAGAAACCACCTCGACCTATGGCGAAGTCCGCGGTGTGCTGCGGATCGGTGCGCCTCTGGCAACCGGCAGCCGGGTACTGGTGCACTATCTGGATGAATTTCTGAAAACCTATCCCAATATTCAGGTCGAACTACATACGGTCACGCCCGGACAACTGCCGGATCTCAATCTGGACGTGTTTATCAGCCGGGAACTGACAGATTTCAATTCCACCAGCTATATCGCCACCCGACTCTTCAGTTTTCAGGCGGGATTTTATGCCGCACCCGGTTATCTGGAAGACTGGCCTTTGATTGAAAGTCCGGAGCAACTCACCCAGCACAATTGCCTGCTATTTGGCAGTCACGGTCATGAGCAGGAACATATCTTCGAAAATAACCGCCGGCTGCGACTGCGTGGAAATTTCACCACTCAGAACCCGGAAGCGTTAGTCGCTGCTGCCGTTGCGGGCATGGGATTGATTCTGGTCGGAGAAAATACGGTCAAACGGGAATTGAGTAATGGTTTGCTGGTACCGGTGTTACCTGAGCTGAAACAGCCGCTGAATGCGGCGTATGCTTATTACCCCAAGCTCAATTACAACCACACCAAAACCAAATTGTTCATTGATTTCATCAAGCAAAAAGCAGGTGCGACGGGTTGAAACAGCACCAGCCCGAGTCAGGCGCACGGGCTGGCTGAACCAATTCAAGCCTTAGCCAAAAAACAGCCAATAGAGGACATAGCCGAGACTCAGAACCCAGAGTTTGGTTTTCCAGGAAGCGGTCACAAACATCCAAAGCAGCGCAAAGGGCAGCGTGAGCATCATCATGACCCACATCATCGGGCTGAATGCCGTAGGATCCGTTTCGGAGTCCGTTTCTGATGTCGCCGCCGGGGTGACCGACTGAGCGGACAGGCTGTCTGCCTTGGCAGCCTGACGCTGTGCAGCCTTTTGCTGCTGCGTCAACGCCAGCTCCGGCGCCGGTTTTTCATTCGGCTGCCACCAGCGGGATCTCGGTGATTCTCCGCGAGCGACTTTTAACCTGAACAGTCGTTTGTTCAGTTCACCGATTTTGCCCTTCGGCACGCTGAATCCGTACTGACGCTTCAGACGCACCACCTGCTTTTGCAGTGGGATGCCTTTTTCCGGATTGACCATCGCAACGAAGTTGGCATACCCGGCCAGGCTCTGAAACAATTCGCCTTTGCCCCATTGCTTTCCGACCGGGCCATCGAGCTCAACCTGCCGCAGCACGGCCCGAAACTGTTTCAGCGTTTTTCGCTCGACTGACAGGCCATCATTGACCACAACGCCGGTCACTTCCTGACGCTGATGACGCCGCATCACCCGGGTTTTCTCCGGATGAACCACAAAGCCTTCATCCGCAACAATCTGTTTGCATCGCCAGAGTAATGACTGCACTTTGCTGACATTATCGCTGGAAAAGGTCAGATCATCGGCGTAACGGGTATAGGTGAATCCCAGCTTATCCGCCATGCCCTGTAAACGGGCATCCATTCGCCGGCACAGCAGATTACTGATTGCCGGACTGCAAGGCGATCCCTGTGGCAATACATGCTCACCCTGTGCGACATGCCAGATTTTGCCATCCATCTCGACAGCTTGCGTCACTGGCTTGGTGGCGATCAGTGCAAAGGTGGTTGCCAGTTCCTCGCTGTACCCCAACTGATGAAACATGCCTTTAACGCGCCGATAGGTAATGGTCGGGAAAAAATCTTTCAAATCCAGATTGATCACCACGGCTTTGCCCACATGGGGTCTGGCATTACTGACGATACTTCGCTCCGGCACAAAGCCATGCGCGGCGTCATGCACCGGGATTCGGGTGAGAACTGCATCCAGCAACCAATACTGAGCCCGTTTCATCCGAGGCATGGGCGCAGAAATGATCCGGGTACCGCCCGATTTTTTTGCGACTTCAAAATCCTGATAATGGCTGACCGGAGAAACCTCTTTGCGGTAACACAAAAAGCGCAGTTCCGACACCGGGATGGCCATACTGCCCGCCACCTCAGCCACCGACTGAAATTGCATCAGCTGATAGCGGGACAACCGCAACGGATCCGATGTTTTCCGTGCTAATCCACCGGAAACACTTTCTCCCAGGAAGGTAAATTCCTCTCTCTGGCGCTGGTACCAGGCCAGCGCCTTTTCAAACCGGGTTCGGTTTCGGGCAATCCGGGTTTGCTCCCGTTTTTCCAGCGCAGCCTTTTTACGGGCCTTGTGCATGGCGGCCAACGCCTTCTCCGGGTCGCTGTAGAGCCTGTCCAGTTGGGTCAGCGTCCGCAGCCGGGTTATCAGCGCTGTGCGTTTGGCCACAAAGCGTTCCGTCAGGCTGGGTTGATCTTCATCAGATTTCCAGAATCCAAGCCGGATCATTTCACGCAGGATATAGTCATCTTTGCTGGACTGACGAATCCGATCATAAATTTGCTGACGGGTCAGTTTCGGAGACGGATCCTGCACGGTCTCCGCCGATTGGTGCTTATTTGAATCAGACATGGCGGGATACCACTGGTCGCAACTGAACAGAAGCCCATGCAGTGAGGGGCTGAATAGAAAGTCGGAAGAGGGTTGGCAGCGCGGCCGCTTCCTTCGAAGAGTTCTCAGTACTGGTGCAATCAACTCGATGCCGCACGTTACCTATGTCGCTCGTTGACTTCTGCGAAGTCAAACCGCAATAGCGATATAGGTGACTGTGCGGCCCAGTTAAGATTGGGCCAGTGACGCGTGGGTAGTCTTTCCACCAGAATGGCGCTCCACCATTCGCGATGCAAGGTTCCGGAGCCACGCTGCCATAACACCGCATTGTATGCATCTGACATCGCAAGGCAACCGGCAACTGGGCATTCAGTGAGCCGGATTCAGGAAATCGGGTCATCACAGCGCCTCTCCGGCACAATGAAGCCGCAACGCCAGCATGTGCTCACAGGGCCCCTGACGCAATTGATGCTGGCGCGAGAAGGAACACTCACACTGCGCCTGAATCAGACGCTGATCCGAATCGATGGTCAGCTGGACCTGATGCTCCCGGCCATTGTCCATCACACTGCCCGACAACTCCGCTCCCCGATCGCCACGACGCATCGCTCCCGGCGACACCAAACGGGCCTGAACAAAGTTCGCCGCCTTTCGCTCTCTGTCGTTCCTGAAACGAACCGCTTCCAGATCAACCGGCGTGTTGTAGAGTTGACGGATCCGGTAAACGTCCATTTCGATGTCATAAAGCACCAGACCTAACTGACTGTACTGCGCCAGCGCCGATTTCACGACACTCAGATCCAGGTTGAGTTGAGCTGCCAGTCGCGGCGCGCTTTCCAGATGGCGGGCTGCCAGCAGGTCATACACCCGTTGACGGGTCAGCGCATCCACCGCTTCTCTCGGTGCCAGCAGATCAAAATTTCCGGATCTGGACCAGTCATTGGCACTCCAGCCAGACAGGCCCAGGGTGAACGACATTGGGCCGAGATGTGCCACATAAAACGAAGGGAAACCATCCCCCATCAGAAACACATCAAACGCGTCCGCTACCGGAAGCAGACGTTCAAGAATCAAGAGACGGCGCCGCCCCCAGATCCGGATCGTCTGCGGGGTTTCGCCCTGATAAATAGAGCGATCAAATTGCAGGACATCATTCCAGGGTTCCATGATCACACGAATGGGCTGTCCCGGTTGCAGAACAAACTTCATGGCCCGCGGTCCGATGTCTTCTTTTTTCCGCTTCAGGTGCAGACACAGGTTGTGAATATCCATCGGCTGCAAGCGCAGTTTCACCATCGGCAGAGTCATCGCTGAACTCACCTGCAAAAAACCCCGCACCCAGCTTTCAGGCAGATCGATCTTTTTCTCGTCAAAGCCGCCTCCGCCAGACGTCTGAATCTGAAACCCTTCCGGATCAATTTTCAGAAATGTGGTGCGGTAATCCCGGATCTTCTGAAACGCCTGATATAACCCCTGCGAATAATCAATATTTGTGGTGCCAAAGGCCTGATCAGTCACGTGTTCGAAAACATCATAACGACAACTCAATTTGCCGTAGCTGGATTCATCTTCCGAGAAGCACTCAAAAAACACCTGATCCGGGTGCACGGTGATCACCGGGTCCAGCACATACCAGGCATCCAGATCCTGCTTGTACAGGTAATTAAAATATTTTGCCTGCGCTTTGTAAAAAGGTCCCATCACCGCATCGGCCTGAGCCTTCATTGCTGCCAGCTCTTCCTGAACGGATTGACGCTCCTTTCGGTGACTCTCGGCGACTTCGCCGAATTCTGCCAACAGCCGCGATTCCTCGCCGGCCAGCCAGCGCTGATAGTCATCGCGGTTCTTGGGCTGGAATCGCATGTCCGAGATCACCACCTGATGCAGACAGGAAATCGCCTCCCGGAAACGTCGCTTGTCTTTCAGTTCCCCGACAAAGAATGTTGGCGGGCGGGACAAGTCCGGCGCAAAGGTCATTTCCGCATGCTGACGGCCAGAGCCCACCTGAGACTGGCGGGCATAACGATAAGTGACTTCCATGGTTACTCCTTGCGTTCAGCCGGCTGGCGAACCGGACGCATTCTGATTCGGGCGGGTAAATCCACCGCTTCGTGTGCTTGCGTTAAGTGCATCATGAGCTTGAGATAAGCTGCTTTGTCTTTGTGCACAGACGTCAGCGACAACCGTGTCAGCAACGCGCAGACCATATCGCGGATCTGAGGAGTGCTGGCTGCCTGTTCACTCAGGAACTGCAACACCCGGTCTTTGGCCTGACGACCTGTATTAACACGGGATAAAACAGACAGGAAATAGGGTCGGAGCGCCAGAATCATGGCTTCATTTCCTGCGGCATAGTCCGGCAGCAGCGCACTGACAAAGTCTTCCACCAGCGGCGACGGATGCTGGCTCAAATGCAGTAAATAATGCTGCCCGTCCGCAGCCTCAAAATAACGCTCGAGCAGGCCACGGCCAAACAACTGAACCTCTGTCTCGACGCTGTCGCACACCGCGATAATCTGTTCTGCCGGCCAGTCTTCCCGCTGCATCTGCTGTTCACAAAACGTAAAACCGAACGCTTGTGTATCCGCCCAGGCGCTTTCCAGAACTGGCAGTAACCCGTCGGGATGTGTTCGGAGCGCATCCGGATCGCGCTCAAAATAGGCCTGCGCCAGCGCCCTGAGCCCAGCCGTCGGACTCGACAGCAGGCGGAACCATTGGTCGCCGGACAGCGCACGGGCAGCCCCCGCTTCTAAATAGATGACGGCTTCAGACTGAACCAGCTCTGATCTCGCGGTTGCCAGCAACCAGAGTGCATCCTGATGATTTTGCTGAAGTGCCCGGTCAAACTGCTGTCGGAGAAATTCAGCCAGCTGCTGCTGGAGCCTCTGATCGAGTTTTCGGCGGTGCAGCAATTGCAGCACCTGTTCGAACAGATGTTCCCGTTGATTGGGACGCGATTGTATCGACACCGTCAGGACGGCCAGAATCGCTTCCTGCGCTGGCGGGGCGCTTTGCGTGAGTAATGCCAGTAATGTATCCAGCCGTGACGCCAAATCATCCGGGGTCAGTTTCTTGAGCAATACAATGCTGAACGCACGGATCTCTTCCGATGCCGCACTGTGAATGATGTCCAGAATATCAGGCCTGATGTCGCTGTAGCGGATCGGCATCACGTCCAGACATTTGCAACCCAGCCAGAGTTTTGCCGGACAACCGGACCGGAGCAAGGGCTCAATCTGTGCCAAGGTCAATCGTGCAAACGCACTGCCGCAAGTCTGTTGCAACCAGGCAAACACATCGGGTAAATGTTGGTGCTGACTCAGATCGGTGGCGATAAAACAGGACAGGCAATCATCCAGCAGGCGATTCTGATCGAGATAAGCCAATGCGGATCGGGCCGATTCACTGCTGAGCCAGTGATGGAATGGCGCACTGTTCACGCAGAGCAAAGATGCCAGCAATGGCGTGTCACTGCGCAAGTCGCGCTTCAGGCTCAGCTGCGCAAGCGCAAACTCATTCACCGCAGCCACATCGCTGCTCAGCAGTGTGAATAGCTCTTCACTCGTCAGCGGCTCACGCGCCACATCCACCGCCAGCCATTCCAGCGCAAACTGCTGCGCTGCGAAATACGGTTTGAGGGCCAGCGCAATCAGTGTGGCTCTGGGCAACGACTGACAAGCTTCGTGACTGTCAGACAAGGCACGGATCGCAAAATCTGAAACCGCCTCGCAGCGGCTATGCGTGGCAATGTTGACCAAAGATGACGGTGCCTGATCCCACAAATGCGGGAAAGCTTCGCCCCGTCCTGCAAACGAAACATCCGGGCATTCACGCCAGATCCCACGTGCATTTTTCTGATAACGGGGATCCTGCGTCCGGATGATGGCATTCAGAATCGGTGACTTCGCAACCGGCAAACCGTGTTCGGTATCGCAGTAACCCAGCAGCAGCGATTCAGCCATCACGGTATAATACGCGCTGCCCATAGCGCCCAGTTGCCTGAGTGTCCGCCAGCACCGGGTCATCAGGTAGTGGCGTGTTTTCTGAGAATAAGCCAACCGGGCTTTCTCAGATGCCAGTTCCTCCTGAACATGCATCCGGCCCGCTTCCGGGGTGTAATGATACTGCCAGTCCCGAATGAAAAACGCCTTTCTGTTTTCCACCCGAAGATTCAACACCGCGTAGAAATCAGCATCCAGCCGAAATTCACTCATTTTCAGCAGATAGCGCATCCCTTTGAATGCACCGGGACACAGTGGAATATCCGGCAGCAGCGCCAGCAGAGCCTGTCGCAGAGCCGGATCAAATAAAGCCTGCAGATACGCTTGTTTCAGCAAATCATTGATCGGCTGCTCGGCAGCCGCAGACCGCGACAATGCGCAAAAAGCGCGGACCTCCTCACGGAGCAAATCCGGCTCAAGCCGTTCGCTCTGCCCCGTGATGGCCAGATAACTCTGTTCTCGCGCTTCAGGTTCCGTCAGGCTGAGGATCACTTCCAGCGCCAGCCCGGCCAGTACCGGATGACTGTGCCGCAGATAAGGCCGGATCATGGCGATATTCTGGGATGAGCCAATTCGGCCCAGCGTCCATAAAAGACTGTAATCGTGGCGCCACACATCATGGCCCAGATAACCGGCAACCATGAATGCCATATCCGGATCTTTCTCCGGCGGCAGACGCCAGATTTGCCGGGCCCTGTGCGCCGGATTTTTCTCCAGCATAATCCGTCGCCCCAGATTCACTGGCCTGTGCTCAGTCGCACGGGCTGTCCGATCCGGCACCACATTCCCCTGATTCACTTTCGCAACCACCACAGAATCAAACACTTTTTCGGCCCGTGCCAAATCAACAGGTTCCTGTGTTTTCTGGGTTTCTTTCAGGATAGCGCCACGGTAATAGCGACGAACCACCACGGTGTATCTGGCGGCCTGATCACGCTGCAACTCAAACAAGGCGACTTCATCATGCTGTTCTGAAGTCGCATCCTGCGCGCGTAACTGTGTTTTTCTGACGAGTTTCATGTTCCGTCTCAAGACTACCTGCAACTCGTTGACTTTATCACAGCCCTAAACACTTACTTGGCTGTATCACACCGACTTCACGAGAACATCACAGTTTTGTCACCGCCAGCCATACCAACTGCATCGGCTGTTCCTGTAACAACACCAGAAAACAAAAAGCCCCTGAATCATCAGAGGCTTCTTCGCAAATACAATCAGTCGATTGTCTGGATCAGAACGGGATATCGTCGTCAAAATCCATTGGCGGCTCATTGTACTGCGGCTGAGACTGCTGAGGTGCAGACTGCTGCTGAGGCACGTAGTTTTGCTGCTGTTTCGGTTGCTGCTGTTGTGGTTGCTGTGGTTGTCCCCAGCCACCCTGCTGCTGCTGACCGCCCATTGGCGCGCCCTGGCCGCCGCCCTGACGACCACCCAGCATTTGCATCACACCGTTGAAGCCCTGAACAACCACTTCGGTCGTAAAGCGATCCTGACCGTTTTGATCCTGCCACTTACGGGTTTGCAGCTGACCTTCAATGTAAACCTGAGACCCTTTACGCAGGTACTCACCAGCCACTTCAGCCAGCTTGCCGAACAGCGCCACACGGTGCCATTCTGTCTTTTCACGCTGTTCGCCGGTGGCTTTATCACGCCAGCTGTCAGAAGTCGCGATGGTGATATTTGCGACTGCACCGCCGTTCGGCATATAACGGATTTCAGGATCTTGTCCTAAGTTACCCACCAGGATCACTTTATTTACGCCACGACTGGCCATAGTTCACTCCAGGTTTTCGCTGTTGAGGCTGCCAATCCTGACACCCTTCTCTGATTCAAAGTTTATACTTAATCGCCAAGTTTAACATGGCGCGCCCCCACAGGCATAGGGTAACATCACGCTTCCCACCGCCTGACCGGTCGCACAAAAGACGATCAAAGCACTGTGTTTTTATACAGTCAAGTCTTTTAAGGCCCTCAGGGCTATGCAATAATGCAAATCTATTTATTCAAGCGCTGATAACTGCAATTATGGATAAGATCGAAGTCAGGGGTGCGCGCACCCACAATCTCAAAAATATTAACCTGACGATCCCCCGGGATAAGCTCATCGTGATCACCGGCCTGTCGGGTTCGGGCAAATCATCTCTGGCATTCGATACCCTGTATGCCGAAGGTCAGCGCCGCTATGTTGAATCTCTGTCGGCTTATGCCCGCCAGTTTCTGTCTCTGATGGAAAAACCGGATGTCGACCACATTGAAGGTCTGTCTCCGGCGATCTCCATCGAGCAGAAATCAACCTCGCACAACCCGCGCTCGACCGTGGGGACCATCACAGAAATCTACGACTACCTTCGTTTGCTCTTTGCCCGTGTCGGGGAGCCGCGCTGTCCGACACACGATGTCCCACTCGCGGCACAGACGATCAGCCAGATGGTCGACAAAGTGCTGACCCTAGCGGAAGGCAGTAAGCTGATGCTGCTCGCACCGATCGTTAAAGAACGGAAAGGCGAGCACCTGAAAACCCTAGCCAACCTGGCGGCACAGGGCTATATCCGTGCCCGGATCGATGGTGAAGTCTGCGATCTGTCCGATCCACCAACGCTGGAATTACACAAAAAACACACCATTGAAGTTGTGGTGGATCGATTTAAAGTCCGGGATGATCTGCAGCAGCGTCTGGCCGAGTCTTTCGAAACAGCGCTGGAGCTGTCCGGCGGTACTGTCGTTGTCAGCCCGATGGATGAAGGCGACATGGAGGAGCTGATTTTCTCAGCCAACTTTGCCTGTCCTCACTGCGGCTACAGTATGCGTGAACTGGAACCGCGCCTGTTCTCGTTCAATAACCCGGCCGGTGCCTGCGGGACCTGCGATGGCCTCGGTGTTCAGCAATACTTTGATCCTTCCCGTGTCGTCCAGAATGATGAGCTCAGCCTGTCTGGCGGTGCCATTCGCGGCTGGGACAAACGCAATTACTACTATTTTCAGATGCTGAGTTCACTGGCTGAACATTACGGTTTTGATGTCGAAGCTCCGTTTGGCGATCTCTCCCTGAAAATCCAGAAAGTCCTGTTGCAAGGTTCAGGCACCACGAATATTGAGTTCAAGTACATCAATGATCGCGGCGATGTCACGGTCCGGCGTCATCCGTTTGAGGGGATCCTCAACAATATGGAACGCCGTTATCGTGAAACAGAATCCAATGCGGTTCGGGAAGATCTGGCCAAGTATATTTCTACCAAGCCGTGTGCCAGTTGTCAGGGTTCCCGTCTGCGCGAAGAAGCACGCCATGTCTTTATCGACAGCACCAACCTGCCAGTGGTCAGTGAGATGAGCATCAGTCAGGCGCTTCATTTCTTTACTGAGCTGAAGCTGGAAGGCCAGCGCGCGCAGATTGCAGATAAGATCCTCAAAGAAATCAACGACCGTCTGACCTTCCTGGTCAACGTCGGTCTGAATTACCTCAACCTGTCGCGCAGTGCAGAAACGCTCTCCGGTGGTGAAGCACAGCGGATCCGTCTGGCCAGCCAGATTGGCGCCGGTCTCGTCGGGGTCATGTATGTGCTGGATGAGCCTTCCATTGGCCTTCACCAGCGCGATAATGAACGCCTGCTCAATACCCTGACCCGGCTTCGGGATCTGGGCAATACCGTGCTGGTTGTCGAGCACGACGAAGATGCGATTCGCAGCGCTGATTACATCATCGATATCGGCCCGGGTGCCGGCGTGCACGGCGGACAGGTGATTGCCGAAGGATCGCTCGACGATATTCTCCGATCACCGGATTCGCTGACAGGCCACTATCTGAGCGGCAAAATGCAGATTGAAGTCCCGGCAGAACGGATCGCCATGGATCCGAAGAAAGTCGTTCATCTGAAAGGAGCCAGTGGCAACAACCTGAAACAAGTGGATGTGTCGATCCCTGTGGGTCTGCTGACCTGCGTCACCGGGGTGTCCGGATCCGGTAAATCCACACTGATCAACGATACCTTCTTCAAAATTGCCCATCATGCACTAAACGGCGCCACCACCGGCCAGCCTGCGCCATATGATGACATTCAGGGCCTGGATCATTTCGACAAAGTCATTGATATCGACCAGAGCCCAATTGGCCGGACACCACGTTCAAACCCGGCCACGTATACCGGTATTTTCACCCCAATCCGCGAACTCTTCTCCGGCACACAGGAATCCCGCTCCCGGGGTTATAAACCGGGCCGGTTCAGCTTTAATGTCAAAGGCGGCCGCTGCGAAGCCTGTCAGGGCGATGGGGTAATTAAAGTGGAAATGCACTTCCTGCCGGACGTGTATGTGCCTTGTGACAGCTGTAAAGGGAAGCGCTACAACCGCGAGACTCTGGAAGTGAAATACAAAGGCAAAAGCATCGATGAAGTGCTGGACATGACCGTTGAGGACGCCCGGACATTCTTTGATCCTGTGCCCGCAATCGCAAGAAAACTGCAAACCCTGATGGATGTCGGCTTATCCTATATCCGACTGGGTCAGGCGGCGACGACGTTGTCCGGCGGTGAAGCCCAGCGGGTGAAACTGGCGCGGGAACTGTCCAAGCGTGATACCGGCAAAACGCTGTATATCCTGGATGAACCAACCACAGGGTTGCACTTCCACGATATCCAGCAGCTTCTCAGCGTACTGCACCGACTGCGGGATCACGGCAATACCATCGTCGTGATCGAGCATAATCTGGATGTCATCAAAACGGCAGACTGGATCATTGATCTGGGGCCGGAAGGTGGCAGTGGCGGCGGTGAAATTATCGCGACCGGTACACCAGAGCAAGTTGCTGAAGTCGCGGGATCGCATACCGCCCGTTTCCTCAAACCACTGCTGCCCGCGTTGTCCGCGGCACAGCAGGCATAATAATAACCTTGTTGGTCAGGCTGTGCGCTCAGCCTGACTGAACTGTTGATTAGCCGAGGGATCGGACAACGTGACTGTTATTCTTTTACGGGGCACCCGACTGGCCGCTGCAACGATAAGCAAGCCGCTGACTCGGCCTTTCTTGCTGACGCTGACATTTCTGTTTTTGCTGAACATGCATTATTTTCAGCACAATCAGGGCGGTTCAGGGCTGATGTTGCCGTTCAATGTCAGCAGCTGGATCCCGTTCAGCTTCGCAATTGCTATCGGCCTGCTGGAAGTCAGCCGACAAAAAATACTGCGTTATTCCCGGCTGACGCTGGTTTTCTTTCTGTGCTGTGTGATGCTCACGCTGCCCGTTTTCTATCCCGAAGCCTCCCCCGCAGGGGCCGCGAACCGGCTCTTCGCACTCTGGGCAGGATGGCTGTTTTTTGTTGCCCTGCAGCAGTTTGCTTTCAGCCAGAAACAACGTCAGCAGATTCTGTGGCTGATTCTGAAAGCCGTCTGGCTGCAGACGGCGCTGGCCTGGTACATGTTCATCTGGATCAGCCCGGAAAACGGAATTGGCTACGATACGGTGGTCAATCGGCCTTACGGTATTTTTCAGCAGCCCAATGTGATGGCCAGCTTTCTGGCAACCGGTCTGGTGCTTTCAGCCTATCTGATGGCACGCCAGCCAATGATTCAGGGGCGCTGGGCCTTTCCGCATCTGGGGTTACTCTTCACGCCCGTGGCCGTGATCCCCATGCTCGTCGTCCTGAGCTCACGCACCGGCTGGATCGCCGCCGTGATTGGCACATTACTCATTCTGCCCTATCTCCTGCAATTTGCCGCCCGTGTGCAGTGGCGCCTGTGGCTGCTGATGGTCGCTTTAGGACTCAGTCTGGCCTGGAACCTGACCGATATGCTGTCCTGGGCCCCGCAACCGGGCAGGGTCTCGCTGGAAAGTGCGCGCGCCATCATCTACCCGCAAGTGACAGAAATGTTCCAGCATGCACCAATGCGGGGCGTGGGTTACGGTAATTTTGAAGCTGCTTATATGCTGCAAACCGCTCAATGGCATCAGGCCGATCCGTCTCAGCCCTATGGGTTACCTGGCTTGGATCATCCCCATAATGAGCTGCTGTTCTGGGCCAGTGAAGGCGGTATTCTTCCCCTGCTGGGGCTTCTGCTTGCTGCCACTGCGGTTCTGGCAAAGATCCGGCGAGCGCCGGCGAACACTCAGCTGGCACTGGTCGCACTGATTTTCCCAATCACTTTGCATACTCAGCTTGAATACCCGTTTTATCACTCACTGGCCCACTGGGTCATTTTCATTGTCCTGCTGTACTGGATTGATGCACTGAGTGCCAAATATTTCAAACAGTCGCTGCGGTTTCACAAACCCTTTCGATTCAGTGCCATCCTGTTGCCCGCAGGTGTCAGTGCCTTCATGCTGACAACCCTGTACTCAGGGGCCATGCTCACCCGTTTCGAAACAACCGTTCCGCCGGATCAGACGGCTTTAGAAAAAGTGAATAATACCTGGAGCTGGCAACACAGGTATGAATGGGATCTGTACCAGAGCCAGCTGAAAAACGGGATTGCACAGAATCATCCAGAGCAGATCCAAAGCTTTATTCGCTGGGCAGCTCAAAAAGCACAGGAGATTCCCAGACCCATCCTGTATCAGTTTCTGATCATTGCCCATCAGGCGTTAGGGCAAGCCAGCATGGCAGCGCATGTCAGAGAAGAAGCCATGTTCCTGTTCCCCGGACAGGATTTCAGTGATGCTGCCCTGCCCGTCCTGAAAGTGCCCACCTTACCGGCGGCTGAGCCCGATTTGGCAGCGGTAGCGCAGCCAGAATAAACCGGAAACAAAAACGGCTGCCAAGGCAGCCGTTGTTTGACAGGCAAGCTGTTACTGCTTTGGCTGCAACACGTCTTCCAGTGCTTTCAGACACAGCGCAATATTTTCGAGACGGGCACCATAGCCCATCAGTCCAATACGCCACGCCTTACCGGCAAGCGCTCCCAAACCCGCGCCAATTTCAAGGTTGTATTTTTCCAGCAGTGTCTGACGAACCAAACCATCATCGACGCCCTCCGGAATATAGATCGCGTTCAACTGGGGTAAGCGACTCGCTTCATCCACCACAAACCGAATGCCCATGGCTTCCAGCCCTGCCTTCAGCGCCTGATGCATGTCGGCATGACGCTGCCACGCATTTTCCAGACCTTCATTTTGCAAGCGAACTAGCGCTTCGTGAAGTGCATACAAACTGTTAACCGGTGCGGTATGGTGATAGCTGCGTTTACCTTCACCACTCCAGTACGCCAGCACCAGGCTTTGATCCAGAAACCAACTCTGAATCGGCGTTTTGCGTTGCTGGATTTTTTCAATCGCACGTGGTGAGAAGGTCAGCGGCGACAGACCCGGCACACAGGACAAACATTTCTGGCTGCCGGAATACACAGCATCCAATTGCCATTCGTCAACTTTCAGCGGCACACCGCCCAGTGACGTCACTGCATCCACAATTGTCAGGCAACCGTGCGCACGCGCCAGCCTGGACAAGGTTTCAGCATCACTGAGTGCGCCGGTTGAGGTTTCCGCATGCACAAATGCCAGAATTTTCGCATCCGGATGCGCTTTCAGTGCCGCCTCAACCGCAGCAGGGTCAACCGGTTTACCCCAGTCTGTATCCACCAGCACCGCTTCACCACCGCAACGCACAACATTTTCGCGCATCCGCTCGCCAAAAACGCCATTTCGGCAAACAATAACTTTATCACCCGGCTCAACCAGGTTGACGAAACAGGCTTCCATTCCGGCGCTGCCCGGTGCCGAAACGGCAATCGTAAACGGGTTGGTGGTTTGAAATGCGTACTGAAGTAATTGTTTCAGCTCGTCCATCATCCCGACAAACAATGGGTCAAGATGGCCCAACGTCGGACGGCTGAGCGCCTGTAAGACCTGAGGATAAATATCCGACGGGCCGGGTCCCATCAGGGTGCGTTGTGGCGGGTAAAAACTCTGAACTGTCATGAGGTTTCTCCATCAAAATGCGCAGTAATCCTTTTTTATCAACGCATTCAAAGTTATTGGCAACGATAGTGTTTTGGCGCTATCCCCAAGGAGCATACCAGAATGCATCCGGACAGAAACCGAGCGTAGAAATTTATGCAAAGTCTGTAACAATCCCGACACAGAAAAATGCATTCAGGCATTGACAAAGCCCCCCGGCTCCTATTCAATAAGGGCAATTTTTGTTCACCCTGAAATCTCTTTTTCAGGTGAAAACGGAAGAGGCGCGTTATCCAGGTATCTATGCGGCGGGGCCCCACCCCAAAGCACCATAGAGAGGGGGAGCAACGCCGAGATACGGTAAGACAGGGGGCTTGCCGTATCGGCTTTGAAGGTTGAATCCTTCTGGCTGTCACCTGCAGCATCAAGCACAGGTGGAGAGCTTCTGGTCGCAGCTGTCTTTTCATGTCTCGCCGATAGGCTCTTCTGACATCAAGTCGGAAAGATTCCCCAAATTTTGCCCCATGTTTACGCTTTGTTAAGTGGGAGATCACATTGAGCCCTGTAATTTCTTCTTCAGCGTTGAACGCTGAAATCACTGTCGCAAAATTTGGCGGCACGAGTGTGGCTGATTTCATTGCAATGAGCCGTAGTGCCAAGATTGTCATTCAAAATCCAACAACCAAGCTGGTTTTGATCAGTGCCTGTTCCGGTGTGACCAATATTCTGGTCGAATTAGCCAACGGCGTTGCCGATGCTGAACACCGCACTAGCCTGATGGAGCGCCTGCGCGCCATTCACCAGAGCGTCTTGGCGGATTTACAGCAACCTGAAACCATTGAAAGCGCCGTCCACGCGCTGCTGGATCAGGTCGCAGCACTGGCGGATAAGGCTGCTGAGCATAAATCAGCAGAGCTGACCGATCAGCTGGTTGCGAATGGCGAACTGCTGTCGACCTATCTGTTTACACAAATTCTGTGCGAAATGGGTGCGGATGCCGTCCGTTACGATATTCGTGAAGTTCTGCGGACGGACAGCCGGTTTGGCAAAGCCAGCCCGGAACCCGAGATGATTCGCCAGTTGAGTGAAGAAAACCTGTTACCGCTGCTGCACAATCAAATTGTGGTCTCACAAGGCTTTATCGGCAGTGATGAGCTGGGCCGGACAACCACGCTGGGCCGTGGCGGCAGTGACTACAGTGCCGCACTGATGGCTGAAGCCATTGATGCAGGTACGCTGGAGATCTGGACTGATGTCCCGGGCATGTACACGACTGACCCGCGTATCGCGCCCAAAGCCACGCCAATCAAAGAAATCAGCTTCAGCGAAGCCTCTGAAATGGCAAACTTTGGTGCCAAGATTCTGCATCCATCGACGCTGATCCCAGCCGTTCGTCGCCAGATCCCCGTTTTTGTCGGCTCATCGAAAGCCCCGGAACAAGGTGGCACCTGGATCCGTAAAACAGTGAGTGATGCGCCCCTGTTTCGTGCGCTGGCACTGCGCAACAACCAGACCCTGATTACCCTGACCAGCCTGAACATGTTCCATGCCTACGGCTTTCTGGCTGAGGTCTTTCGGATTCTGGCGGAACACAAAGTATCGGTTGATCTGATTTCGACTTCTGAAGTCAGCGTGTCTCTGACCATGGATCAGACTGACACAGGCGGCGGCGCGCCAACGCTGCCTCCGGGAGCACATGCAGCGCTCAGCGAGCTGTGCCGTGTTGAGATAGAACAGGAGCTGTGCCTGATCTCTCTGATCGGAAACCGCATGAGTCAGACCGCAGGTTCAGTCAGCAAGGTGTTCAATACACTGGAAGAATATAAGCTGCGGATGATTTGCTACGGCGCCAGCCCACATAACCTGTGTTTCCTGGTCAAAACTGAGCACGCGCTACCGATTGCCCAGAATCTGCATCGCAAGATCTTTGAGTAATTCTCAGCACCACTGCGATCGAAAAAGGGCGCTTTCAGCGCCCTTTCTGATTTCCTAAACTGCCGCAAAACTTCCGATTCAAGAAGCCTTACCAACACAGTTTAAAGATTTGGCCCCAGCCATTTCTCGGCTTCCGTCTCATCCCAGCCTTTGCGCGCCGCATAACTCAGCATCTGATCGCGCTGAATCTGCGCCACGGCAAAATAGCGGGATTCCGGATGAGAGAAATACCAGCCTGAAACAGCCGCCCCGGGCCACATCGCAAAGCTTTCAGTCAGCTTCATTCCCGTATTGGTTTCTGCATCCAGCAGTGTCCAGATCTCGCCCTTTTCCGTATGCTCAGGACAAGCCGGATACCCCGGTGCCGGACGAATCCCCTGATACTTTTCACGGATCAGATCGTCATTGGCCAGGTTTTCATCCGGTGCATAGCCCCAAATTTCCTTACGAACCTGCTCGTGCATGCATTCCGCAAAGGCTTCAGCCAGACGATCAGCCACCGCCTGAATCATGATGGCATTGTAATCATCGCCCTTTGCCTTGAACTGCTCGGCAATCTCATACTCACCAATTCCGCCGGTTACGGCAAAGGCACCAATCCAGTCGGCTTTACCGCTGTCCTTCGGCGCAATGTAATCGGACAGACAGTAATTCGGCCCTTTGGTTTTTTCGGTTTGCTGACGCAGACCACGCAGTGTCGTGAACACTTCTGTCCGGGTTTCATCGGTATACACTTCAACGTCATCGCCAATATTGTTGGCGGGAAACAGACCGCATACCCCATTCGCCTTGATGCTGCCAGTTGCCTCAATCTCGTCCAGAAGCTGATTGGCATCATCAAATAAGCGCTGTGCTTCCTGACCCACCACCTCATGGCGCAGAATCGTCGGATACTTGCCACTCAGCGACCAGGTCATGAAGAATGGCGTCCAATCGATATAACGGCGCAGGGTTGCGATATCAAAATCTTTGAAAACATGGATGCCCGGTTTTTTTGGCACTGGGGGCGCGTACGCCTGCCAGTCGATAGCTACTTTATTTTCACGGGCCGCTTCCAGACTCACGGGCGCGCTGCGCGGACGCTTACGGGCATGCTGCTCACGAACCACCTCGTATTCCTGATCCAGACGTTCAACGAAGGCCGGTCGCTGCCTCTCGGACAAGAGTGCCGAACAGACCCCGACAGCACGCGAGGCATTTGAAACATAAACAACAGGGGCATGGTAGTTTTGCTCAATTTTGACGGCGGTATGGGCCTTGGAGGTTGTGGCCCCGCCAATCAGCAGAGGCAGATCAAAACCCTGCCGCTCCATTTCTTTGGCAACATGCACCATTTCATCCAGTGAAGGCGTGATCAGCCCGGAGAGGCCGATAATATCGACCTTCTCTTCTCTGGCCACTTTCAGGATTTTGTCGCACGGAACCATGACGCCGAGGTCAATGATTTCGAAGTTATTACATTGCAGAACGACACCGACAATATTCTTCCCGATATCATGAACATCCCCTTTCACCGTCGCGAGCAGGATCTTTCCGTTACTGCTGCCAGATTGCTTCTCGGCATTGATATAAGGTTCCAGGTAAGCCACTGCCTGTTTCATCACGCGGGCAGATTTCACCACCTGTGGCAGGAACATTTTCCCTTCACCGAAGAGGTCACCCACCACATTCATCCCCGCCATCAGCGGACCTTCAATCACTTCCAGCGGTTTGCTGGCGTTCTGGCGGGCTTCTTCCGTATCTTCGACAATGAACTCAGTGATCCCTTTCACCAATGCATGTGCCAGACGCTTCTCGACGGGCCAGCTTCGCCATTCTGCGGCAGTTTTATCTTCAACGGCTTCGCCGGTGCCCCGGTATTTTTCAGCCAGATCCAGCAGGCGCTCGGTCGAATCATCTCGTCGATTGAGCACCACATCTTCCACAGCCACCCGGAGCTCTTCCGGCAAATCATCGTAAATCGCCAGCTGACCGGCGTTCACGATGCCCATATCCATCCCATTCTTAAAGCAGTGATACAGGAACACAGCATGAATGGCTTCACGAACCGGCTCGTTTCCACGGAATGAGAACGACACGTTCGACACGCCCCCGGAGACCATGGCATGCGGCAACGTCCGCTTGATGTCACCAACCGCTTCAATAAAGTCCACCGCGTAGTTGTTGTGCTCCTCAATTCCGGTCGCGACTGCAAAGATATTCGGGTCAAAGATAATATCTTCCGGCGGGAAGCCGACCTCATCAACCAGGACGCGATAGGCTTTGGTACAGATCTCTATCTTCCGCTCCCGGGTATCTGCCTGGCCCACTTCATCGAAAGCCATCACAATCACCGCCGCACCATAACGACGGATCAGTTTGGCCTGCTCAACAAACTTCTCTTTGCCTTCTTTGAGTGAGATTGAGTTGACGATCGGTTTGCCCTGCACGCACTTCAGGCCGGCTTCCAGAATTTCCCACTTCGAGGAGTCGATCATGATCGGAACACGGGAAATCTCTGGCTCAGAGGCACACAAATTCAGAAAGCGCACCATGGCTGCTTCCGCATCCAGCATGCCCTCATCCATATTGATGTCGATGATCTGCGCACCGGCTTCAACCTGCTGACGGGCAACTTCCAGTGCTTCGTCGTACAATTCCTCTTTAATCAGACGACGAAAACGAGCCGAACCTGTCACATTAGTCCGCTCACCCACGTTCACAAACAAGGTGTCTTTTTCTATCGTCAGTGGTTCCAGACCAGATAAGCGGCAAGCCACAGTCAGTTCAGGAATTTGCCGGGGTTTGACGTTTGCAGTCACCCGCGCCATTTCACGGATATGCTCCGGCGTTGTGCCACAGCAGCCACCGACCAGATTCAGAAAACCCGATTCAGCCCACTCCCGGATATGCTCAGCCATCTCCGCGGCTTCAAGATCGTATTCACCAAACGCATTCGGCAGGCCTGCGTTGGGGTGCGCTGAAACGACACACTCAGAGATCCGGGACAGCTCCTCCACATACTGACGCAATTCATCCGGCCCCAATGCACAGTTCAGGCCAAAGGAGATCGGCTTCACGTGCCGCAGGGAGTTATAAAAGGCTTCCGTTGTCTGACCAGACAGTGTCCGGCCAGATGCATCAGTGATCGTACCGGAAATCATCACTGGCAAGGTTTGCCCAAGCTCTTCGAAGACAGTATCCACGGCAAATGCGCAGGCTTTGGCATTCAGGGTATCGAAAATTGTCTCGATCAGGATGAGGTCCGAACCACCCCGGATCAGGGCTCGGGTAGATTCGGCGTAAGCAGTCACTAACTGATCAAAGGTGACATTGCGGAAGCTGGGATCATTGACGTCTGGCGAAATAGAACAGGTCCGGTTGGTCGGACCAAGCACACCCGCCACAAAACGAGGTTTATCCGGTGTTTTTGCCGTCCACTCATCCGCAACCTGACGCGCCAGTCTGGCCGCTTCGAAATTAATCTCGGCACTCAGACATTCCATATCATAGTCGGCCATCGCAATGGTGGTGGCATTGAAAGTATTGGTTTCCAGGATATCGGCGCCTGCTTCCAGATAGGCTGCATGAATGTCCCGAATCAGTTGCGGTTGCGTCAGCACCAGCAGGTCATTATTGCCTTTCAGATCGGAATGCCAATCTGAAAAACGTTCCCCGCGATAATCCTCTTCTTCCAGCTTATAGCTCTGGATCATGGTGCCCATGCCACCATCGATGATCAGGATCTGTTCTTTCAACCGCTGTTGTATTCTATCCGTTCCCTTCGACACTGCTTACTTCCTTACACTTAAACTTATCAGCTGTTCACATCCTATCACAGCCTGATTGGAAATCTAGACGTCTATACATCGTTTGCGAAAACTAATTCTTCAAGGATAAGCTCAAAGTTTTTATGGCTATCCCGGGCTTGAGCATTTATATTTTGTCACAATTTTTGCTTTACACTATTTCAACAGATGAGGACCAAGGATGTCGGTATACAGTACCCTCTGTTTTCTCGCCGCAGCTGCGATGGTTATTGCCTTTATTAACCACAAAATAGGCAAGATGCAAACCACAATTGCCATCACTGCAGGTGCCATTGTTTTATCACTCGGGATTGTGATCGCAGGCCACAATGGCTGGTTTCATCTGGAAGAAATTGCTGCTGAACAACTGGGACAAATCGACTTCGAGAGCTTTCTGCTGAAAGGGATCCTTGGCTTTCTGCTGTTTGCCGGGGGATTGGGGATCAAACTGCCGCATCTTGAAGATCAGAAATGGGAAATTGCAATTCTGGCCTTGGGAGCCACCCTCTTTTCGACGTTCTTTATCGGGGGCGCGCTATGGTGGATTTGTCAGACGCTGGGCATCCAGTTTGACCTGATCTACTGTCTGCTGTTTGGGGCACTGATTTCACCAACGGACCCGATCGCCGTCCTAGCGATTGTGAAAAAGTTACACGCCCCCCGCCGTATTTCAACCCAGATTGAGGGCGAGTCACTGTTCAATGATGGCTTCGGTCTGGTCATTTTTGTCACACTCTTCACCATTGCGTTTGGTGATGAAGCGCCAACCATTCTGGGCGTCGGTCATCTGTTCCTGCAGGAAGCCATCGGTGGCATTACTTACGGTTTCGTACTGGGTCTGCTGTTCCACTATTTGATTAGTTCCACCGATGATCACTCCATGGAACTGCTGCTGACACTGGGCATCCCAACGGCAGGATATGCGTTTGCAGATATTATTCATGTCTCTGGGCCACTTGCGATGGTGGTGTCTGGCATTATGATCGGGAACTGGACCCGCTATATTGGTTTCTCCAAAGAAAGTGAAGACCACCTGGATCACTTCTGGGAGCTTGTTGACGAGTTCCTCAACGGTGTCCTGTTCCTGCTGATCGGAATGAGTATGCTGTCGTTCAGTTTTCACGAAGAGGACTGGACGCTGATGGTCATCGCAGTACCGCTGGTGCTGTTGGCGCGTTTCCTGAGCGTCAAACTGTCTTACATCGGCTTTAAACGGTTCCGGAAATACAACCCGGAATCGGTGAAGATCCTCACCTGGGGTGGCTTGCGTGGTGGTCTGGCTCTCGCGATGGCCATGGCGATTCCGGCGGGCGTCATTGTGATCCCGGAGAAAAACATCGACGTAAAAGAGCTGATTCTGGTCATGACATACTCCGTGGTGGTGTTCTCTATCCTGATCCAGGGTTCGACAATTACGCCAATGATAGAGAAAGCCAAAGCATGGGAAGCCAAACACAATCAAAAAGAAGCTGACAGTATACAAGCCAGCAATCAGACCGAGACTGACCCGAGGTCCTGAAATCTCCCAAATAAAAAAGACCTGCAATGTGCAGGTCTTTTTTATTTCTCGTAAATATCAATCATCATCTTTGGTAAATTTGTCTTCCGAGAAGTGGTCCAAATCATAAGGCGTTTGCTGATAAACACAGTAGTTCAACCAATTTGAAAATAACAGATGACCATGACTGCGCCAGCTTGCTGAAGGTTCATGATCCGGATTGTCATCACGATAGTAGTTAACCGGAATGTTCGGCTCCATTCCTTCCCCTAAGTCACGCATGTATTCATGATGCAGTGTCTTGGCATCATATTCCGGATGCCCCGTCACGAAGACGCTTCGCTTATCTTTGGTCGTCGCCAGATAAACTCCGGCTTGCTCCGATGTCGCCAGAATATCCAGATCGGTATGCTGGGTCAGAAAATCTGCAGAGAAATCTGCATATCTTGAATGCGGCGCCAGGAAAGTATCATCAAATCCACGCAGCAGCGGATGATGTGGATGGTGCGTGGTATGTGTATAGATACCCGATAGTTTGTCTTTCCGGGTCCGCTTTGGCAGGTCATACATTAACTTCAACCCTGCCTGCGCCGCCCAGCAAACATACATGGTCGACGTGACATGTCCTTTGGCCCAATTCAAAATGGCCTGAATTTCCTCCCAGTAAAGCACATCCTCAAACTGAACCAGACCAAGTGGCGCTCCCGTGACAATCAGTCCGTCGAAATTACGGTTCTTCACCATCTCAAACTGGCGATAAAAGGTATCCAAGTGCTCAGTCGGTGTATTTTTGGTTGGCCGATTATCAATACGAAGCAACTCGACATCAACCTGCAGGGGGCTATTCGACAACAAACGAAGAAATTGAGTTTCAGTTTCAATTTTCTTCGGCATCAAATTCAGCAGCAACACCTTCAGCGGACGAATTTCCTGACTGGCAGCCCGTTTTTCGGACATCACAAAGATATTTTCACCACGTAAAATATCAGTTGCCGGTAATTGATCAGGAATTTTGATGGGCATATTCTCACTCCGCTAAGATGTTTAGACGTCCAGATACCCAAAAGTTATAGAAAATCACGCATGACTGCAAGCAATACCGCATTAAAAGAATTATAGATAAGCGTACTAATATTGAAAAAAACTAATAGAAAGAGAGTGTTCAATTGAAGTCGTGAGGGGTTAAAGAATCGCAGATATGAAAAAACCCAGCCGAAGGCTGGGTTTAAAAGAGGGTGTTTAGCGATGTCCTACTCTCACATGGGGAGACCCCACACTACCATCGGCGCTGCTGCGTTTCACGTCTGAGTTCGGCATGGGATCAGGTGGTTCCACAGCGCTATGGTCGCTAAACAAATTGTGGTGCTAGTACCCAGATTTGAACTGGGGGCCTCACCCTTACCAAGGGTGCGCTCTACCAACTGAGCTATACCAGCAAAATCTATCTAAACAAAGTCTTACATTTCACTGCTTTGTTTCGGTCATCTTGCGTGATGCGATGCAAATTTCGAACTGAGACGCGCAGCGTACTGGAGTACGTGAGCATCACAAGTCCCGGAAGATGCGAGCTATCACCCAAGATGGGTAAACAAACCTGGCGATGTCCTACTCTCACATGGGGAGACCCCACACTACCATCGGCGCTGCTGCGTTTCACGTCTGAGTTCGGC